>NZ_JADGFW010000021.1:0-65611 GCF_016613355.1 Psychrobacter sp. M9-54-1 | reverse complement strand
TTTTTTTGAGCGCTTATCCCGAATTGGGGTTAATTAGCCTTGTTCTGCGGCAATCTGACGATCGACAGAGGACATTTTATATTCATCACCAAAGGCGTCTTCGGGCTCTGCCAACCAGAAATAACACACAATCCATGCGACAAATGCGCCAACTGCAATGATATAAAAGAACTGATTGGGCTCTACAAAGGTATAAATGAATAAGTAAAATACCGCGCCCACGTTCCCATAAGCGCCTGCCATACCTGATATCTGACCGGTCAGACGACGTTTAATCGAGGGAATGATACCAAAGGTCGCGCCTTCGGCTCCTTGTACAAATACCGAGCACAAAATGGTAAACACCACGGCGATAAATAACGGCCACTCGGCATTAAGCACGCCCATCAGCACAAAACCAATGCCGATACCAAACATATAAACCAACATCACCAAACGGCGATTACCGATTTTGTCAGAGATATAGCCGCCAAGTGGCCGCGCCCATAAGTTAACAAAGGCAAAGGTAGAGGCAATCAAACCAGCCGCCGTTGGATCAAGTTTCCAAGTTGCGGCAAAGAACATCGGCAGCATAGAAACCACCGCCAGTTCTGCACCAAAGTTAGCAAAATAGCTGACGTTTAGCGCCGCTACCGATTTAAAGGGGTATTTATCATCTTCTGGAATACCGGCTTTAATCACAGGTACGTTAACGCTAATGGCTTTATAGATTTGGTAAATGACCATCACTATAATGACGCTATAACAAATAATACCGCCAGTGGCACTTAAAAACCCCATCGCTTGGGTACGATACACCAGCAGCGATAAGACGCCGTATAAAGGAATGATAAATAAGCAATATAACCACAAATCCTTCCACGTCGATACTTCTAACGCGCCCGCTTTGCGAGATTTTTTATGCGTACCAACTTCTGGCCCATCGGTAATCAAAAACCAATAGGCCACGCCGTATAAGGCCATTAACAAACCTGATAGCGCAATTGCCCAGCGCCAGCCATCGTCGCCGCCAAAGAACTGCAAAGCAACGGTTGGAATGGTAATCGCCGCCGCCGCTGAACCAAAGTTGCCCCAGCCAGCATAAAAACCTTCGGCAAAACCGATGTCTTTTGGCTTAAACCATAAAGTGGTCATATGAATACCGACGACGAAACCGGCTCCGACGATCGACATAAATAAGCGCGAGACGAATAGCTGGGTTGCCGAGTTACCAAACGCAAAAAACCACGTCGGTATCGCCATCACGACCATCAGGATAGAAAACACACGCCGCGGACCAAAACGGTCCAATGCCATGCCGACGATAACCCGCCCAGGAATCGTTAGCGCGACGTTGGCGATTAAAAATAATTTGATGTGGTCAGGGGTCAGATAGCTTTCTGTCTGTAGCATCGATGTTGCCAGCGGTGCCATATTAAACCAGACATAAAAGGTGAGGAAAAAAGCAATCCACGTATAGTGCAGCGCCCTGATATCACGGCGCTCAAGCTCAAGTAATTCTTTGGCATGCATAATAATGTCCCCATTATAAATTCTGATGCTGGTAATGGATACAAAATAGCAATAATGGGGCAGCATCACCATTGAGCGAAAGCAGTATAGGGCGTAGTTTGTATACTACTTATGGACAGGGCGACCGTTAATGGGGCGGCGATCGCATTTAAGGTGTTACATTTTTATAGATAGTCAAAACATACAAAGCTAGTAAAAGCTTTTAAAAGGTGCTATTTTATATTAATGATAATTATTCTCAATTGCGCACTTAACTGCATATTGGTTTTAAGGCAGATTGAGATAAAAATCTATACTCAGCAAACCAGCTAAGGAGTTATCATGAGTTCTGATACCCAAACCAATCCTAATCCCGTCATTCCAAGCCATTGGAAAATCAAACGTTCGACACACTTCTTCACCAAAGATAAAGTACCCAATGCTTTATTGACCCATCACAATACGGCTGAGGGCGTTTACGGCCAAATCTGCGTCATGCAAGGTACGGTGACTTTTTATGGTTTCGCTGACGAAGCGGCCACTGAGCCAGAAAAAACAGTCGTTATCAACGCCGGACAGTTTGCGGTCAGTCCACCGCAATATTGGCACCGCGTAGAGTTAAGCGATGATGCTCAGTTTAATATCAACTTTTGGACAGAAGGCGATACTGGCAATAAATCGATGTTTAACAGCTCGAAAATCCATAGTAAACCTATCGAAAAGTTATTTGATAAACCAGAGGAATCTTAATATCCAGCGTTATAACCAACTAGCGTTATTAGGCTATGACAAGCGCTTTTGTCGTGGCACAATAACGTTAAGTGTTTATATGATGAATATCTACCTCTAGGAATCGAGCATGTTACCTTCTAGCAATCCATCTGCCCATAAAAATACGAGTATCGATACCAATATCGAATCGCCAATTTACCGAGCTGTTATCAAATCACTTGCTGATACTAAGACGTGGTTGTTTGTGCCAGCAACGCGCATAGATCGGGTAGAAAAAGCCTTTGCTAGCGGGGCAGATGCAGTGATTGTTGATTTAGAAGATGCGGTTGCGCAAGCAGACAAAGCCCAAGCTCGCGCAGCATTAAAAGCCTACTATGCTGCTGAGCATGAGGCGCAAAGCTATCGCCCGTTTTGGCTACGTATCAATCAAGCGAGTAGTGCTGAATTTGCCAAAGACTTAGCGCTATGTCAGCAGCTGCCTAAGCTGGCAGGCGTACTATTAGCAAAAGCGGAGCAGGCAGCAGATATAGAGAAAGTTAACCAAGAAACGGGTCTGCCGGTGATTGCAGTGATAGAAAATGCTATTGGTTTATATCGTGCCGATGAGATAGCAGAAGCGCACGGTATGGTAGCATTTAGCTACGGCTTTTTAGACCTATGCAATGATTTACAGGTACAGGTGGGCACAGCATCAGCCGATATCATCGCCAATCAAATTCGTTATCAGCTTATTTTAACCTCAAAAGTCCATCAACTGCTCGCACCGATTGATAGCGTGTATGCGGACTTTGATGACAGCGCGGGACTGCACAAGCGTGTGCAGCTATGGTCACAGATGGGTATGTCGGGCATGCTTTGTATCCATCCTAAGCAAGTCGATATTGTTAAAGAAGCCCTGCAACCAACTGAGAGTGAGATTGAATTTGCGCAGCGAGTAGTCGCAGAATACGAACGCAGTGGGCAAGCCATCTTTAAAGTGGACGGTAATATGGTCGATGCGCCGGTGATTGAGCGCAGTCATCAGCTACTATTAAATCGTCTGAGTAATTAATAAGTATTCCTAATAAAAGACCAGATAACTTCATTTATCTGGTTTTTTTATGTTTTTGCATTAGGTATAAGTAACTTGCTACTCGAGTTTCTCTCTCTAAATTTGGTTATAAATGAAGGACTTCACTCGTGATTTGATAAAAGTGAACCGAGGAGTTTATAAGAAACATAAGAATAAGCAAAAATAACTCTTAACATTCATATTAAATGAATGTTAAAATGTTTCCAATTTGATGCTAGATGTAAATATACATCAAATAGGTTTAGCGCATGAAGCGATAAAATCTATTCATTAACTCTAATGTCATCAAAGATTTAAGCCTTTAATCCCAGCTTTTATTGTGCTTTATTCTTAATCCCAAGACTAAAGTATCACTCAGGCAGCAGGCTTAATATTCACCAGATGATTGATAGATTTATCGTAACAGGCAGCGGTATTAATCATTTATGGAATTATAATTGCGCTTATAAAAATTCATTTAAAATGAATGTTAAGCGTTCAGTTTATCTATCTAGCCAGTAGGAGCAAGATATGGGCGAATATAAAAAGTATTGGTGGGGCTTAATCGCCGTCCTCGTCATTACCTTTACCTTTTTAGGTTGGGGCGGCGTGGAAGTCTATCGCACCGCACCTCCTATCCCTGATCAGTATATTGATAGCAGCGGAAAGGCATTAATCACAGAAGAAGATATTTTAGATGGTCAATCTGCTTGGCAGCGCACGGGAGGACAGCAGCTTGGCTCGATACTTGGACATGGTGCCTATCAAGCGCCTGACTGGACCGCAGATTGGTTACACAGAGAGCTTGTGGCGTGGTTAGATATCCGGGCGCAAGAGTTATATGGACATAATTTTGCCGCGGCAACGAATGATCAAAAAGCGGTACTTAGCGCGCAACTGAAAAAAGAATATCGTGGCAGCAATACCAATGCTAACAATCAAGTGGTACTGTCAGATACGCGTATCGCCGCTATTAATGAAGTCGCGCCTTACTATATCGGTCTCTACGGTAATGAGCCTTCATTGCAAAAGTCGCGTGAAAATTTTGCCATGAAAAACAATACTTTGGCAGATATTGAAGACAGACAAAAACTCACCAACTTTTTCTTTTGGACCACTTGGGTTGCGTCTACCAACCGTCCGGGTACTGCTGCGACATATACCAATAACTGGCCGCATGAGCCTTTAATTGATAACGTCCCAACCTCTGAAAATATCATGTGGTCTATCGCCAGTGTGGTGTTCTTAATCGCTGGGGTTGGTTTTCTTATTTGGGGCTGGTCGTTCTTACGTAAAGAAGAAGACGTCAAAGAAGCAACGGCAAGTTCTGATCCATTAACCAAAGTGGCGTTAACACCGTCACAAAAAGCCTTGGCAAAATACGGTGTACTAGTCGTTGCTCTATTCGTATTCCAAGTATTTATCGGCGGTTTCGTCGCGCACTATACCGTTGAAGGGCAAGAGTTTTATGGTATCGCTGTATCCGATTACTTCCCGTACTCCTTAGTACGTACGTGGCATATTCAGGCAGCACTATTTTGGATTGCCACCGCTTTCTTGATGGCAGGCTTGTACTTAACGCCACTTATCAATGGCGGTAAAGATCCTAAATACCAAAAATTGGGCGTAGACATCCTTTGGGTGGCATTAATACTCGTGGTTGTAGGCTCTTTTGTTAGTCAGTACTTTGCGATTGCCGGTATTATGCCTGCAAAATACAACTTCTGGTTTGGTCATCAAGGCTATGAATTCATTGACCTTGGTCGCTTCTGGCAGATTTTAAAATGGGTTGGTATCTTATTCTGGTTAGTATTGATGACCCGTGGCTGTTTACCAGCGCTTAGAAGAAAAGAGGGCGGTGATAAAAATTTATTAGCGATCTTCTTTGCATCGGTCGTTTGCGTCGGCTTATTCTACGGTGCAGGCTTGTTCTACGGCGAGCGTACCCACTTAACCATCATGGAATACTGGCGCTGGTGGGTGGTACATTTATGGGTAGAAGGCTTCTTTGAAGTATTCGCCACCGTCTCACTCGCATTCATTTTCTACAACTTAGGCTTGGTCAACAAAAAAATCGCCACCGGTTCTGCCATCGCTTCAGCAGCCCTATTTATGCTTGGCGGTGTCCCAGGTACGTTCCACCATTTATATTTCTCTGGTACAACCACACCAGTCATGGCAATCGGCGCGTCATTTAGTGCTTTAGAAGTGGTACCTTTAGTAGTGCTAGGCTATGAAGGTTATGAGCATTGGTCTATGCAGCGTCAAGCGCCATGGATGAATAAGCTTAAATGGCCTATCATGTGTTTCGTTGCGGTCGCGTTCTGGAATATGTTAGGTGCAGGGGTGTTCGGCTTTATGATTAACCCACCAGTCTCATTGTTCTATTTACAAGGGTTAAATACTACCGCCACTCACTCCCATGCTGCACTGTTTGGGGTCTATGGATTCTTAGCAATCGGCTTTGTATTACTGGTCATGCGCTATATCCGTCCTGATTATGTGTTTAGTGAAAATCTTATCAAAACAGGATTTTGGGCGCTAAATGCAGGCTTGGTATTGATGATTGTCACTAGCTTATTACCGATTGGTATTTTCCAAGCGCACGCGTCAATGACCGAAGGTCTATGGTACGCACGTAGTGAAGGCTTCTTACAACAAGATTTCTTAGTAACACTGCGCTGGATTCGTACCTTTGCTGACGTGATCTTTATTACTGGTGCGGTTTGTGTGGCATTGCAGGTCGTCAAGTTTGCTTTTGCCAAACCCTCACATGCAAGCTATCAACCTGATAGCCCTGTCAATGCGGATAACTTACCAACCAACACCGTACATTAAAAGGTAAAAATAGTAAAATCAATTAAAAGCAAAAGAAGCTCTGCAATGGCAGGGCTTTTTTGTGGCTAAGCAAGAAGGAGTTTGATACTGACCTCAAAGTAATAGCCGTCTTTTACCGTAATAGCTATTTTACCATTGTGGGCATTGACAATCGCATGCACAATTGACAAACCTAAGCCCGACCCTGCATGCATTGATAGAGTTTTATGATGGCGATAAAAACGCTCTGATAATTTATCCACCTCTGCTTGCGTCATCGGGGCGGTTAGACGGTTAGTAAAGGAGATTTGCAGGTATGAGGCTAGCATGCCTGATGAAGATAAAACCTGCCTATTTTCTGCAACCTTATCCGTAACAATTTTGCCATTAATATGAATAATACTATCACTGGCGGCATAATAAACGGCATTGGCAATTAAGTTAGCAAACAACCTTTGCAATAGGCTTGCATCGCCAAGTATGGTTTTAAAGTCACCTGTTTTTTTAAAGGTGATAGCGCGGTCTTCGGCTATCCATTCATAATACTCCATCATCTTAGTCAGCAGTAAATCGCTATCTACGCGGTTAAACTGCGAATGAATCAAGCCTTTTTGCGTTTTTGCCAGTAGCAGCATGTTGTTAATGAGGCTCGATAGTTGCGCTAAGGTGTCATGCTGATGATGCAGCTGCTCGATATACTCATTGCTGGCTCGCGGTTTGCTGAGCATGACTTGGGTTTGGGTGCTGAGGGTGGCAAGCGGCGTGCGCAGCTCGTGGGCGATATCGTCTGAGAAGCGCGACAACGTTTCAAAGTTATGCGCGAGCTTAACCATCATTGCATTATAGGATTCTGCAAGCGCTCGCAATTCACTGGGCATATCCGCTATCACAATTCTATCGTCGAGCTGGTCGGCATTGATACGGCTCATTTTTTGCCGAATGGTCGCAAGCGGTGCAAAGCCTAAATGCACACTAAAAGCGGCGATAGAGACTAAAAGAAAGGTAATGGCGATTAAGATAACAATCAGCTGACGGTTAAATTGCGCCAAATACTGATGATGAACATCGACGGGTAGGGCGATGAGTGCTAAGCGGCTGGCGTGCTGAATGACAATAGCGCGATAATGGCGGTCGTTAATTTTTAGATCGAACGGCTGTTCGTGATGTTTTTGCCACAACGCTTTGACCGCGCCATGATGACTCGACTGATTGATAAAACCAGTTGGCACACTGATAAGCACTTGCCCGTTATTATCGGTAATCACGGTTTTGACTTCATAGTCGATACTAGCGTTCTGTAAAGCGAGCGTCTGCTGAGAAAGTGGCTTTTTCTTAGTGTTACTCGTGTCAACTATGCTATTGCTATCCATATACTGGCGTAAATTAAACGCCGCATGGGTTAAAATCTCCGCATCCATTTGCTCAAAATGCTCATTAACCGAGCGCTGTATCCAGACATACAGAAATATCTGAGTGACGATGACGCACAAGCTTAACAGCAGAATAGTGCGCCACAATAAAGATAAGCGACCATCCGTCGCAATCGGCGTCATATTATTCAATAACCGCAGTGATAACAGCGCTGTCATTGGCATCATCATCTATATCTAGCCGATAACCCATGCCGCGCACCGTATGAATCAGTTTGGTATCGAAATCGTCATCGATTTTAATCCGCAAACGCCGTATCGCCACATCAATCACATTGGTGTCGCTATCAAAATTAATATCCCAGACTTGCGAGGCAATCACAGAGCGTGGTAGCACCTCACCTTGGCGCTCAAGAAAAAATTGTAGTAGCGCAAATTCTTTAGCGGTTAGCTTAATAGGCTGCTCACCGCGCGTGACAGTACGTTTGGCAATATCCATTTTTAAATCGGCAATTTGTAGCACTGTATTGGCGTAATCGGTTTGATTGACGCGGCGCAATAGGTTTTTGATTCTGACCAATAACTCAGCAAAGGCAAAAGGTTTGGTCAGATAATCATCGCCGCCGATTTCTATGCCCTTTACGCGGTCGCTTAAATCATCTTTCGCGGTCAAAAACAGCACTGGCGTCAGTTTGCCCGCCGCCCGATAATTGCGCACCAACTCAAAACCACTCACATCAGGCAACATCACATCCATGATGACCACATTAAAATCCTCGGTCATCAAGGCATGATAGCCACCAAGTCCTGTCGTTTGATGCTCAACGATAAAGCCCGCTTCACTCAAACCCTTTTTAATATAATCACCAAGTGACAGCTCATCTTCCACCAATAGTATTTTCATAGCGTACTCATGCCCGTTATTTATAATTTTTATGCGATTGCATCATATACAAGTTGCAAACCTCCAATCATAGAGCAATGCCAGCGCTATGCCTATGCTAGACGGCTAAGATGACAACATTGTCATCTTAGCGTCATCTCATTGTCAGGCTGATACTGCTATCATTTTTGGATAAAAATCAACAAGGTTATTTTGCGCTTTATAAAGCCATGCGTGCAAACAAAGACAGTACAAACCAAGTATACGCGGATGTTGAGTCTGTTAAGCAGCAGTTATAAGCTCATAAAATGCAATAAAAACCTTTTAGTAATTGGCTAGCCTTTAAATAGCCTAAGTAATATAAATTAATAAAAATAATATAAACAACGTAGCGGGAGACTACCTTATGCAGCACTCTAAAGAAGAAAAAATGAACCCGTATGTCAGATTTTCATTGATGATTTTAACGTCGACCATCGTCATGTATATCATGATGTACTTTAATACTTACAAGTGGGATCACGTTTATTTTAGCGAAACCAGAGCTTATATGGCGCTGTATATGGGCGCCGCTATGTCGGTCATCATGTTGGCGTTTATGAGCCATATGTACAAAAAAACCAAAGTCAATCTTATGATTTATGGGCTGAGCATCGTGATGTTTGCCGTCGGTCTTTGGGGCGTCAGATCCCAAGCGACCGTTGATCAAGTTGACTGGATGCAGGCGATGATACCGCACCATTCGATTGCTATTTTGACCAGTACCCGCGCCGATATCGACGACCCGAGAGTGCGTAAGCTTGCTGATGATATCATCGAGGCGCAAGAGCGCGAAATTGGCGAAATGCAAGAGCTGATCGAAGAGCTTAAATAAATTAAAGAAATACATTAGCTTAGAGGCTTAAAAACCCTAGAAGTTAAAGATCTTAGTTCTTAAAGCGCTAGGGTAAGTTAAGAATTCACTAAATATTTTAATAAATGCTCGTAGTTAAATGGCTGTATTTAACGCAGTCATTTAGCTATTTTTTTTCGGCAAATTTTTCTTAATTTGCCATTTTTATGCTTTATTTAAATAAAGGATACACCATGAAAATTATTAACCATTCACGCCTAGCATTGCTTAGTGCTAGTATCAGTGCTGCCTTGCTTATCAGTGCTTGTCAGCCTGCAAATGAAAACGCTGCGCCTGCTACAGAAGAAGCAATCGTCACTGACACGGCAACCAACACAGCGACCAGCCCGCACGCCAATCATGATATGGCAGCGATGAGCACAGATACTGAGCACATGTCGGTGACGCACAAAGCGTACAATGACTCGATGGTAAAAATGCACGATGCGATGATGATTGGGATGAATTACAACGATCCCGATGCCGCGTTTGCGCAAGGGATGCTCGGTCATCATGTCGGTGCGGTTGAAATGGCGGAGATTCAGCTAAAATATGGTACGGATAAAGAGATGCGTCAACTGGCGCAAGAAATCATCGACGCCCAGCAATCTGAGATTGAGCAAATGCAAAACTGGCTGGCCAGTCATCCTGACGCAGCTGAAGCCACGCCTGATACCAAAGCCATGCAGCAAGCCTACGCTGATGGGATGGACGCTATGCACGATGAGATGATGGCGGGTATCGCGGACCCTAAACCTGATATGGCCTTTGCGCGTGGTATGTTACCGCATCATAAGGGTGCCGTTGATATGGCGGAAGTAGAACTAAAATATGGCAAAGATGCCGAAATGCGTGAGCTGGCGCAAGCGGTTATCGACGCGCAGCAGGCTGAAATTGAGCAAATGCAAAATTGGATCGCCAAAAATGGCGGCTAGTATTTTTATATAAAATACTAGGTTTGTTAAGTATGAAAAGTCTGTTCCTTAAATTAAAAAACCCAGCTAAGAATCTTAGCTGGGTTTTTTTTACGAATAATAATTTCTTAAACTTTAAACAATAATGGCATGCTGTTAGACATTTTTACCATGTTGCTTTTGCTGAATGTCTTTTGCCAAGTTATAGCATTCATTGATATGGTCGGTGGCGATTTTTTTAAAAATCATATAGCCCATGGTCGCGGCGACCATTTGTCCGCCTAAAGGAATGAACTTAGTCACTTGCTTAGCAGCGATACGACCACCGAAACCTTGGACGGTCTTTTTCACGATACCACGTGTCGCCATTAAACCTGCAAAATCAACCGTACGGTCTTTTAAGGCTTGCCAATGGATGGCACGTGATTCTAAATCGACGGCAGATTGACGCCCTTCAATCAGTCCAAAACGCTCACTGATTTCAGGTAGCAGAACGGTTAGCATGCTGGCATCGACTGCCACGTCAAAAAATGGAATAGGTACGATTGCAACACCAGCAGAAAGTTTGGCGCGTTTTTTGACCAATTTTTCGCACTCCTTTTTGACTTTATCTAGGTCTAGATTAGGATCGATGGTATTAGGCAGTTTTTCAGCGGTTGGGGTGGTTTTCATAACGCGTCCTTAAAATGTTTAAAAAATAGAAAGTAATTAATATAACAAAAGCAAACATGGCAAAAATGATGAGTATCTTATAATTTTCCAATAAGTCATCTTCTCATAACTCAACTTGAATATTTACCATTTTATGGCTTTATAAGCGCCATACAATCATTGCTTTGTAGCAAAATGCAGAAAATTGCAGGCTCTCTGCACCGTTTTTGTAAATAAAGGGCAGGTTGGCAAGCAAGCGTTCAAACATTCGCCATATATAGCCTTTGTGTTTCCTACATGATATGTCATATAAATTACGCCATAAGGCATAATTGGGCAATCGCCAAACCTAGACGATAGTGCTAAAAATTCCCATTGTGGCTATGTGTCAAAGCCAGTAGAATAGCACCATGCTAAATTTAACCCCCCGTTATACCTGCACTCGCATCGACGAGTTGCCCGCCGCGTTGCAACCACTTGCCGCCCAATCCTTTACCCTTGCTAGGCTTTATGCCGGTCGCGGTATCACTGCGCCTGATGAGTTAGAGACTGGCTTATCTGGTTTATTACCTGCTGAAATGCTGCATGGCGTCACCGAAGCGGTGCGTTTGTTAGATGTGGCCATCGACGAAGGTCAGCGTATCTTAATCGTCGGTGATTTTGATTGCGATGGGGCAACCAGTACCGCATTGATGATGCGCGCGCTAACAAAGATGGGCGCGGTGGTTGATTTTTTAGTCCCTGACCGTTTTAAATATGGCTATGGTCTAACGCCAGAGATTGTTGAATTAGGTATCAAAACTTATAAGCCCGACATGATTGTGACGGTCGATAATGGTATCTCAAGCCATGACGGCGTGGCGCGGGCGCAGGCTGATGGCATCACTGTCATTATTACTGATCATCACTTAATCACCAAAGAAACACCGCCCGCCGAAGCAGTGGTCAATCCCAATCAGCTTGATTGCAACTTTAGTAGTAAAGCCTTGGTTGGCGTCGGCGTGGCGTTTTATGTGCTCGGACGCTTGGCGAAACTGCGCCGCGAAGCAGGCAAGTCTAGCGTGCAAGTCAGCCAATATTTAGATTTGGTCGCACTTGGGACGATTGCCGATGTGGGTGTACTTGATAAAAACAATCGTATTTTAGTGCATCACGGTCTAAACGCCATTCGCCAAGGTCGCTGCTCGCTTGGGATATTGGCACTGCTTGAACAAGCAGGTCGCGACCCAAAACAATTACAGGCGCAAGATTTTGGTTTTGTTTTAGGTCCGCGTATCAATGCTGCGGGGCGCATGGATAATATGCGCATCGGTATCGAATGCTTATTGACCGATGACTGGAGTACCGCCCAGCGTTTGGCTCAAGAGCTTGAGCAGCTTAATCGTACGCGCCGTCATGTCGAAGGTGAGATGCGCGCGCAAGCAGATAGCATTGTGCAAGCGTTAGCTACTGCTGACTCTAATGCTAAGAAGGATGCTGACGAGAGCGATGAAACTCTTATCCAGCCTAAAACTGAAAAGTCGGCTATTGATAATCAAAACCGCAGCATCATTTTATATCAAGACGATTGGCATCAAGGGGTTATCGGTATCGTCGCTGGTCGTTTAAAAGAAAGTCACTATCTGCCCAGTATCGTTTTTGCGCCAGCGGATACAGAACGCACGGGTGACGACGATGCCATCAAAGGCTCGGCGCGCTCTATCGCAGGCGTGCATATTCGTGATGCGATTGAGCAAGTGGCCGAACGTTACCCTGATTTAATCAGCCACTTTGGTGGTCATGCCATGGCAGCAGGTTTAACTATCAAACGGCGTCATTTTGATGGCTTTGTGACCGCATTTAACGAAGTGATGGCGCAGATGGATGATGAGGTATTTGCCGAGCAGAAATTTACCGATGGACCATTGCAAGCGGCTGACTTTAGCTTATGGTTTGCGGAGCACTTAGCCAATGCCAGCATTTGGGGTCATGGCTTTGCGCCGCCGATATTTGACGGCGTATTTGAGGTGTTAAGCTTTAAGATATTAAAAGACAAACATCTTAAGTTGTCGCTACGTTATCCCGATGTGCAATATCCGATTGAGGCTATCCAATTCAATTTTGATAGTAGTGCTTGGGATTACCGCGCCGAAAAAGTGCATTTATTATTCCAGCTAGACATTAATGAGTGGAATGGCAAACAAAGCTTGCAGTTGATGGTCAAAGATTTGGCGCTGGTAAAAGAGACAGTAGAGGAAAGCAAGTAGTTGCTAGGCTTGAATACTTTAATATTTCCATTCAATGGTTGGAAATTGCCAGTCATAACGAATGGCAAGCATCCGCAAAGTAAAAATCGTCGCCATTGCTGAGATATCGGCAATCCAAGCGCTTACGCCAAGATTGTGCAGGGCAAAATAAAGAATGCCGCCCGTTAAAGACGCACTAATATAAATCTCTTGCTGTAGCACCAACGGAATCTCATTACAAATCATATCACGGATGATACCGCCGACAATAATCGTAATCACCCCGAGTAATAATGCCACTGGCACATTGGCACCCATACTATCAGCAACCTTGATACCGATTAAGGTAAAAGCTGATAGGCCAATAGTGTCGGAGAGCTTGAGGAATTTATCAACGCGCCTAGAGTTGGGATGAAAGAATATTTGCATCACTAACGACGAAACAGTAATAAGCGTCAAATAACTCATATCCACCATCCAAAACAGTGGATGACGATCCAAAATGACATCGCGCACCGTACCGCCGCCGATGGCAGTCACAATCGATACCAATAAGCAGCCAAAGACATCAAAGTTCTTATGCTTGGCCAATATCGTTCCCGAAATACTACAAGCGACAATCCCAATCATATCAAACAGATAAATGAGTGAACGCGGGTCAAAAGTAGTCATCAATTCAGAATCTAAAGCGATGGTGAGCATGCATTTTTCTCATTAAATCCCTTATATTAAAACATCAATATCAAAGCACTGGTATTTTTTGCCCATGAGGTTAAGCGGTAAAACGAAGAGTTAATCGACCAAACGAATAGAGGGCAGGTGCCAATCGAATTTAAGCGCCAGCATACGCACGGCAAAGATGATAAATAACATCATAAATTCATTGGCAACCGCATCAACGCCCCAGTAATCAAGCGCCAAATAGCTCAAGGATCCTGCAATACTAGCGGTGATATAAATCTCACGCTGTAGCAGCAGTGGTATTTCATTACAGATAATATCACGCAATAAACCACCGATAATCGCCGTCCAAACTCCCATCATAACCGCAATAACCGGCGATATATCTTGCGCCAACGCCACTTTAAAACCAATGACACTAAAAGCCGCTAGACCAATCGCGTCAAAGAATTTGAGGGCTTTATCAATCTTATGATACAGATGAAAGAAAATTTGTAGAATAAGCGAGGTAATAGTAATGACAATGACATAGTTGAGGTCAGTCATCCAAAATAGCGGATGACGATCGAGCGCCATATCGCGCAATGTACCACCGCCAATGGCATTGACCATAGAAACCAAAATACAGCCCGCAATATCAAAGCCTTTATGCTGCGCCAGCAAAGTGCCGGCAATGGCACAAGCAATGACGCCTACCATATCTAATAAATACAGCAAAACATCGGGGAAAATAAAGTGATTCATCATGACTTATTTTAGCCTCAACCGTCTTTTGCAAATAAAATCAGTCCTAGAATAATTAGCCCAATACCGACCAATCCCATTGCTGATGGTATGGCATTATCCAACAATAGTATACCACCAATCAAAGCAAAGATTACCTCGCTGGCTTGGGTGGAGTCAACGCCTGCGACTTCGCTTGACGTCACCGCTTGCTCACGCGCATAAAAAAATATGCTTGTCGCCGCTACTCCAGCCAGTAATGCTACTAGCAAGGTATTAAATAACTGGGTGGTTGCAGGTGGTTCAGGCTGGATAAAAGCGCCTAAAACCAGCCAAAATGGAAAGCTACCCAAGGTCATTAGCCAGACTTTATTAAAGGCATTTTGTAATAAGCTCGTCTCGATAACTGGAATGCGGGCGATGAAGTTTTGTAAAGGCGAAGAGGGTATGACTTCGATGCTAGAGGGGGTTTTTAAGGTAGCGTTGTTATCCGAAGTGCTAGACATGACAGCAGACAAATCGAAAGCTTCTGAGACAAGCGGTTGGTTAGCATTCTCGTGATAACTTTGTTCGCGATTGGGTTTATTTGCTTCTTTTGCTTGTTGCGTTTTAGCCTTATCTTTATGGGGATGGTGTTTGCGCGAGTTATGGGAAACTTGCCAGACCAGTTGATTGCCGATTGGGTAACTAAAAGCCGCAATTAGCGCAGGTAGGGCACCGTAAAGTAGCATTTCTGCCATCGGCGCGCTATCAATGTCGGCAAGGGCAGAGGCGCGTAAACCTTCGCTGACGTTGACCAATACCACCCCGATAAACACCAAAAACGCATAAATAATAAATTTCTTATCAAACCTTTGCCCAAATGCCAATAGTACGAGCAAACTGGTTACGACGGTAAACATAAAGGTAGCAGCAACGACCCAGCCTGCCACGTGGTCGCCTGCATAGCAAATACCAGTATAAAATACCCCAAAGCCAATACTGCCGGTAAGACACCAAAAGCGCCAGTGCTGACGAAAAATGCTCGCAAGCGCTTGAATACGTCCAACGCCATGTTGCAGGATAATAACGGCGCTGATAATCAGCCACATAAAGACATAGCGTAGGCTCGCTGACCAAAACCAATGGCCGCCAGCATTACTCATCAGCTCATTTAAAATAAATGTCGAGCTAAAGAACGCCCCCGCCAATAAGCCCAGTAAAATCAATTTGACCATGTATGCGTCCTTGCAGTCGGCTGGTTAGCTATAGTCAGAGCACTTTTAAACCGCTACGGTGTTACCCGCCCTAGATGTACTCAATTCAATGTACTATCTGCGGTCGGTCGCCTTGTAGCGATTCTAAAATCCCTTGACTATATTCAGAGGATGTTTAGTTTGGAATTTGGATTGCTTATTTATCCGATCTATTGATTTGTCCAATTCGCATCAAGATTAGGCGATTATTTACCTTTAGCATCGGCCCAAATAATCTTATGCAGTTGTAATTGGAAGCGGACGGGAATGGCGTCTGCCAGCATCCATTCAGCCAGCTCGCGTGCCAATACTGGCACATCGGGGCTGCTCAATGCTTCACTAGCAGCGACTTCTTCTGCGACAGTAAACATCGGTGAAAACCAAACCGTACCGACCAATTTATCAAGTTGATGCTCAAACAGTGTTGCCTTTGCCCACTCATAATCGGCGCGATTCATAATGACAAATTTGATTTGGTCGTGCTGGGTGAGATAGTCGAGGTTTGACCAAAGATTCTTATCGACTTCACCTGAGCTTGGCGTTTTCAGATCCATTACTTTGCTGACCGCAGGCGGTACATTTTTTACCGTCAGCGCCCCTGCGGTTTCAAGTGAAATCTCATAACCGTCATTTAACAAACGTTGCATCAATTCAACGGCGTTTGGCTGCGCTAACGGCTCGCCGCCAGTCAAGCAAATACGCTGACAAGGATAGCTTTTGATGGTCGCGACAATGGCTTCTAGCGATTGCCGCTCACCGCCACTAAAAGCGTACTCGGTATCA
Organism: Psychrobacter sp. M9-54-1; assembly: GCF_016613355.1. Taxonomy (NCBI): domain Bacteria; kingdom Pseudomonadati; phylum Pseudomonadota; class Gammaproteobacteria; order Moraxellales; family Moraxellaceae; genus Psychrobacter; species Psychrobacter sp. M9-54-1. The sequence continues at coordinate 49,163 of NZ_JADGFW010000021.1, read as the reverse complement.
CAATACACGCAGCGCAACGGGCAGCCAGTCAGGCGCACAAATATCGTCGGCAAGCCTGAGGTCAGCGCTTCACCTTGCAGCGAATAAAAAATCTCGGTCAAACGTAGCCCTGCTTCGGGATCAGTGACAGGAATTGCCGAGGTGCGTAAAGATAACTCACTCATAATATGTCAAATACAGATAAAGATTGATAATGCGGCGCGCATTGACCAAATAAAAAAGGGTTTAGTAGTTTGTTTAGCGCTAATATTTCTAGCGCCCAAACGAGGCAAGGATTATAACGTAATGTCTTGTATTAAGTTAAACTTAAACTGATATTGAACATTAAAAAAGATGCTGAAATTGGGTTTCAACATCTTTTTGATTGCCTGATATCTATGGAAGCTCTAGGAAAATTACATCACTAGGCCAAACGTAATAACTCATTGACCGAGGTTTTGGCTCGGGTTTGCGCATCGACTTTCTTCACGATGATAGCAGCGTACAAACTGTGCGTACCGTCTTCTGATGGCAAGCTACCGGGTACAACGACTGAGCCTGCTGGTACACGGCCGCGATGAATCTCGCCCGTTTCACGGTCATAAATGCGCGTTGATTGCCCGATAAACACGCCCATAGAAATTACTGAGCCTTCTTCTACTATCACGCCTTCAACGATTTCAGAGCGCGCGCCGATAAAGCAATTGTCTTCGATAATCGTTGGACTGGCTTGCAGCGGCTCTAAGACACCGCCGATACCGACGCCGCCTGATAGATGCACGTTTTTACCGATTTGGGCGCACGAACCAACCGTCGCCCACGTATCTACCATCGCGCCTTGGTCGACATAAGCGCCAATGTTGACGTACGATGGCATCAATACTGCTCCAGCTGCGATGTATGAGCCTTTACGAGCAACCGCTGGTGGTACCACGCGTACGCCAGCTGCTTTAAACTGCTCTTGAGTCCAGTCAGCAAACTTCGTCGGCACTTTGTCATAAAACTGCACGTGTTCGCCCGCCGCCTGCACATAGTTATCGTTTAAACGAAATGATAATAATACCGCTTTTTTAGCCCATTGATTGACCACCCATTCGCCATCTTTTTTCTCAGCAACACGCAAGCTACCGTTGTCTAATTGTTCAAGCACTTCGTTGATAGCGTCGCGTATGTCTTGTGGCATGGTAGCTGGGCTATAATCGTTACGATTTTCAAAGGCTTGCTCGATGGTTTGTTGCAATGTCATAAATATTCCTAAAGTTGGTGAAGGGTAAAAAAGATAATAAAAGTGGTCGTTTAAATTAATCAAGCATTTTGTTACTAGGCAGCAGTATTGCTATTTATCCAGTCTACAATATCTTGATAAACCTGCTGCTTATTTTGTTCATGAATCGGCTCATGGCGCATGTGCGGGTAGAGCTGTAGCGTGATATTGCTAAAGTTCTGTTTTTCTAAACGGCTGGCAATTTTGCGAATACCTTTGCCCATATCGCCGATCGGATCGTTCTCGCCACTGACCAGTAACATCGGAAAATCTTTGGCAATGGTCATTGCCCAGTTTTTATTAAGACCCGCTTCCATTAAGCTAAACAAGGTTAAAAATCCATTGTTGGTAAAATCAAAACCCGTCAATGGATCGGCTTCATAAGCTTCGATAGCTTGAGGGTCTTCATTAAGCCAAGCAAATTCTGAAGAAGAAATACGATTATCAAGTTTACTATTGAGTACCTTATTCATCACATTGGCGAAAACTGGGTTTGGCTTTTTGGGCGCTACTTTTGCCAGTACTTTATTAATGGGTAATAGCACTTTGGTCAATGGATTGGCATCAGCGGTACCCATTAAAATTGCACCAGTAAAGTTCTGGGCGTGATGTTTGAGAACATTGCGCACGATAAACGAGCCCATTGAATGACCCATAACGAAATGCGGCACATTAGGATGGCGCGCTTTCAAGCTGTCCGCCATGATAATAACGTCTTTTAATAACGATTGCACCGGATGTTCTTCAGCAAAAAAACCCAAATCATTGGCTGATTTGACCGTCTGCCCATGACCCAGCTGATCGTAAGTGGCGACCGCAATACCGTTATCTGCTAAAAACTGCGCAAGCTCTGCATAACGACCGCTGTGCTCGGCCATCCCATGCACAATCAATAGGGTAGCAGTAATCGGTGTGGTATTATCGCTTGGGTCAAAAAAAGTATGGTGTAGATAATGGGTGTTGTCAGAGGAGGTGATTTGCTCGGTGTTACTCATAAACGAATCCTAATATTGATATAAAAGAGACAGAAAAAACTTTATAGTCAAGCTTATATGAATTTGACTATAAAGCATTAAATTTTTTCTTAGTATGCTGTCATTATAGTTTTACTTTATCGGGCGCTGATAGATTATTTTACCTTCTTTAATGGTAGTGACCACATGAATATCTTTAAGTTTATCTGCATTTACCGTTAACGGATTGGCATCTAATATAACCAAATCAGCGAGCTTACCTTTAGTTAAGGTACCCTTACTATTTTCCTCATAATACTCATAAGCGGCATTGGTCGTGATGGCTTTGAGCGCTTGATAAGGGGTTGCGCGTTCATTGGCGCCGATAATCTTGCCTGAGCGCGAGGTGCGATAAACCGCTGACCAAACGGTAAATAACGGGTCGACAGGCGTCACGGTATCGTCAGAATGGTTGGTGTATTTTAACCCCATTTTATCCGCTGTCGCTATCGGACTTAAAAAATCAGCACGTTTTTTACCTAAATTTTGCACATGCACATCACCCCAAAAATAGGCATGATTGGTAAAAAATGACGGTAGCATCTTATATTTTTAAAGGCTTCTAGCTGATCGGGGCGCGCAAACTGAGCATGAATAGGCACCGTACGGCGATCTTTATCAGCGGCTTGCCCCGTCTTTTTAACCGCATATTCGTGGGCTTTAATAATCATATCTGTCGCGCCATCGCCATTATTATGGATAAACAACTGGTTATCGTGCTTATAAGCCTTGGCAAACATCTCATTGAGCGCATCTTGGCTGATACTCGGCAAACCGCGACAGTCTTTTTTGCAGTCTGGCACTGGCGTCAAATAAGGTTGACTGAAATAAGCTGTTTTACCTTGCGGCGAGCCATCGGCTATGATTTTAGTTCCTTGAACTTTAAAACCGTTTTGATAGGTCTTCCAAACAAAGTCTTTGTCCGCTAAGTTTTCATCTAAATCACTGCTGCCTGCCAGTGTGTAGTGGTCAACTAATTTAGGACACCTGATAAGAGGTTTTTGTTAAAATAGCGTCTCTCTGTTTCTAATGGTGTTAAGTAATTGTTGAAAGTATGGGGTCTCACAGTTTGATAATAGCCCCAAATATAGTCAGTGATAGCACTCTTAGCCTCAAAGATATCTTCATAACCACCCTTTGGCATCCATTCCGTTTTAAAGCTTCTAAAGAAGCGTTCAGTTGGCGCGTTGTCCCAGCAATTACCCTTTCTGCTCATGCTTTGAATCATGCCGTCACAACTAGCCACGGATTCAGCAAATGCCTTGCTAGTGTAATGCGTGCCTTGATCCGAGTGAAACAGCACCCTACTGGGTCTAAGTCTCGTCTGATATGCCATCTGTAGTGCTTTAGCAGTCAGCATACTGTCAGGAGAGTCTGATACGGCAAAGCCCACGACACGACGGGCAAACAGATCTAACACCACAGCTAGATAACACCAGCCGCTCTTGATACGGATATAGGTCACATCTCCCGTCCAGACTTGGTTAGGCATGCTTGGACTAAAATTGCGCTTTAGGATATTGTCGTGGGTTTTATGCATCTGATCAGCATGCTTATACTTGTGTGTCTTTTCCTGAGAGCTTTTAAGGTGCATACTCTTCATAAGACTACCTGCTAGGTAACGTGTCAGCCTGATGTTATGCTCATTCCATAAGATAGCGACAATAGTGCGAGCACCAGCCGATTGCTTGGAGTCATTGAATATCTGACGTATTAATGCTTTGAGTTTGACGCGTTCTATATCAATAGGCTTAGTCTTAATACCATAGTAGTAGCTGCTTCTAACGACACCAAACAGGTGGCATAGCTTACGCTTGCTCAGTCGTTTGTCTTGCTCTGCAAGCTTGCTGATCAGCGATAGACGTTCAGGCTGTCCAAGGCTAGCAGAGCCGAAGCCTTTTTTAGAATGTCGCGCTCCATAGTGAGTCGTTTAACTTGTTTACGTAGCTCTTGTAGTTCTCTTTGCTCATCGGTGAGGGCTAAACCTGCAGCTGGTGCAACCCCTTGCTACTCTTTTTTATACTTGCGTACCCAGTTATCTAGGGTTGATGCACCAATTCCTAAAGACTCTGCCACTTCTGCTACTTTGCGCTTATGATCAACGACTAAGCTGATAGCTTCTAATTTGAATTCTCGGGTATATTCTCTGCGGTTGCTAGTCATACTATGTTCCTTCTTTTGGGTTAGTATAACCTCTTAAGCGTGGTCCGATTTAATTATGCCACTACAATAATCTAAGACATAGTGTGAACACTAGGATCTAATTAATCTAAAGAAACTGTATAACCTATAGTTGTACTAGTTTCTTCATCGCTTTTTCTAAAAGGTAAAAACCAAATATTAATAACCTTTCCTTTTTGCCAAAATTTGAAAACCTTTTCCTGCTCTATAGTATAAGAGGATTTATTTTCTGAATCGACTATTGAGATAGTTAGCGAATCGAGACTATCTTCGAATAAATCATCTTTTACAACAAATGAAAGTGTAGATTGATAAGGACCAATATATATGTAACTAGATATTTTATGAGAGTATAATTCTATAGTGGAACCATGTGGCGGTGAAATATTATAGAGATTAAAAGTGACTTGAACGCTGTTATCTTTTTCAAAGCTATTTAAATAGAGACTATATTCTCTTTTTAAATCTGCCTGAATGAGTAAAAAATCTTTCTCGTCGAATTGTTGATAGTTAAATGCATTCATTGACTTCACCATATAAATATATGAAAAAACTAATAAGATTATTAGCGTAAATATAAGGAATGTGAGCTTTGGTTTTTTGTTAATCATATTATTTAGGACTGAATCTAGTCATTATTGAAGGTAATCCTGTAGGAGTGCTGGCAGCAACTGGTATTTTTAATCCACCCCCTTTTCGCCATAATGAATATCCAACTGTTCCTTCTGATACTGCCCCTCTAGGAATCCATCCCCACATATTTTTATAACCTTCACCCAATTCTGGATGTGTTAATGCTTCATAATTTTCTAATATAGAAATGACATCAATACTATTTGTTTTTCTCTTATTTTTGAGGTCTTCAGCTATTTTTTCAGCATCGTCTTTGGGGTTCAAAATATTACTATATAGTGTACGTTTATGAAATGCATAAAAATCGATATTGTGTCTATTTGCGAATAGTTGAGCAAAACTGTTATCAGGATCTGCCTCGCTAATGTCATCAAACGATCCTTGAGTCCTAAGTGTTACACTATCTGCCATTCCTGTTCTACAAGCATACGAACTAGCTTTAGCTGAACTAAGAAAGTTAGTGTTACCAATAGAATTTATATCTGAAGTAGTTAGGTCGATGTTAGGTCTGGCACTATAATTCAAGGTAATCTTTCCATTCAACCCATGGCAAAAAAAAGCTAAGTCTTTAATTTTGTAGTTTTCTCTATTCGCGTTTAATAGCTCTATAATTTTTGATTTGGTTTTCAACGCGACAAAAATTATATTATCAGTAAATTCTATTTCGTTTTTTAGCCCTTCAATAGCTAGTTTTTCTAAACGAGTATAGCCATAATCAACATAGGCAATAGTCACTTTATCACACGCTCTAAATTTTCTTCTATTTTTAATAAAAGGATAGGCAGCTGCGATAAACATATTTTTTAGCCAAAAGTTATTGTATTCGAATTCAGAACCAATAAATATAATATTCTCAGTTTTTGGTACTTTCGTACTTACTACTGCTCTATTAGTATTACTTCTTGGACTAGTTGATGACTGTCCAATTAATTCCCAATTATCAGCCATTAGAATCTTACCTCTATTTTAAGATCTTCAATTGCATAGCTTTCTATTACTTTTGTTCTGCCTTCATCATCTGTAATCCCTGTTTCAATACTTCCATCAGGTTTCGTAATTTTATAGTGACAGTTTGGTATAGGTTCTTGAGTATCTTCATCAACGATCACGAAACCTTCATCATATACAATTCTTAAGTTGTCATCTGTTTCTATCGATTTACTCGGCAACCCCGCCAAACTAAGCCCATCTATCCCACCCCCAGCCTTACTATGCTTCCCAGCTTTCTCCGTAAACTGCTTCGCTGTTATCGTAATATCACCACCATCTAAAATGATGCTCGCACCACCTGCCGTCAGCGTAATCTTATTCGTTGCTACTATCTCAACTTCCTTAGTCGAGGAGGCGATATTGACATCCTGCTTCGCTGTAGCTTCCAGTTTTCCTGTATGCGCTGAGAGAGTAATATTGTCTTTGGCATTGGTCATGCTAAATTTACCATCGGCTATTATATTGAGTGACTCGCTGCTGACTTGGTTATGGCTATTGCCACTACTAACCATCATGTTCGCTTGAGTAGTGGTTATCATTTCACCCATTGACCGGTGAATGAGTAGGTCATCACTGACATAACCGGTATCAGCCGCACTATCAATGAGCGTGAATGGCGTTGTTTGATGGGTTTTGGTGTGCTGTTCTTCTGCAATAGTCTCAAGTTGGGTTTTAATCGCCTTATGGTCATTCACTTGTCTGCCAAGTCCCGTTGCTAACTGCGTTAAACGCTCCGCTAGGTGCTGTCCACCAAGACCAGTTTGGGTGAGGGTCGGGGTGTGGTGCTGGTAGTTATGCTGTCCAGATTGTGTGTGGGTTTGCGGTTGAGTGGAAAGGGCTAAATATAAGAAACCACCCAAAGGTGGTTCAGATCGAAATATTAAAACTAAGCTTTCTCACCATCGAACTGCCAAATAACCTCACCCCAATTATTGTGAGGGTAATCGGGCATGATATCGCCCTGCTTAAAATAGGCTCTACTATCTTTCTTGGCAGGTGTGAACCAGTAACCAGATATAGGGCAGGGCTGATTTGCTGGGCAACGCCCTTTGGCTTGACTAGTGATTTCAGGTTTAGCGGTAGGCTGGTTCTCGTAGTAGGGCGTCATATCTTCGCCAGCCTCTTGACGCTTTATAAACTCTTCGTAAGTTATTTTATAGGGATCGATAGATACAAACTTGCTGGTATCAATACCTGTCTTTTCTAGTATGAGTGGTAGGGTGTAGTCAGGTTGATCTTGTTGGATTTTTAGACTCATTCTTATAGCGGAAGTTTCATTTTCTAATCTCCATAAGGCTAATTCTGGATAGATTTCTGTATAGGCATTCTGCCATCTGCCTCTGTCCTTAGAGTCTAAGTTTGTTTGAATTTTTTCTAATTCGTTATAAACATCTAAACTGATAAGGTAATGACGCTTACTAGTAGATGGGTCTGTTTGTCTATTTATCCTAATGTCCATATAAGTTTCTGTGCCATACTTTAATCGCCATAACTGTAGATCGCTAAGTTGCATCCAATCTTTAAAAGTAAGTGGGTAGCTGTAGTCAAGATATAATTCAGAGCCTTCTTCTGTTATTGCATAGGTAAAACTGTCTTTGGCAGTCAATCTAGGAGCACTGTTTGAATGGGCGTAAGTCCAACCTTTTTCTTGCAGTTCTTTAAATAAAGACATCATTTCTTTGTAAGCGCGTTCGTCTGTTATGCCACTTACTTTGTGATCAAACAAAAACCCAAGACTGATCTTAGATAGTCTATAGTTTTGCTGTTTATTATCGTCATAAGCTAAAATTGACATGACACCGTCAATACTTATTTCACCATTTGGGTATTTGATAGTAACGGTAGGCTCTTTATATCTTGGAAAATTATATCCTTGAAAAGTAACTCCCATAGGTTGAACATCACCTTCTTGAAACGCTTTATATTCAGGGTTTGCATCGTATAGTTCTTTTGCCGTCATGTTCAAGGCGATTTCTAACGGTTTATCAGGCATAGTAACCTCTGGTTTGGCTTGACAGGAAGTAGTTAGCAAGCTAATAAAAATATAAAGTATAAAATAACCCAGTTGTTTAAACATAATGATCTACTTTTCTAATTCAAATTAATCCAGCGATCTGCCTTGTTGTGCCATCCTGCCATAGTTTGGAGTTGTGTTTCCATATAGGTAGATTCATTTTGCATTAGCCCATGAAATTTCTCAGCCGCCTTCCTAATCCAGTCCATACGGCTTTCATAGTCATAAACGACAGTACCTTCAGGTGCCCGTGAGGTATACTTGCCAGTATTCGTAGAACAGTCGCTAGTAAAAAATAGCGCTACTTCTGGCGTAAACCAACTAAACAGTCCCATTGAGTCAATTTCACGCCTGTTTCTCCACCCTTCATATATTAATGGCTGTAAAATTTTGCCTTGCTCATGTTCAGCTATTATCAATACATTTTGATATTGAGCTAGAATTTTTCTATCTTTATTGCTACTAGTTTCGAACTTTTGAACTTCACTAAAACCTTTTTTTATGAAGTCATTACTTTTAAGGTTATTAATTTTGGATAATGAACCTTTTGCCCAGTCTGCTTTATAGATAGCTGATTTTATTTCAGGAACAAGTGTATTAGTGTTTCGCTTACTCATACAATTGAAAAAAACTTCAGACCCAAACTTACTGTAATAATGATGCCACCCTGCGATATCTTGGAACAGCCAAAAATTGCCTTGGCCAAACCAATCACTAGCAGTAACGACAATGCCATGCTTAGTTGATGTCAGTGTCCAATGCTCTAGCGTACAAGCTACAGTTTTGCTCGCAAAAGCCCCGAGCGCCATCCAATAGAAGCGACCTTTTTTACTTGAATTACCATTTTCTTCAGTTTCCAAATAAAACCTTGCATAAGTACCTGCTATTCGTCTTGCTCTTACGCTATAACTGTCTACAAAATTGTAAGAGTTTGCTGATACTTCCTCACTTAAGCGTTTTAGGCAGAACTGTTGAGAGACAGACCATAACTCTTCACAGGTACATGTCGTTGGCAAACAGCTATTTAAAGTTGTATTGGTTTTAGCCTTTGCTTTGGTTACCATAGTTTTCCCTTATTTATTGTTTTTCTTATTAAACGTAGACCAAACTAGTTTTACCTTTAGTTCATCTTCTTTATCACCCGAGTCTACGCGAGGTGTCTTACCCTCAGTATCTGACTCTGACTTTATATTTACATTTTTACCCGTTAACAAGTATTTCATACTAGGTAATGGATTGCCCATTGGGTCAACCAACTGAATTTGCTCATCAAAGAATTCTTTTTCTAGCAGCTTATCAAAAGGTAGGCGCGATAAATAACTACTATCAACTCCGCCCCCAGTCTTACTATGCTTCCCTGCCTTCTCCGTAAACTGCTTAGCCGTAATGGTAATATCAGCACCATCAAGCGTGATACTGGCTCCACCAGCCGTCAGCGTAATTTTATTCGTCGCTACTATCTCAACTTCCTTAGTCGAGGAGGCGATATTTACATCTTGTTTTGCCGTGGCTTCCAGTTTTCCTGTATGCGCTGAGAGGGTGATATTGTCTTTGGCATTGGTCATACTAAATTGACCATCGGCTATTATATTGAGTGACTCGCTACTGACTTGGCTATGACTCTCCCCACTACTAACCATCATGTTCGCTTGAGTAGTAGTAATCATTTCACCCATTGAACGTTGAATGAGCATGTCTTGACTGACATAGCTACTATCAGCGGCACTATCAATGAGCGTGAATGGCGTTGTTTGATGGGTTTTGGTGTGCTGTTCTTCTGCAATAGTCTCAAGTTGGGTTTTAATCGCCTTATGGTCATTCACTTGTCTGCCAAGTCCCGTTGCTAACTGCGTTAAACGCTCCGCTAGGTGCTGTCCACCAAGACCAGTTTGGGTGAGGGTCGGGGTGTGGTGCTGGTAGTTATGCTGTCCAGATTGTGTGTGAGTCTGCGGCTGGGTTGATAGAACAAGTGCTTCGCCAGATTTGATACTGATTTGGGCATTGGTAGTGGCGCTGATGCCTTGACGTTTGGCGGTGTCTAATGGACTGATAACTCCCATTTTTAGACTGGCAGATATCCTGGCACTGTCTACTTTTAGCTGAGAGTAAGCTTGCTCTGTACGATGGTCAGTCACCCATTCAGATAGGCCGTTACCCGTGTTGCGATAACCGCTTTCGATCGCTTGTTCATTGTCAGTGGCAAATAGACTTGGGCGCGTAGATGACAATAGACTACCAATATTAATTAAATGTTCACCATCACCGATAGACTGCATGAGGGTTTGGTCATCTGCTCTATGGGTAAAGTGGCTACCATAATTGCTTCCTGCTTGGGCTTCAAGGCGATTGATAGGTTGGGCGGGGCTATCTAATAAATAGCTTTTGGTCGGCGTCATATGATTACGGCTATCAATTTCATTTTGCATTTCAGTAATGCCCGTCATTGGTGGCAACGCGTGTCTACTATAGAGCTGACCGACCCACGGAGTATTAGCAGTGATTAATCTAAGTTGGGTTAGGTGAGAGCCAGCCTCTAAAGAAGAGGCGTGACGCTGATGATGGCGGCGACTACTTGTTAATCCTGTCATATGAGCGAGGCTATTACGTGCTAAATGTACGATATGAGTGGTACGGTAATGCTGATTCAGTGCGCTATGCTCGGCTAATACAAAGGTATCAGCGATATTTAAATCTGTAGCATGGCTAAGAGCATGATAGACGCTATACTGACTTTGATGGCTGTTTGCGATGATAGCCGCCTCATCTATGGCCTCGGTATCCGTCACTGGAGCAAAGGCGGCAGGACTATCGAAAGTCAGCGTATTGTCGTTACCATTATTTTGCTTGGGGTTGTCATCGCCAAAAATAATCTCAGCCGTTTGAGTAGGGTGTGCAACCTTTGCGGCATTGAAGCGTTGCATGATGACAGAGTCAGGCTGTACCATAACATGCTCGCTGATTGCTAAGACAGGCGCATGAACACGATCGTGTAGTACTTGCTGATAGCGTAATGCGCCAATATTCTGACTGATGTTATCATTATCGCTTGGATATACTGAAGTTATGATCAGCTTCGGCGGGCGGTGCTCAGAAGTTTGCTGATGTCGCAGGTAAGCGGTTAAACCTTGACGCGAGAGCCGCTCACAAATATGTGACCAATCACTTATTTGCCATTGGGTCATACGCGCAGGTGCCCAGCTTGCATCTTCATCCCTGTTACTGTCATCGATGACTTCGATGTCTAGCGCCGCTGTGCGCTGTGCGACCATCGTTTGGACAGAAGTTTCAGTATCTATATGACTGCTTAAATGTTGATGCAAACGATAAGTAATAGGCTGTGCGAGTAGGCGGTAATAGCCATAGCTGCCATCATGATCCAATTGACAAATAGCGGTTAGATATAGATGGCGATAGCCGCTGCCATTCGGCGTATCAAAGCATAAGGTTAAAGGACTACCAATTAAATCCGTACAAGAAGAGAAGAACAAATGATGGCCTTCGTGAATGTAGACCTGTAGCACATAAGTGTCGATACCATGCTGTTGATGCTGATAACCGCTATTAGGATTTAAGCGCTCAATGATAGCTGCCTCATACTCGGCATTGAGCAATTCATCTTGCCATGTTTGATGAGCAACAATATCTTGTTTGGCACTGGCATAAGGAGCTTGGCTACTGCCTTCACTGGCATATAGCCTATCAAGATGCATGGGTAGCGCCGTATTAAGCAAACGTAGCATGATTGTTGTCCCATTTTATTAAGCAATGTAAAGCGGTGCTATGAAGCGTATAAATTGCCAAGTTTTATCATTCTGAGTGAGTTATCACTAATAATGGTTACTAGCAAATAAAGGTTATTCAGCAAGGGTAAACTCGATACGCCGATTACGCGTGCGTCCTTCTTCATTATCATTGCTAGCAATAGGGTCTAGATCCCCCTTGCCAGCAGTACTTAGGCGAGCAGCATCAATGTTGCGACCAATAAGATACTGTTTTACCGCTTCTGCACGCTGATTCGATAGTGTTAAATTACTAGCAGAATTACCGACATTGTCTGTATGTCCGGTGATAGTTACAGGTTTATCACCGACCCGCTGTAATACCCCTGCCATATCATCTAAGATACCAAGCCCCATTGGGGTTAAGTTGGCACTTCCTGATTCAAACTCAACGATACGATTGCCTAAAGTCTCATCTATGAGTTGTTGTTCGCCTTGAGTGACAACAAGCTGATTCTCTAATTGATAAAGATCGGTCAAACGCGTATGAATGCGGTTTTGGATGGCTTGTTTTTGTTCAAGGCTGCTGACTTTGCCATGTAGGCTAATAGTCGTACCATGAATATCTATCCGACCTTGACGTATATTGGCGATATCGCTGTCAATAATGGCAGTGGCTACTTGTTGCCAATTGGTCGGTATGTTGATATTTGAGCGCACCTCGATTTCATCTCTGACCGGTTTATCAGGGTACTGAGCCTTGAGCTTATCAAGAAGCTGCTGCTTATCTGAGCTTGTGGCAACGACGCCTTTTATAACCACAGGTACATCTTGATCGTTAGGTAGGCTATCTTGAGCAGCAAAGACCATCGCGCTCATAGATAAGGTAGTGATTGTTGCCAATAATAGGTTTTTTCTACTTCCTATTAGCCTAGAATTCTTGATTGAGAAACGAGTTAGCATGGCAGTACCCTTTTTTACTTCAATGTTTATCAGGTGTATAAATAGGAAAAAATAGACAATAAGCCTCATTGAGCTAAAAATATTTGCTTAAATAATTGTCTGGTGTCATACAAATAAAGATCGTCTTGCAACAATATTTTGTTGAATCGAGTCAAACCAATATCCTCATCGATATAGCTTTGTGTCCAACCACTATCTCCAATTGAGACCCAATCAGCAGGTAGAGTGTTCTTATGCGTTAATAATTGAGCAAGTAGCTGACTGTCCGGTTTGCTAAAGCTCAATAACAGCTGGTAATGCGCAGTGGTTCGATAAACATAGGTATTAAGCTGTAGTTGATGAGGCTGATAAAACCCATGAATCAAATCATGCCAAAAGGTTGCCATGTATATAGCAGTGGCCTTTTCAGCAGGTAGCGCCCAGCTTATAGATTTGTTTAACCCATGAAAGCCTTTAGCGTAAGTTGGTAAAAATAGTAAACCCGTGGCAATAATTTGTTGGACCAAATGCGCTTTATCGACACCTATTAAGTCTGCAATATCTTGCAGCGTGGTGGTATTGATGAAGTTGTAGTAGTGGGTACTGGCATTTTGATCGATAGCCAATGAGCAATCATTTAAATCTTCCATTACTTTGACAGTGTCGGTTTGAGATTTAGCGATCATTAAGGCGTCAGACACGTCATCCCATAAAGACAGAGACTTAATCGGTACATAATTCATCCAACTTTTGGGTTTATCGTGATACATCAGGCCAAAGCCAATCAAAGGGTAGCTGCGTTGATTGCTATCGTGACTGGATATCAGGACACCAGTGACGATTTTATTGGCCGTCGTATCGATGTGACTGAAATATAGCGCTGTGTCTTCTTTTACAGCGCCATTTCTTAAAGGTTCTTTCTCTAGTGAGTGCTCAGTTAATGCAGCTTGCGTCGTTGTGACTCCTAATATTTCTGATTCTGTTAGTGCCTGACTGACCCAAGTATCAATATCGTTGGTTTCACTGATATGAGTGCGCGTACGAATAAAGTCACCACGTGCAGGCAGTTTGCCAAAATATACTAATGGTAATGATTCAGAAGTCATGGATTTTGCTCCTGCGGCTCAGAGCTGGCATTAGCATCGCTAGTAGCAGTGTTCAAATGAGACGCTTCACTGACATCGTCATTGCCTGTTGCAGAGTTAGCTACGCCATTCGCCGCCCGTTCACTAGCATTCGGATTTTGCGATGCGGTGTTTGTGCGTGGCGAGCTACTCAAGGGTTGGTTTTGAGCGTTTGTATCACGCTCATTGGTATTACCACTATTGGATGCTGCTGTTGTAGGCTTTGCGGTACGCGTAACCCCAAGCCCAATCACTTCGTTAGGCAGTTTCATACCTGTAAAAGGATTGCTTGAGCGACCTTGACTGGCGGTGCTGCTATTGCCACTGATAATCCTAAAGCGGACGGAGACAGTGATACCATCACCTGACCATGCCATCTCAAAGATATTATCACCAAGCTCGGTGCGCCGCGCGCTATTGATAAGGCGCTCCACTCCAAAGCTACCAGCCTCTTCAAAGACAGTGTAGTCTTTGCCATCATAATCCTTGGCTCTAATACTCGCACCTGGCTGGCTACTAGGGTTTGGCCATACAAATGTCGTCCACGCCTGGGTGCCCATGCGATAACGCAACTGCTGACCATCGACGACAATGGTGTATTCTGTTAAGCCACTAACTGGTAATGGCATAATCTGAAAGGTGGTTTGATTCGAGGCACCATTAGCACCTGCGCTGCCGTTCGTGCCACTGCCATTACCACCAGTGTAATTGACGAAGTAGCGACCAAAGTCAGCCACAAACTTCGGACTGAGTCCCAAACCTGCACCATTCCAAATTTTGCTAGATATCTGATCACCGCGGCGAATGATAAAGGGCGACAAGGTTTCATTGACGAATTTTGCTACATAGCCATCCTCACCAAAGAACTGCCCAATCTCAGCAGGCGTGGCTTCTAAATTGGCATTGGCAGTAAACGGATATTTATTGCCCAAATTGTCAAGAAAAGGCTTATAGACCTGTGCTTGCCAAACTTTGTTAATCTCATCTTTGGTAGGCTTTAAAAGCATATTAAATGAGCGCGTAAGGGACTCACTTAATAATGGGCGTACCAATTGCTTCATCTCAGAGTTGGCTTGACTGAGTATTTGTTCATCTAATATCTGTAAAGATTTGGTAAGCTCTGAGCCTTCAGGACTTAAAGTTTGTGAGGCAAACAACAAGGCATCGGGACCAATATCATCACTACGAGCGATATTATTAAAGCGGGTTCTAATATGACCCAAACTTGCCAAGTAGTTATCCAACAAAGACAGGTTTTGGTTGTCTTCTCTTGGCGTGACCAAATTATGAATAGCGGAGAACTCTTGCGCAATCAAGCCTGAATTCACGGGTGCAGCCGTAGGATTAGGGCTTGATTGGTTGTTATCTATCATGGCTTCCGCCTGACGGAGCTCCGCTGGGCTTTGACGAAGAATGGTTTGCTTAAACCAAGTTACAAACGAGCGCCGAGATTGCGCGCCATCAGCCGAAGACGAGCTTGTGGATTTATTATCCCATTGGGTCTGGCGATCAACGGTTTCAAATAGAGTCTTTAAAGGGGATTCTGTGGCATTAGACAGCTGATTTAATAGTACCGCATGATCGTCAAAGCCTTTACTGTCACGAATATAGACTTGTGATAAAAACCGCTTCCATTCGCTGATATATTCCTGCTTATAACGACTGACCAAATATTGGCGTATTTGTTCAGGACTACCGGTCAAGGTCAAGTCGTTTTGGCTGCTGGTTGCCAATACCCAATCGTCAGCCACCATCTTATTGGTCGCCGCTTTATCGATTTCATCACTGATAAAGGATTCCCATGCTTGCTTGGTAAAGGTGCCAGAAATCACATAGCTACCTAATAATGCTTCGTTACCTGTATTTTGAATAATCTGTGCCACCGTCACTGCTGGAAAGCGTGCTGATGAGCGCATTTTTATCTCAGAATAAACACGCTCACGTGCAGGCTGGCCCTTACTGACTTTAGATAAGTTCATGCGGGTTTTATCAATCAATCCTAAGTCGTTTTGAATCAAAGGAAAGTTTGGGTCGTTAATATGAGCCAAGCTAAAACTTAAAATCCGTTCGGCTTGTCGAATCATTTTATCGCGCGGCATATCTGCGCGATTGGCCTCAAGCCAAGTACGCCAAAAGCGTGTCATCTGATCGCTCAAATGGCTGGTTTCTAAATGTTCGTGATTGCTTAGCATCAAATACGCTTTGAGCGCATTGTAAGCATCTTCAACATCGGTAGGGTCTGATTGAATATAGGTATCAGTATTGCCAGCTGCAGACTCACTTTCTTGCGCCTCTGGCTCTTTAACGGCTAGTTGTGCCGTATTGGCATTGACCTCAGTAAGGAATTTTTCTATATTTTGTTTGGTAGGTGCTAAGACAATGATGCCAATACCGTTATAGTATTCTGATAGCAGTTTTTCTTTGAGCTTGTCGCCTTGATATAAGCCAAAACTTAACGAGAGAGGGCGATTTTCTTCGTACGCCTCAAGCTGCTCTATGCGACTTTGTAAAATACTGAGTGATTCTAGTTGTGATTGCAAATCACCGTTTGAATTTTTTTGGATTTGAGCCACTTGTTGTAAATCTGCTGCTACCCGTTCAGTTAGCTGTTTATTATTGGCATATGACAATGTCCATAGCCCAGCCGCCGCGCAGAGCACCACGACCGATGCTAAGGTTGCCAAGGCGCGATGGCTACGTTTATCACGGTTCTTGTACTGCTTAACCAAATGTTTGTCTTTTAAAATAACCTTGGAAAAAAGATCGTTTAAAAAATAAGGTTTATCGGTGCTAGTTTGCTGAGAATTAAGAGGAACGGCTGGTGGCTGCAAATCAAAATTTTGTACCATTTGTAGCGTCATCTGACTGCTAACTTGGCCTTCTTGGAGCGAACTGGTGAAATAAAAGCCCCGCAATATCGGCTTAAATTGAAAAGGATTGTCTTCAAACAGAGCGTGCATGAGGGTACGTATCATAGGACGCAATGACTGAAATTCCATTGGAAATGTCATTAAACTTGGTGAGACAGTACGCTGATGGCGTAACGACAGTTTGGTGGTGCTTAAATCTTTTAGACCATTGACTAATACGCCAAAATGCTCTTCAAAAACATCTGTAATATTGATATTGTCGGGATCTTCTGGATAAGGAATGGTCGCTCCCCATACTTGCCCGCGATCTTCTTGCTCATAATCATGAAAGAAATCACGAAATCCTGATACCAAATCCATCTTGGTAAATACCACGTAAACAGGGGCATAAACTTCTAGTTGTTCGGTCAAATCCTGCACACGGCTACGTAAGTTTTTGGCCAAATCCAGCGCATAGCTAGGCTCGTTTTTAGTCAATTCTGCAATGCTAACGGCGATAATAATGCCATTAATAGGGGCCTTGGGACGGTTCTTTTTCAGTAGGTTTAAGAATGACAGCCATTCTGAACGATCGTCTTCATAAGCAGAATAACGCCCTGCGGTATCGAGTAGAATTCCTTCAGTAGAAAAAAACCAATCGCAATTACGCGTACCACCCACGCCTTTGACTGATAGCTTGTTGGTTTGCTCCATAAATGGAAACTTTAACCCAGAGTGCAGCACAGCCGAGCTTTTACCGGCTGCTGGATTACCGATGACCATATACCATGGCAGCTCATACAATGCTGCTTTACCAGTTTGATCGCCGATTTTTGATTTACGAATGGTTTTAATAGCGTCTTGCATTTGTTGACGTAATGCTTGTACCTCTTGCGCGTTCTCATCTTTAGCAATGGCGTCTTTATTATATTCGTCGCCATTGTCTTCTACCAAATTTGCCAAGTCTGCCGAGGCAAGTTTGCGTTTTTTCCAAAAATAGTAACCTAAGGTGGACAGTAGGGCACACGTAACGGTAACAGCAAGAATAATGATGAAGGTTTTTAGTGGCACATAATCGTAAAGTAAAACCAAAGCGACGATAACCCCTAAGACTAATAATACTCTTGGGTGGTAAATAAGATGAAAAAATCTTGCAAACATACTTGCTACCTAATGTAATCTTAAAATAGTAGGGAGTTATCAGATCAGAGTGAACGGCGACTATAATGTCAAATAATGAATAAAAACATACTTAAGCGGCTTCCGAAAAATATTTAAGCCATAGCATACAATTATTCTTATGTTTGGTAATTAAAAACGATAAGACTGACTCTTGTTTATCGAGTTCATCTTGAGAAACCAGTAAAGATAAGCTTATATATGTCTTTAACCATAGGTTTGATGGCATATAATGCCCTAAATGATGTTCGTTTACCAGTACGTCTTTTTCTATTAATGAGTCGATAAATGTCATAAACGCAGATAGGTTGTAAGCCTGCTCTAATGGATTAATGTCCGTTAGCGCGTTTATATTGTTTTTAGAGGTTATGGCTTTAATGGTTGATCCATCAGCAATAGGTTCAAGATTTTGTCTTTCTATGCTTTGCATTTTAGGTTTGTCAACGGGGGTTATAGTCGACGTACCATTTAGTAATAAGTGCTTTATCTTTTGTAGGTTTTTTGCGTAGTGCTGGCGAATATCTCGTTCAAGAGGAGTCGCCTCTAAAGAATCGGAGTCAGCATCTGTAGTATTGTCTAGCGAATTGAGAGTATCGTTAGGAACCTTAGTCAGTAAGATAGAGCTGTTATTTTCTAAATTAAGAGCTTCTTGAGCAGCTTTATTAGAAAAGAATAACAAGGTTCCTGCTTCAGTTGGTATCGTATTATCGAGCGCAGTTTCATATAGTGACGACTCTACCCAAGCCTCATTAATTTGGGAATCTACTGTGATAAGCATACAAGCTACAGGAGTAGTGGCTTTGGCAAGCGTTATAAGATGCTCATCGATAAAGTCGAGCGGCTGATGGGAGTCATCATCAGCAAGTATAATGCTGACCTCGAATGACGAATCTGCTATTCCATAATCAGCCAGTTGCTGTCTGATAAAACGTATCAGAAAATCAGCGTCAGCAAGGTTTGGTATACACAAATAAATAGATAATTTTGGCAGAGCTGGGGCAGGCAAGTCCTTACGTGATTCTTCATCGTCCATATCACTACTGTGATTACTATTATGATTACTGCTATTAGCACCCATAAGGTAATGCGGCTGCCAATCAGGATGGATATGAATGGCTGAATTTGGCTTGTCATTATCTTGTTCAAGATAAGAGAAATGTTGAGCGAGTAGGGAGAGTAACTCATCACTCAGTCGTAGCTGCTCATCAATTAAAGCGCACAAACGCAAGGTCAGCGTGTCTGTAGATTGCGCCCGATCTTCCTCATCGTCGTCGTTATATGTTTCGTCATAAATCTCATAATTGTCTGCTTCGATTTCAAAATCATTCTTATTTTGAGAAAGATATAACGGGTTTTGCTCAGTTATCACTCTCTCTATTGGCTTGATTAGAATCGGTAAACCATCAAAATCAGATAAATCTTCACTCAATACCGTGAGGTCGTTTTTATTATCTATTATCTCAGACCAGCTATTCCCTTCCGGTAAGCTGATGCTAGCTTTGATAAACAATCGGTAGGTTTCTAAAGACGATAGTTCTGCCTTTTCGTTGGTAATAAGCTCGGTTTTATTTTCTTTACTGTCAGACTTATCTCTAAACCATCTTAATATTAATATGAAACCAAACAAAGATATCGGGATAATGATAAACCAAAGTAATAGTCTAAAGGCAGTAAGTTGTACTGCATTGTCTTTAAAATACATCCAAGTCAATAGTAAGTAAGCAATAAAAATAAAGGTTAAAGCATATAATGCATAGCTTAATCGTTTCTTAGAATGCACTTCAATACCTCTGATAGAACAAATTTATGACAGGCAGTTTATGGTATTTTCTTTATTATGGCTACTAAATATACCTACTTTAGTTTGTCATGGTTTTTAGACTATATCTATCAACCGTTTATCAGTTATTTATTAAATAATATAACTAAGTTCGGTATTTTAAGAAAAAATTTTGTTTTGTCTATATAATAGCGGGCAGTTTTAACGGTAATAAGTAAGCGATAGAAGCATTTAGAAAGGTACTTGCTGCTTACTACGTATCTTAAGAGTCTGACGGAATAACGTATTTAGCCCTATGATTTATTTGATAACCACGATATTTACGCTTATTTCTATTGTAGTGATAGTCATGCTATTTGATCGTCAACTATACGGTCGTTTTTATCAAAAGGCTGGTCATACTTTTCAGTACTTATGGGTATTAAAGGACAAAATTTTTTTGCTCAAGTCACGAGTAAGGCCAAGTATTAAGCTTACGGCTGAGCCTAGTAACTCGAAGGTTAGCCTTGTTACTTTTAAAAGTTTGAATAATCAATCTTTGAATATGAGTGCTATGGCGATACCCGCCTTTAGTTTATTGATTGTCTTAGCAACGACAGTGCTTTGTTATTTTCTAGTGACGCATAATTCTCTTGAGGTATATCGCACTCAAAGTGATACGCCAAATAACACCAATGCCCAAATCAATCAATTACTAATCGGGGAGCAGTTGCACCCGCCGCCACCACCACCCGTAGAATTGTTTGCTGAGCTTGAAGCGGAAATAGCCAGTTATCAAGCTACTCAAATGGAAGCCGGTTATTGGCCTGAAGCCGACACTGATGCATTATCAATCACAAGACCGCTTATGTTGCCTGAGCCTGACCTCTCTGATTTAAGCGTTCAAGACCATACTACCGGCTACTCAGGCGATATATTGGCCTCACATATCACAAACGGTCATATTAATATCAAAAATGCTGACCGTAATTGGAATAAAATGAATTCTGAATTTGTTCAGCGAATGTTGACTGTATATAAAGTGATGAGTGAGCAATATGGCTATGATATGGTGTTACTAGAAGGGTATCGTAGCCCTGGGCGACAAGCAAAACTATTGAAACAAGGGACGCATGTGACGAAGGCAGGCTCGTATAAAAGCTATCATCAGTTTGGTCTAGCAGGGGACAGTGCTTTTATTAGAAACGGCAAGATTGTCATTAGTGAAAAAGATCCATGGGCGATGCATGGCTATAAGTTATATGGTAAAGTGGCAAAATCAGCAGGGCTGGTATGGGGTGGTGACTGGCGTATGATGGATTTAGGGCATGTTGAGCTACGTAAGCCTGGGGTGCTTGGTCGCCCACAAATGGCTGAGATTTTAACCAATCAATAAATAGTTAGTAATGATGATCAAAAATTTATATATGAGCAATTGTATGGAAAAAATTTCAATAAAAGCAATAACGTGTTGTCTGTTAAGTATAGGGTTGGTTGGTTGCGGTAGTGATGGAGTGAGTCAATCAAACCAAACATTAAAATCCAATCAATCAACTTCATTGGTAGACAATTATCAATCTGCTAAGCAGCTTTATCAGGAAGGTGTAAGTAAGAAAAGTACCGACGCTAATGTAAATAGCAATGATAACGCTTATACAGATCTAGAAAAACTGAAAGCCCAACTTGAGCAGCAACAGCAACAACTTAGTGCGATGAATGCAGAACAGCAAGCGCTACAAACTCAGTTAAAACGGCAAACTATTAGTTTACAGATACTTCCAAGCATTGATGCAAATGCGGGTCGTCAAAAGCAAGGCACCGCCAGTATTGCTCATATTGCATTTTTAGAAGATGAAAGTCAGTTTTCAGAACTGTTAGAGATGGCGACTAAAGAGGTAAACATCATTCCTGGGCGTCAAACAGCGCTGAAGCTCAGTGTTCCGCAAGAGGCACGCTTTATTGCGATTAAAGTGGGGCTAAGGTATACCAAGAAGCGCTCACAGCTATTGATTCCTCTAAGTAGTGTCGACTTTGAAAAGCCGTTAACCCTGAATGTGGGCGCATGTGACGTGAATATCAAAGAAGGTATCAACCCAGAACTGGCACCTATTCTTGCTAGTAAACTTAAATATTATCAACAGTCACTGGTTGGTTGTGCGTAGGAGATGGTCTTGAGTAAAAACAGAGTATTATGGGGCGAGGGTTTATTTCTAAGGCCTCAGCATTTTCAAATTCAAGACACTTATCATAACTTGCAGCGCGCGCTCAGTATGATGCTCGTGCATCCTTACGCTTATGGTATCGCTGATGTGCAAATAGATAGCCAGCTGCTAGAAAGTCATATCTTAAGCTTTGAGACTATCTATGCCGTTTTACCCGATGGCACGATATATCAGGCGCCGCGTACAGATGCACTGCCTAAAGCGGTGAGGTTGGACAGCCAAGATAACGGCGATGAGGTTTATGTGTTTTTAAGCCTAGAGATTGTGCAAAGTAATGGTAGCAATATACAGACAGAGCATAGCGATAATCCCGCCCGTTATATAAGAGAGGGTATCGAAGCCCAAGATTTATATACTCAAGGTGCAGAAGCAATGATTGATATTCTGAAGCTATCACCAAGTGTGCAATTGAACCATACAGCGCAAGTACCGAGTCAAGATACGCTTTCTATTTTGATTGCTAAGCTGACGCGCAGTACGCAAGGTATCTATCAGTTAGATGAAGACTATATGGTGCCAAGCGTCCATATTATGAGCAATTCGGCGCTACTCAATCAGCTCTATCGTTTGATGACGATGATTAATACCAAATCAAGCTCGCTCTATGATCACCATCGCCAGTCTAATAATGATTTGTTAGAATTTCGCTCATCAGATATTGCCTCTTTTTGGCTATTACATACCCTAAATACTGCTTATTCACAATTGAGCCATTTATATAATAATGCAAAATTACACCCAGAACGATTGTATGAAGCGCTCCTAAATGTTGCCAGTCAGTTGGCGACTTTTAGCTCATTATATAAGGTGGGCGACTTACCACAATATCACCATAATAATATCAATGATTCGTTTACCAGTATCATTGGCATCATCCGTGAGCTTATTAATACCGTTATTGCCAGTAACTTTATCTCCATCCCTTTACGTCAGACCAAACACTCATATTATATGGGCGATTTGAGCAGTGACAAAATCACGCGTAACTCGCAGCTATATTTATCTATCAGCTCATCGCTACCGATGCATGAGTTAATAGATTTGGTGCCAAGACGCTTTAAAATTGCGACACCAGATGCCGTAGAGAAGCGCGTGCTATCTGCACTACCAGGTTCACCGATTTCACATGTCTCGCAAGTGCCAAGTGCTATTCCTGTCAGACCGGGCTTTAGTTATTTCACCATTGAGCCAGTAGGCGAGCTGTATGACGAGATGATTAGAGCTGAATCCATCTGTATTTATGTACCAAATGGTTTTGATGATTTAAAAATTGAGCTGATGGCTATCGTACAGTAATTTTTTTAGCATTTTTAAAATGGTTTTTAAGTGGCTTTTTTTAAATGAGTTTTTTAAGCGGATTTTTAAAATAATACGGATTAGGAACAATCATGCTCGGAAATAATTCAATCGGTTCCGCACCTTCTTTACTAGACTCAGGTGAGGTTGCTTCAAAAGTTTCAACCGCAGGGCTTGATAGACGTATCAACAGTCAATCGCTGGTTGATATTATGTATGACGGCTTTTATTTGGTTTTTTTATTACGCAATCATTATTTCAGTAACGAGCCTTGTCATTTTCGTCAAAAAATCTATGATTTTTTAGATAAGTTTGAGATGAACGCTCGTAAAAAGGGCTTTCTATCAGAAGATATCCATGAAGCAAAATACGCTTATTGTGCGTTGATTGATGAAACCATTATGACGTCTCAAGAGTCAGACTTTCAAACTCTAAAAGATGCGTGGGAGCTCAACCCTTTGCAGTTAGATTTGTTTGGTTCACAAATCGCCGGTAATGAGTTCTTTGAGCGCTTAGATGGGTTGCGCGAACAAGGAGAGCAGCGTTTAGCGGCATTAGAAGTTTATCACTACGCGATGTTGCTAGGATTTCAAGGAAAGTATCGCCTCGAGGCCCCTGAAAAGATTCGTTACCTTATCTCACGCTTGGGCGATGAAATCGAGCATTTACGTGGTAATAAAAACGAATTTTCACCGTTCTGGGCAATTCCTGATCAAATTAGGCATAAGCTCACCAGTGAAACGCCGCTTTGGGTGATTCTTGCAGTGATGGCAGTGCTGTTAAGCGTAATATTTGCAACCATGTGGCAGTTTACCAACAGCTTTACAAATAACCAGTTGGCCGCATACGACCATGTTATTCAAGAAAATAAAGAGCAGGCTCATATCTCAATCTTCTTACCCTAGTGCTTGTCTTCATTCAGATGATTATTTAGATAACTATTGATTAATGTGAAGGTGTGCCCTCATTATTAGCAATCGTTATCTTTAAATAATATATCACTTACAAAGAAACGGCCATAAAAAAACCCCCATCAAAGTGATGAGGGTCTTGGCAAATGCCATAATCGAATCAAAAATGATTCAAAAGATTTACGACTAAAATATGGCTCTCCAACCTGGGCTCGAACCAGGGACACACGGATTAACAGTCCGTTGCTCTACCAACTGAGCTATTGGAGAATAAGCGGTAAGGGTTTTATGACTTACTGCGAGCTTAGAAAGTCTCTAATGAGTTCTTGCTAAGTGGGGCGTATTCTAGCAAAGATAAAAAATACGTCAAGCTTTTTTTTGCAGATTTTAAAAAGATTGCGTTTTTACGGGGTAGATCACAGCGTTTGCACACCTTTCAGTCAAAATTTAATTCTAAAACAATGAGAAAAACTATAGGCATCTAAGTAAAAAATATCTCCTACACTCGCTCTAACGGTCTTTATTTGCGATTTAGCAACACCTGCTGTATAACGGATATTTAAAATAGACAGGTTTTACGATAACAGCAAGGAATATTATGTCGCAATACAATACCAGCTCTACTGCTAAAAGCGCCCCTTTAAATCATGAATTGTATATGTCGGTGCTGATGACGCCAGATATGGCCAATTTCATCGGCAACGTCCATGGAGGTGATTTGCTGAAGATGCTTGACCAAGTCGCTTATGCTTGCGCCAGCCGCTACAGTGGTAGCTATGTGGTGACGCTATCGGTCGATCAAGTGATGTTCCGCGAACCTATCTACGTGGGCGAGTTGGTCACTTTTGCCGCTAGTATCAATTATGTCGGCAGAACATCTATGGAAGTGGGCATACGGGTTGAGGCGGAGGACGTTCGCGCCCGTACGATTCGCCATACCAATAGCTGCTATTTTACCATGGTAGCGATTGATGATAACGGTAAACCGACGCCTGTGCCTGCCCTTGAGATTAAAAATGCCATGCAGCAGTGCCGTTTTGACGCAGGCTTGGCGCGTAAAGAGCTACGCATGCAAAGCTCGCATCGCCCGAGCTGCGACATCAATCAAATGATTGGCGAAAGTCTAGGCGCTGATAAGATGACGGATAAAAGCGGCAACGACAATGATATGATTGGCGAGCTTGCTCAGCATAGCAATGCCAAATAAGGCGCATTTTACCTAGCAAAATCATCAATACTTAAACAAAGTCTCACGAAAACCTTACTGACCAGTAGCGGCTATTTGGTTAAATTTAATGATAAGTAAGGCAGTTAAAAATAGTTAGCGCTCATGGCTTAACTTTTTTGATGGCTGTTTTACTTCATTATATTAACCATTTATTGAGACTCATATGAGTTCAAAAAACACTGAATCATCAAACATTCCTTCCAAAGATCAGCCAGCACCGCAAGCCGTTCGTACTCGCGGTGCTGGCAGTGCGCGTTCTATTGCCAATTTAACCAAAGATACTAGCAATCCCAAAGACGGTATCAATCCTAACCTCAATTTCACTAACGTCACGAGCCCCGAAAACATTCAGGAAGATAAGAGGCAGGAAGACGAGAAATCCTCGTCGCTGGTTACTGTGCTAATTGCCGTAGGAGCGAATGTTATTATTGCCATTGCCAAAACCGTTGCGGCATTTATGACTGGCTCTGCTTCTATGATTGCTGAATCAGCGCATTCGTGGGCAGATGCCGGCAATGGCACTCTACTCATCGTGGCGGAGAAAAAGGCGGTCAAACCTGCCGATAACAGTCACCCGTTAGGCTATGGTAAAGAGTCATACGTATGGTCTATGATTGCCGCTTTTGGCGTTTTTATGGCAGGCTCGATTGTTTCTATCTATACCGGTATCACCGAGTGGAATGCGCCTGAAACAGAAACCAATTACACCATTGGCTTTATTATTTTGGCAGTGGCCTTTGTGCTTGAAGGTTTTTCTCTAGTGCAGGCTTATTTACAAAGTAAAAAGCATGGTCAGGCTATCAATGTCAGTGCGTTAGGTTATGTGGTGAATACTTCAAACCCAACGTTGCGCGGGGTGTTTTTTGAGGATTTGGCCGCGGTCATAGGTTTGGTGGTCGCAGCAGCAGCGATGGGTATGCATGCCTATACGGGTGAGCCGTTCTGGGATGCCCTTGGTTCTATTATCGTTGGCATATTATTGGGTATGGTTGCCATCTTTTTAATCAATCGCAATCGTGATTTTTTGGTTGGCTATAAAGTCTCAGAAAAGACCCATTGCTATATCTTAACGGAACTATTGAACCATCCTGATATCGACAGCGTCTCTTATTTACACTTAGAGTGGGTCGGACCCAAAAAAATCTTTATGGTGGCAGCGGTCGATATCGCCGGTAATCAACAAGAACAGCAAATCGCGCAAAAATTTGAAGATATTGAAAACCAATTCCGTGCCAATCCATTATTTCAAGAAGCGATTTTGACATTATCTGTTCCCGATGCTGAGGTTTTACGTTTACCGGATGAGCAGTGTGCTTAATAAATCTTGCCAAATAATAAATAATCGTCACCTATAATAATAAGAGTCTTATATGAAAAATTACCTAAAATCTTCCAAAAAAAATACCAGTCGGCGTCCTACTAGCATCAATCCATTGCTTACTTTGGTGGTGACAACGCTTCTATCAGCACCTATCGCCAATGCCAATGCAGAATTGATTGTCCATAGTGAGCCAAATAGGGTTAGTAAGGGCACCAATAATATTGCCAAGCAGCAAATGAACAATCAAGCACCAACTGATGTGTCTATCATTAAACTGATGCAAGTGATGCATATCGACGCGCAGATTCAGTCTATCGTCAATGGCCAACAAGCGGCCATCGATGCCATTAATACGCAAACCAAAAACCAGAATCAAAGTAGTAATCAGCGCGCCAGTGACCAACAGTTAAATAAGCGCCAACGCGAGCTACAAGAGCAAATTCAGAGCGTGTTAGGTCAATATACGAAGATTATGACTGAGGGTATCGGCAATGCAGCCGACGCACAAACTTTGACGCAAGCTTATATCAGTGCCGCTAAGACTTACTATACGCAGGCTGAAGTCGATGCCCAGATTAAATTCTACGATACGGCGGTAGGGCAAAGTATCCTTGCCAAGCAGCCACAAATTACCGCGGCTTTTTTACAGCAATCCTTGCCTGAAGATACCAGCGAGACTGAAGCGCAATTAAGCGAGCTATTGCCGCAAATGAAGCAGATTATTAAAGGCGTATTTTAAAGTCATTATTTTTTAGTCTAATTCTAACCCGTTTTAATACCCGTCTTTAAAATCAATTTTTCTTGCTTGCTTGCTGTGCCTTCGCAGACAGAGTCTATAAAAAATTTATATCAGCCATACCGTCGCGTTTTTAGGATGTTTTGACTATAACAGCAATTTATAAACATAAGGTTTTAGAGATAAAAAAAGGTCACTATAAAAGTGACCTTTTTTTATACTTATCTGAATACCATTTATAGATTTATTCAGTCATTGTTATTTTTTCTTGGGGGCATTAGCACCGATGAACCAAGCGTCTTTATCGACAATACGGCTTACTTCGGTCAATAAATCTGCCGTATCTTCATCGCCTGCATCACCCGCGGTATCAATACCTTCACGCAGTGAAGCGGCAATGGTTTTATAGCGATTGGTAAGCTCGCGTACGTGCTCATCAACTTCTGTGATATCAGTTGGATAAGTCTCTAAGATAGAGTCTTCGACCACACGCTTAGAGATACCGTTGGCTTTACCGCCAAGAATAACGATACGTTCGGCAACTGTATCAAATGCTTCAGTCAAACGCTCATAAGTCTCATCTAACAATTGATGTACGCCAATAAAGCCAGTACCTTGTAAGTTCCAATGGCACTGCTTACTGTCCATACTTAGGTCAATCAGATTGGCTAAGTTAGCGTTTAACAGTTCAACCATTTTTTCAGCGGTTTTATCATCAATACCACTTGCGTAACGTTCTCTCATAATTTACTCCATTATTTTAAGTTTTTATTAGTTGTTGGATTAATTTTTAAGCGTGTTGTTGCTTGTATTTATCGCTTCTTAATACTGCTTGTTCATTAATTCAGTGCCCATAGTAGCAATTTATGAGCGCGATTGAACCCCTAGGTTTTAGGCTTTATTAAGTGGTCGTGTAATGACTTTGTTAATCGTGAAAAGCTTTGTAAATTTAGCTGCCATTCTGTGCCTTTCCTATAAATAATAGACATTAAATGAATAGTAGTCGTTTTAAAATTACCACCAATGTAGCGCAAATTTTAGCTGTTAATTATGTGTGTAAATAGGAAATGAAACTCACGATTATCCTTTAAAAACTGAGCTTTAGACCCCACATTGTTATAAATCCAAATTCTTATAACCTTTTATAAATGTCAGGAAGAAAGCCATTATGCGAATGCCTGAACCGCGCTCGTCGCGTCAGTTAAACCAATTGGCCACTCAGCTGCAAGGCGAAGCTGAAATCAGTGGTGTCAACGCGTCTGGTACGCAAATATCAAGCCGCGCCTTTGAGATGGTCACCGACTTTGAGCCGGCAGGCGATCAACCGCAAGCGATTGCCAAGCTTGTTAATGGTATAAATGCTGGGATGGATGAGCAGCTGTTACTCGGTGTGACCGGTTCCGGTAAGACTTATACCATGGCAAAAGTCATCGCTGAATGCCAACGTCCAACCATTATTATGGCGCACAACAAAACCCTTGCCGCCCAGCTCTATGGCGAATTTAAAGCGTTCTTTCCAAATAATGCGGTTGAGTATTTTGTCAGTTATTACGACTATTATCAGCCGGAAGCCTATGTTGCTGCCAGCGACACCTTTATCGAAAAAGACAGTGCCATCAACGACCATATTGACCAAATGCGCCTATCAGCGACGCGGGCGCTGCTTGAGCGCCGTGATGCGATTATCGTGGCTTCGGTCTCCTGTATTTATGGTTTGGGCGATCCAGAAAGCTATCTAAAAATGCTTTTGCATGTCGTCGTCGGTGACAAAATCGATCGGACGGCGACCATTAAGCGTTTGGTTGAAATGCAATATAACCGTAATGAGTTAGATTTTGGCCGTGGTACCTATCGCTTGCGCGGTGAGCTGTTAGATATTTATCCTGCGGAATCTGAGCAGCTAGCGGTGCGCGTGCATTTATTTGATGATGAAGTGGAAAAAATCACTTGGTTTGACCCGTTAACCGGCAAAACCGTCCGAAGTGTGCCGCGTATTACCATTTATCCAAAATCGCACTACGTGACCCCGCGCAATAAACTGGAAGCAGCAAGTCATACCATTCGCGCCGAGCTTGAGCCGCGCTTAGAGTATTTTCGCGACAATAATAAATTGGTTGAAGCGCAGCGTCTAAAAGAGCGCACCCAGTATGACCTTGAGATGATTCAGCAGCTTGGCTACTGTAACGGTATTGAAAACTACTCGCAGCATCTCTCTGGCCGTCCGTCAGGAGAAGCACCGCCGACCTTGTTTGATTATGTTCCAGAAGATGCGTTGTTATTTATCGACGAATCACACGTGACGGTTTCGCAGATTGGCGCGATGTATAAAGGCGATAGATCGCGTAAAGAAAACTTGGTCAATTATGGCTTTCGTCTGCCAAGTGCGATGAATAACCGCCCGATGAAGTTTGAAGAGTGGGAGCGTATCAAGCCCAAAACCATTTATGTCAGCGCGACGCCTGCGCAATATGAGCTTGAGCATAGCGAGCAAGTGGTTGAGCAAGTGGTGCGCCCAACTGGTTTGATTGACCCTGAGATTGAGATTCGTCCGGTATTAACGCAGGTTGATGATGTATTGTCGGAGATTACCAAACGCCGCGAGCTTGACGAGCGCGTCTTAATCACAACTTTGACTAAGCGAATGGCAGAAGACTTGACCAGTTACCTTAAAGAATACAACATCAACGTTGCCTATTTACACTCGGATATCGATACGGTGGAGCGTATGCAGATTATCCATGAGCTACGAACGGGTGTCCATGATGTGCTGGTCGGTATTAACCTTTTACGTGAAGGGCTTGATATGCCCGAGGTGTCACTCGTCGCTATCTTTGACGCCGATAAAGAAGGCTTTTTACGTTCTGAGCGCTCTTTGATTCAGACCATTGGCCGTGCTGCGCGTCACTTAAACGGTAAAGCGATTTTGTATGCCGACCGTATTACACCGAGTATGGAAAAAGCGATAGAGGAGACCGACCGTCGCCGCGAAAAGCAAATCGCCTTTAACCTTGAGCATAATATCACGCCAAAAGGGGCGCGCCGTAGTATCACCGATAAAATTGATACCGGTGAAGACCTTGATGCTAATGACAATCAAGTGATTCCTGTGAAAAGCAATTTGCCTGATGTCGATATCAGTATTTTACGCAGTCCTGATTTGCTCGCCAAAGAAATCAAACGCCTTGAGAAGCAAATGCAGCAAATGTCACGAGATTTGAAATTTGAAGAGGCGGCAAAAACGCGTGATAAAGTATTGGAATTAAAAGCGCATTTGATTTAATGGTTTAATTCCGACTGAATGTAGACGTAGAAAGGTGAGTTGCATAGGCTGCAGCTCACCTTTTTTTACGGGATATTTAAAGTTAAACGTACTTCTATCTAGGTATATTAATAACTAATAATTTGCCATTAGATAACTTGTAATTATGAGAAATGCCACTTAAGATGATATGACGCAGCTGCATGCGCTTTATCATTCATGGACGACTTAGGCGGATTACCTATCATGCATAATATTATCAATAACAACAGTCATAAATTACTGAAGTTAGACTTTAATGAAAACTCTTTGGGCATGTCAGACTCTGCCAAAGAAGCCATCGCTAATGCTTTGGCTGGCGCTGCTCGCTATCCTGATAAACATCGCGCTACGCTGCTGAGCAAAGTAGCGGCTCTCAACGGCGTATCTGAAAATCAGGTTTTATTGGGCAATGGCTCAATCGAGAGTATCAGAGCAGTGGTGCAAATGCTGCATGACAAAGCATTAAAAACAGATACAAGGTTTCAGCTAATCATTCCAGACCCAACTTTCGGCTGTGCCGAGCTGTATGCACGCTCCTTAGGTATTTCAGTAGTCAAAGTGCCATTAACGCGCGATGACTATGATTTAGACTTTGATAATCTACAAAAAGTGGCTGCTCAATTTGACGGTATCAGTCTTTTTTATTTGTGCAATCCTAATAATCCAACGGCTATCATTACCGAAACGGATACGCTCAAAGCGTGGATAAAAAATGCGCCGAAAAACCACTATTTCTTAGTGGATGAAGCCTACTTTGGCTATATCACCGATCCAAGTTTTGTGAGCGGCGTTGAATGGATAAAAGAGGAACTATCAGATAACTTGATTGTCGTGCGCACTTTCTCAAAATTATTTGGGCTAGCAGGCTTGCGCGTCGGTTATGCGATTGCCAATCCACCGATGATTGCAGAAATCGGGTCTTTGATGTCTACGGATAATATCAACATGTTAGGTGCGGTTGCAGCAATAGCAACGCTAGAAGACGAGGCGTTTTTGGCGCATAGCTTACAAACCACCAATCAAGCAAGAAAAATGATGCAGACAGCGCTCGATGAGCTGGGGCTGCGTTATTTGCCCTCGCAAACCAATTTTATTTTTTATGAAGTCAAGGGTGACGTGCAAACCTATATCGATCGTATGCTCGAACATGGTATTGCCGTTGGTCGCGAGTTCCCTTCGATACCAGGTTTTAACCGCATCACACTTGGCACACCCGAAGAGATGACAGTCGTTATTAAGACGTTACAGTTATTTCGTGAAAAAGGCTGGGTGTAATTACGCACAATCGTATGATTGGATTTACCAAAAAAGAAGGGATGCTTAGACGGCGTCTTTTTTTTACCAACATCAAACGCAGTTTTACATATACTGTCTTAAAAAGTATCCGTACACCTTATAGGATAAGTTAATAAAGCATGATCTATCATAAGCAGATATGCGAGACGCATACCATTAAGACCATAAGAATAGACGTGCTAAAGGTTTTTAAAATTTTAAGACAAAGGGTGTATGTATGTTTGATATCAAATCTTTTTTTAAGAGAGAAGTAGAAAAAAAGCTCATGGATGTGGATGATTATATTTTTATGCCTGAGCGTATCGAGATGGCGCTTGAAGGCGGAGAGTTGAATTGTGTGTTAAATAGTGATGGCCGCGTCGACATTTTTTATAGTAAGCAGGGCGTGACAGAAGTCAGTTCGGCATCGCGTAAGCATCCTTTTACAGCGTTTGAGACCGAGTTATATCATGGCGTTTATGATGATGTCATCCATGCTTTGGTCAAAGAAGTAAATAAGATAATCGACGGCTCATCTAAGTATTTTCATCGCAGTAAAATATTGCCATCGACCGCGTCTTTGCCCGTTCGTCCAACGCCTAGCAATGAGTTATAAATTGACTAATCATAAGTACGTCAGTATTTCATAAATCCCATTAGCTAAATGAGTAATAAAAAAGGGTAAATCATATGACTCACCCTTTTTTTTGGCTACTATTTTTTTACCTTAAGTATGCAAAATACTGTGCGGAGCATATTGTGCTAAGCGCCACTTAAAACGGCAGACTTTTTCACTGCCATAGATTTGTTAGCATCAGATAGGGCAGCGACGTTAGTAAGCGGGCGCGATTGACTGCCGTCAATCAAGTGGTTAGTCTGTGTTTTAGTAATCAAGCTTTTTGCAAATTTTACGCTATCATCTCGTTTTTTTAAGGTGTCCGTATAATACCATTCACATTGAAACGCCTGCTCAGTGATATCGAGGAGCATATAACCACGTTCGGTCTGATTGTTAAATTTCTGATGCGGGTTTAGCTCAACACCTGCAGTTTCAGGAAAGGGCGAAGACGTCAATGCCGGACAGACGAACTCTACAGCTAAAGAACCTTTGCCGGTTAGAGGATTATAGCTACTTGCTTCAAAAGGGTTTTTTGCAATATCAAATGCAAAGGAAGCATGATAATCCCCAGTTAAAACAACCGTATTGGAGATATTATTTTCTTCGATAAAGTTGAGCAAACGTGTGCGTGCACTGGCATACCCATTCCAAATATCGCCAGAATTGGTGGCAAAAGTGCCTTTAAATGGCGCTAAAATAACTTGTTGCCCGAGTATTTGCCATGTTGCTTGTCGGCGTTTACCTTCGAGCATCTTTAAATAGAGCCAGTTTTCTTGTTCAAGACCTAATAATTGACGTTCAGGCTCGTTGCTGGCTTTGGCATCAAGCTTTTCGCGACCAAATATGCGCGTATCTAGCATGTTTAAATCGAATAATTTACCAAACTCAAAACGTCGATAGATGCGTAATTGACTGTCTAGCTCGTTGCTACTGTCATCGCGGATAGGCATCCACTCATGATAAGCGCGCACGGCCGACATTTTGCGTTCTATATAGCTGCCTTTACTCTCAGTATGAAAACCTGCACCACCTTTCCATGAATTGTCTGCGATTTCGTGATCGTCCCAAACAGCGATAAACGGATGCTGACGGTGACATTCTTGCAAATCGACATCGGTACGGTAGCAAGCGTAGCGGCGACGATAATCCTCTAAGCTGATAATCTCGTTTTTTGGCTCTAGCGGTCGCTCTTCTTTTAAATCGTTATCACGATAGAAGCCTTCTGGATACTCATAGATATAATCACCCAAATGTATGACGGCAGAGATATCGGCTTGCTTGGCGATATTGGCATAACCATTAAAGTAGCCAAAGCCATAGTTTGAGCAGGAAACCACGGCTAAGCGCACACGATCAACTTCGCTTGCTGGCAAGTCTGCTTGTGGTATGGTGCG
The DNA here is from genome assembly GCF_016613355.1 of Psychrobacter sp. M9-54-1. Classification (NCBI taxonomy): domain Bacteria; kingdom Pseudomonadati; phylum Pseudomonadota; class Gammaproteobacteria; order Moraxellales; family Moraxellaceae; genus Psychrobacter; species Psychrobacter sp. M9-54-1. Next base: position 15,214 of record NZ_JADGFW010000021.1, on the reverse strand, counting down.
TGTGCGACCAATAGGAGAGCGATAGCCTAGTGCTTCAAAAGCATAATAATAAGTGGTATTGGGTTGTAGGTCTTTAGGGTCGACTTTTACGGTGAAGTCGGATTGCGCTGTCGCTATTGCGCGACCTTGAGTAACGATGTTTTTCAGCGCTGGGTCTGTTGCTACCCTATAAGCAACAGGAATGCTGGCGGCTTGGATACTGCCGTCATTGGTAATTCGTGTCCATAGTATGACCCGATCTTGGAGCGGGTCACCACTGGCAATGCCATGCACAAAAGGTGCTGCGCCTTGATAGCCTAAGTCATCTAAACCATCTAAACCATCTAAACCATCGAGGTTATTTGGTGGCCTAACGTCGTCATCATCTGATGAGCAAGCACTGAGCTGAGTCAACACAGTACCGGCTATCGTTACCTGACCACCAAGTTTTATAAATGCACGTCTTTTCATCAGTCATCCTTGACATGGGTTAAAGATAAATTCCATTTGTCATTCACAATAGTAAATAAACTATATGAATAAGTTGGGTTGTGCAATTAATAACCCAACTTATTTCGTGAAATAAGCCCTTTAGTCAAGTCGCTGATCCAGCATCTATTTTCCAGCTACTTATTTAACGATACTGCCATAACAGCTTTGCAGCGTTTTTGCTACCACTTTAGTGACCAGCTGTGTGCGATAGTTGGCATCAATTGCCGCATTGCCAAGTTCAACAAGGGTCACTTGCTGCGGCGCTTGCTCGCTGACGCAGCCGCAAACTCGACCTTTTATCTCTTCCTCTTGGGCGTCCGTCATCGCCACACTAGCAATGCGCCAAGCATTTTGTTTTTCAATCTGACTGCGGCATTGGTTATCAATAGCGGCTTTAAAGATATTCATCCCAATCTCGTTTGCCGAGCCAATCGCCGTGCCAGCATTGGTATTCATATCAGAAGTGGCACAGCCAGCTAGGACAAATGTGGCAAAAACGATGCTCGAAGCAAATAGTTTTTTCATAATTTTTCCTTTAAGGTTAGCAATATTGGTAGCGGTTTTATTCTACAGATTTTTCAGACTATAACGGTAAAGATAAAAAATAAACACAAAAAAAGAGACCATGATAGGTCTCTCTTTTATAGGTATAAAGGTTTTAGAATCTAGCAGCCAAGCTTACCTTCTGCTTCAAGCGCTTTTTTGCTACGAATTGGTGCTGGGCAATCTTCACCATAGTATTGACGATCGGCAAAGTAGCTTGAGCGTACCATTGGGCCGGCCCAAATGCTAAAGAAACCAATCTTTTTACCATAGTCCATATAACGCTGGAATTCGTCTGGATGTACGTAACGATCAACTGGCGCATGGTCTTTACTGGGTTGCAGGTACTGACCGATGGTAATCATATCGACGTCATGGGCTTTTAAATCATCAAGCAGCGCATAAATTTCTTCTTCGGTCTCACCAAGTCCAACCATAAAACCGCATTTAGTGGCGATATCAGGACGGCGCTCTTTATAGAGCTTGAGCAAGTCTAATGAATGCTGATAGTCAGAGCCTGGACGGAAGGCTTTATACAGACGCGGCACGGTTTCGATATTGTGGTTAAACACATCTGGCGCGGTTTCAGTCAATAAATCTAAGGCTATTTCCATACGCCCACGGAAATCTGGCACTAGTATTTCGATCAAGCAATTTGGGCTTAGCGCGCGCGATTCATTGAGAACTTCAACGAAATGTCCAGCACCGCCGTCTTTTAAATCATCGCGGTCAACTGAAGTAATCACTGCGTATTTCAGACCTAGACCTTGAATGGTCTCAGCGGTATGGCGTGGCTCGTCTTTGTCCAATTCATTTGGACGACCATGACCGACATCACAAAACGGGCAGCGACGGGTACAGATATCACCCATAATCATAAAGGTTGCCGTACCATCAGCGAAGCACTGCGGCAAATTCGGGCAAGCGGCTTCTTCGCAGACGGTATAAAGCTTTTGCTCACGCAGAGTGGCTTTGATACGCGCTACTTCCGCAGGTGACGACATTTTAACCCGAATCCAATCAGGCTTTTTCTTTGGCTCGACGGTCGGAATCACTTTAATTGGGATGCGCGCGACCTTATCGTAGCCACGTAGCTTTTCGCCTTGGATGGCTTTTTTCGGTTTTGCACGGGCAGCGGGGACATGGGTTTGTACGGCGTTTGTCATAATCAAATGTTCTCTTAACCCTTGATATGATAAGGGTTTTTGGCATTATTAGAATGTTTTATGGATGCAGCTATTATAGCAGATAATGGCTCAAGGTTTTTTGGGCAATCTTGTTAAGACAATCAAAAAAGCTACTAAGGCTAAATAAGGTTTTATCACTAATAAGACTACTACGAAGCGCACCTTTACCCTAGTTTTATTTATTGATATCAATGTCCATGTCATTTAGCACATCTATGGCTGCGCGAAACGCTTCTTGGGTAGCAGGTGCGCCGCAATAAGGCAGGCTATGCATCAGTACTTCTCGGATTTCAGCGACGCTGGCGCCATTATTAATTGCTCCTCGGATGTGTCCCTTGAGCTCATTTGGGCTTTTTTGCGCAATTAAGAAAGCCATGGTAATTAATGAGCGATATTTGCGCGGTAATATGGTGTCGTCTTGCCACGTGCTGCCCCAAGCATGTTCGATAATCCAGTCTTGCAGCGGCTGGGTGAATGACGTTGCCGAATCGAGCGAGCGTTTGACATGTTGCTCGCCCATCACTTCGGTACGAACTTTTAGACCGTTTTGATAGTTGGTATTATCGTCCATCTTATTATCCTTAATATTTATTGGCAAAGTGTGTTTTATCAAGTCGCATATAAAAATTCGCTGATAAAAAATATCTGATCGGTTTTGAGGTTGTCAGAGTATAGCAGGCACAGGGTTTTTATTTAACCGCGTCAATCATATTGGTTATGGCACTATTTTTATAATAAATGTCCAATATGGCGTTATTCTGCGCCTTTTCGCGCCTCAGCCATTAACATTTTGAGCGTTTTGAGCTATGATTGCACGGATAATTATTCAATGCAGTACATCGATGTAGGCTGTCATCCTGACTACTCACGTGATGTACTGGTCACCAACCGACGAGGACGACTATTGTGTTAGAAGCTTATCGTAAACATGTCGCAGAACGTGCTGAGCTAGGGACTGTACCACTTCCATTAAATGAGAAGCAGGTAGCAGAATTGGTAGAGCTACTTAAAAACCCACCAGCGGGCGAAGATGCGTTCTTGATGGACTTGTTAGAAAACCGTATTCCTGCCGGTGTTGACCAAGCCGCTTATGTTAAAGCTGCATTTTTAGCTGCTATTGTTAAAGGCGAAGCGACTTCACCACTTATCAGCAAGAAAAAAGCCGTTGAAATCTTAGGTACCATGCAAGGTGGTTACAACGTTCAGCCATTGGTTGCAGCATTAGACGACGCGGAAGTCGCACAAGAAGCTGCTGATGCGTTAAAGAAAACATTACTCGTATTTGACGCGTTTAATGACGTGACCGAAAAAGCCGAAGCTGGCAATGCTATTGCTAAAGAAGTGGTGCAATCTTGGGCTGACGCGGAGTGGTTCTTAAGCCGTCCTGAAGTACCAGAGAAAACTACTTATACCACCTTTAAAGTCACTGGCGAAACCAACACTGATGACTTGTCACCAGCGCAAGACGCGTGGAGCCGCCCCGACATTCCATTGCATTCACTAGCCATGCACAAAAACTCTCGCGACGGCATCTTTGCTGACGAAGAGGGTGTTGTTGGTCCAATGAAGCAAATCGAAGCGTTAAAAGAAAAAGGTCATCCACTTGCCTATGTTGGCGACGTGGTTGGTACCGGTTCTAGCCGTAAGTCTGCAACCAACTCGGTACTTTGGCTCATGGGCGAAGACATCCCGAACGTACCAAACAAACGTGGTGGCGGTTTGGTATTAGGTAACAATATCGCTCCTATCTTCTTTAACACCATGGAAGATTCTGGCGCCTTGCCAATCGAAAAAGTGGCCGTTGATAACCTAAACATGGGCGATGTGTTTGACATCTATCCGTATGAAGGCAAAATCACTAAGCACGACTCTGACGAAGTATTGTCAACCTTTACGCTAAACTCGCCAACCTTGCTTGACGAAGTGCGCGCAGGCGGCCGTATTCCATTAATCGTTGGTCGTGGTTTGACCAATCGTGCTCGTGAATATATGGGTCTTGGTCATTCAGACGTATTTGCTAAGCCAGAAGAGCCAGCTGATACCGGTAAAGGCTTTACCCTTGCGCAAAAAATGGTTGGTAAAGCTTGTGGTCTAGAAGGCGTACGTCCTGGTATGTACTGTGAGCCAAAAATGACTACCGTAGGAAGTCAGGATACCACTGGTCCGATGACTCGTGACGAGCTAAAAGATTTGGCTTGCCTAGGCTTCCAAGCCGACCTAGTGATGCAGTCGTTCTGTCATACCGCTGCTTATCCAAAGCCAGTTGACGTTGAAACTCAGCACACACTACCTGATTTTATCATGAACCGTGGCGGCGTCAGCTTACGTCCTGGTGATGGTATCATTCACTCGTGGCTTAACCGTATGCTACTTCCAGATACCGTTGGTACTGGTGGTGACTCGCATACGCGTTTCCCAATGGGTATCTCGTTCCCAGCCGGTTCTGGTTTGGTTGCATTCGCAGCAGCAACTGGTGTGATGCCACTTGATATGCCTGAGTCTGTTCGTGTGCGCTTTGTTGGCGAACGTCAACCTGGTATCACGCTACGTGACTTGGTCCATGCGATTCCTTATCAAGCGATCAAAGAAGGTTATTTGACCGTTGATAAGAAAGGTAAAATCAACGAGTTTAACGGTCGTATTTTAGAGATCGAAGGTCTAGAAGACCTAACCGCTGAGCAAGCGTTTGAATTGTCTGATGCGTCAGCTGAGCGTAGTGCTGCTGGTTGTACCATTACTTTGTCTGAAGAATCAGTAACTGAGTACCTAAACTCAAACATCACCTTGCTTAAGTGGATGATTTCAGAAGGCTATGGCGATGCGCGTACCATCAGCCGCCGCGTTGAGCAAATGCAAGAATGGCTAGCGAACCCAAGCCTCATGCGTGCTGACGAAGATGCAGAATACGCCATCGATATGACTATCGATATGAGCGAGATCAAAGAGCCAATTCTTTGCTGCCCGAACGATCCAGACGATGCTAAAACATTGGCTGACGTCGCTGGTGATACCATTGATGAAGTATTCATTGGTTCATGTATGACCAACATTGGTCACTTCCGTGCTGCGGGTAAACTGCTACAAGATGTACCAGCAGGAAGCCTCAAGACTCGTCTATGGATTGCGCCACCGACTAAGATGGATGCGCGTCAGTTGATGGAAGAAGGTTATTACAACATTTACGCTCAAGCTGGCGCTCGTACTGAAATGCCAGGTTGTTCACTATGTATGGGTAACCAAGCACGTATCGCACCGAAATCTACGGCGGTATCAACATCTACGCGTAACTTCCCGAACCGTTTAGGTCAAGGCGCAAACGTCTATCTCGCGTCTGCAGAGCTTGCAGCGGTAGCGGCGGTGCTTGGTAAATTGCCAACCAACGACGAATACCAGCAATACGCTGGCATGCTAAACAGCATGGGTGATGAAGTTTATAAATACATGAACTTCGACCGTATGGAAGATTACACTGAAGAAGCGGACAAAATTAACGTGGCTCAGTTGACCTAGTTTTTCATTCGAAAGCTACTTAATGTTTTGAAAACAAACCCCGTATCGTGATGATACGGGGTTTTTTACATGTTTGAAAAATATGAATAATGGTTTGCAAACTTTTATTGAGTGCTTATAATCAAAGTCGTTGATTAAATGTTTTAGTTGGCGACTCTACCGTTAAAGGTGAGTGATAATAAATCCTATGGAAAATAAAAATATGCTTGATAAAGTAACGCCGCCACCTTTACCAAATTCTGGGATGGTTAATAATCATAGTGCTGAGGCAAACTATGGCATTATGGACTGGTTTAAAAAAGGTCTAAGGAATTATGCCAATTTCTCTGGACGTGCTCGGCGTAAAGAGTATTGGTATTTCGTATTGGTGCAAATGGGATTGGTCATCATAGCGATGATTTTAGATGCGATTATCTTCAATTCAGAAATAGGGTTATTTTATATTGTTGTAGCGCTTGGTTTGTTCTTGCCGGGCTTAGCAGTGACTATTCGCAGATTGCATGATACTAGCCGTTCAGGATGGTGGTTTTTGATATCTATTTTGCCATTGATAGGCTCTATTATCTTACTGGTATTTTTAGCGAGCGATACCAAGTTCGAAACCAATCAATGGGGTCCGCCAGCAAAATAAGCTGCGACTAGTTTCTCTCATTATCTTATGTATAATATAGGGGCAGGCGGAATCCGTGGCTCTGCAATTTTTCTCATTTCTATCTCGGGACGGACCGATACTTTACTAAGCAACTTTTTGTTTATACTTAAGTGCTAAGTGTTTTGGAGTCTTGGTTGATTACTTTATCCCCACTCAAACGTCGTATTGTCTATGTGACCATCTTTGAGATTATCGCTATTATTGCTTCTACCTTTGTGCTGATGAAACTTAGCGGCGGCGATGCGGCAGAGTCGTTACCCGTTGCGGTGATGGTCTCATTAGCTGCGGTTATCTGGAACTTTTTATACAATACTGCTTTTGAAGCGTGGGAGCGGCGCAAGCAGGTTAAAAAGCGTACCTTATTAATCCGCAGCGCTCATGCGATAGGGTTTGAAGGCGGTCTAGTATTGATTTGCCTACCGCTATATATGATTTGGTATGACGTTGGTTTAATCAAAGCCTTTATGATGGAGGCGGCGTTACTGCTATTTTTCTTGGTTTATACCTTTGTATTTACCTTAGGTTTTGACAAGATATTCACCTTACCGCGTTACGATAAGAGCGCTTCTGCTTCTTCATAAATACAGAGATGAATCGTATTAAATGACTCAAAAAAGGCTGCTATTAGATTAGGCAGCCTTTTTGTTGATCGTGTAAAAATTAGCGTTATAAACTTTTATTTACCTTGATAAACGGGCTGACGTTTTTCCATAAAGGCAGTGATACCTTCAGCAAAGTCAGCGGTTTTTGCCATCATAGTTTGTTGGTCAACTTCCATATCGAGTGCTTCATTTAAGCCTGAAAAAGCATGTACGTTAATCATATGCTTCATCGAAGCCAGTGCCTTGCCCGGTAAATTACTTAGGCGCGTTGCCAATGCTAGTACGCTGGCGTCAAGCTCATCTTTGCTCACGACGCTATTGACTAAGTTTAGACGCGCGACATCTTCGCTAGTGAGTTTTTCACCCAGCATCACAAGCTCAGTCGTTTTCGCCGCGCCAATCAATTGATTGAGTAAGTAAATGCCGCCCGCATCAGGAATCAAACCGATATTAACAAACGCTTGCACGAATTTGGCATTGTCAGCGGCAATACGGAAATCACAGGTTAATGCCAAGTTCATCCCAGCACCCGCGACGGCACCTTCTAATTTGGCAATAATGGGTTTATGAATATTACGCAGTTTTAGGCTCACTTCTGCTACTTCTCTAAGCATAAAATCAAGCTTTGCCACGAGTGCTTCTGATTCCATGCCATTCTCTAACATCTCACCGATATGACCGCCACTAGAGAAATTATTATTTGATCCTTGCAAGACAATCACGCGTACGTCGGCATCTTGATCAGCTTCGTCAAGCGCATCCATAACCGCGCCCTTTAATGGTGTGCTAAAGGCATTTAGCGTCTTAGGGTCATTCATGGTAATGGTGGCAATATGGTTTTCGCTGTGATATTCGACCAAAGGTTGTGACATAGTTGGTTTCCTTAGTAAGAAGTTCTAGATAAGCATTGCGGATAACAATGGACGTTATAATGGACAAGGTGTAACAAGTCATGCAAGCTGATTACTATAGCAGCTTGTTATGATTATAAAAGCGAGTTTTGTGGGCGCTAAAGGCACGGACATAAATATTTGAGTTTTTTATTTTGTTATATATTTGTATTAATAAATATATACGATCTGCCTACAAAAATAACGCTATGAAGTATTTGCTTGGTGCATTATGCTAAACATCAGTAGTGTTAAGGATTTCGTTAACCAAACAAGCAATCAATAAGCAACAAACAAGGAAGTAATTATGCCAGTGATAAATGTGAATAACGTTGATATTTATTATGAAGACAGCGCGCCGGATGATAAGCAAAAACCAGTGATGGTCTTTGCCCATGGGCTGCTGTGGAATACGCGGATGTATGATAAGCAGGTGGAGTACTTTAAATATGGCTGCCGCTGTATTACATTTGATTTTCGTGGACAAGGTCAGTCGGAGATTAGCAAATCGGGCTATGATATGGAGACGCTGACCGAAGATACGCTAGCGTTATTGGATGCGCTTAAGATTGATAAATGCCATTTTTTAGGGTTATCGATGGGTGGTTTTATCGCTCAGCGTATCGCGCTCAAACGTCCGGAGCTACTGTTATCGCTGACCTTACTTGAAACGTCAGCAGACCCTGAAGACCCAAAAAACGTCCCGCAGTATCGCAAATTGATGAAGGCTATCCGCTGGCTGGGTATGAAACGCGTCAGTCAAAAAGTCATGCCTATTATGTTTGGCAGTAGCTTTTTGAACGATAAGTCGCGTAAGGCTGACCGTAGAGCGTGGCTCACGATGTTACAAGGTAATCGTAAAGGTGGCGTCGTAAAGGCGACCACAGGTGTCATTGAGCGCTCGGGCACTTACGATCAGCTAGGCGAGATTAGCACGCCGACATTGATTATCGTTGGTGATGAAGATGTGGCAACGCCTTATTCAAAAGCGGAGCGCATGCATTTTGCCATTAAAGGCTCTAAGCTTGCGGTTATTAAAGGCGCTGGGCATACAGCGACGGTAGAAGAACCTGAGCAGGTTAATAAAGTGATTAATACCTTTTTAGCAAACTGTGTCTAACTTTGAGCGAGACTGGAACCAGTTTTGAATCAGACATAGCAATTAATAAAGTGTTTATACGAAAAAAAGCCGTTATCTTAAATAGGATAACGGCTTTTTTATTGAAACTATTTAAGAAATTAACATTAAAATATTAATTTCAAAACAGCAAGGTTAACATCTTTATTTATAGCCTTGCCGTATAGTCATTATTAATATCATCAAGGGTGCCAAAAACCTCAGCGCGATTGACGATTTCAGTAGCCCATGCACGGTGCGTGGCAGGCTCGAGCATGGTATCGTTATATTTAAATACCGCTTTTGCCTCGCTATGTAAGATTGCCTGCGCTTCATCCAAGGTGCTTAACGGTACGCAATACGCTTGCTGTACCAAAGCAATCTGGCTTGGGTGAATGACCGTTTTGCCGACCAGTCCCAAGTTCACATCACGCATCAGCTCTTTCATAAATAGTGTTGGCTGCTCTAAGTATTCAAATACTGGCGCGGTAAGATAAAAACCATGCGGTACAAAGCAGCCAAGCAGCTGATAGGCAAGCGTACCAATCGGGGTGTCATAGACGATGCTATTTTTAGGACGGCGTAAACGCAGCGCTGCAAATAAGTCATTACCACCGATACGCAGGGCAAAAACTGGCTGGCTAAAGGCTTCTTTAAAGCCAATCGCCAATTCTTGATTGTGATGAGGATTAAAGAGCGCTGCCGTCTCAAGCGTCGGCATCAATAGCTGCTCAGTGCTTAAATTCTGAGACGCCATGCGCCAATTAGACAAACTATACATATCGACTTTTGGCATGACAAAGCCATCGACCAAATCAATATGGGCAAAATCTGCCAGCTGCTCGAGCATCGCCGGATGACGCGGGCGAATAAATACTAACGGTCTGGTTGGTTGAGCAGTTTGCGCTTTTGATTGAATGTTCTCTTTTTTTGCAGGGTCATTGATACTATCGACATGCGCCGCCCACGTATGTAGCAGCGTTTGCAGGCGTATGAGCGCCAGCTCAACATCGCCATGGCTGACCGCATCTTCTAAGCAGATAATAATACTGTTAATGGTCGGTAATTTTTCACGCGTAATGACCTGCCAAATATCTTGCCGCGTCGCAGGCATGTAAAGACTGGCACCCAACTGATACGGATGATGGGTAAGCGGCTTAAGCATCGCATGACGCTCAGTAATCAGGTGGGCGTAAGACTGATTGTTGTTATAAAGGTTGGACTCGTTGTGCGGTATATCGGACATAGTTGGCATCGTAGATAGTGATAAATGAATGGTTTATAGAGGGAGGCTCATAGCGTAAGGACGTATGATAAAAACAGCGCTGCTGATGCAGTATTAATGCATTTCTTTCGCAAGACATCATTATATCAGGGCATCAATACATTAATAAATCATGGACGGTTTGTTGACCGCTGCTTGATCAGTGTAATCGCTTGATAGGGGAGTATTTTAGCACCTAATACTGTGATATTGATATCACGCTCGCTACATAAATGCCGCAACAACACCGTACCAGGGTGATCGGCGGTGGCCAGTAAGATACATTCAGGATCACGGCGTAATATCGCCCGTGTCGCCTCTGCAATGGTCGGCTTAATACGGTTGCGATTGCTAATGTCATACTCTACTGCCAGCGTATCAATTAAATCCGCCGTCTGATAGCGAGGTTGCTTAAACGTTTGCAAGTATTGTGGAGATGTAGACAATGAACGCCGCGTGCTATCAATCTGCTCAACAAAGGCTAGGCTATGGTCTACCGTAACCAAATTATCGTAAAAGACGCTACGATGTAGTCCCGATTGTGGCTCGGTATATAAACTGCGTGATATCAGCCCAGATACCGTACTGTTTAATAAACCTGATGGAATCAGCCAATCTTCCTCACTTGCCGCCAACCAAGCAACGCCTGCGGGGTCAGCAAGGGTTAATAGAGGAATAACATTCTCACCTTGATGAAAAATATTGGCAAAGTTTGGATGATTAGGGTCACTAAAGGCGTCTAAGCTACGCGCCAGCTCTTGATAAATAGCGCCTTTGCCTGTCCAGCCATCGACAAATATGATGGGACTATCTGGATAAGAATCCAATATCATCTGCAGCGCGACTGGATCAAGTCCGCGATCGCGAATGATACTGATACCATAATGCACACTTGGCCGCGCATAGCTGCTATCAGCATCTGCTAATGCCCGCTGCAACAATACGCCAATGGGTAAACCTGCGCGTACTAAGCTGACTAATATTAATGGACATTGAAGATTTACTGTTTGCTGAAAAATATGATGTAGCGTATAAGCCAAGTTAACAATATCTGTCGCGGTTCTCGTGGTACCTTGCTCTAATGCCTGCTGATACAATTGCTCATGCATGGCAGTTGGCGCATTCTCTAAGGTTAACATATCTGAATAATGGCGCTGACCGCTTTGGATCAGCGCTTCTTTTTGGCTGACGGGTACATCAGCAACCGCGTCTTTATCAACGATATCAAGCAGTACGGTCACATCGCTGGCAAGGTAGCTGCCCGAGCCGTATTCCTGTATTTTTTGAATATTTGGGTTCGTTAGAGGATGGGTCATAAGATGGTTTCTACTTACAAAAATGAGTTCTACTACTATTGTTGTTATTTAAAAACTATTGCGAGCTAAAGCGCTCATGTAGCTGACCATGATTGGGCATGCCGTACCAGTCAAGCAATTGCAAAAATGGTAAATCGGCCAAGCTATCACCAAAACCAAAGCTTGGACGCTGATGGTCTAAATGCTGGTCTAATAAAAACTGCACTGCACGGCGTTTATGAACCGCGTGCGGCAATATCGCCAGATTATTGGCATTCACATGCACATAAAAATCTTGCTCAAAGTTACGTATTAACGTTGGTAACTTTTTAGCTAGCTCTACTAACGCTTGATGGTCCTTTTGCGCATGCTTAATAGCCAGATAAATGGTCAGCTCTTCATTATCAGCGCCATTATTAAAGCTATCGATATGCGGTGTAAATACCAGCTGACTGTTGTCATTTCTACTATGATTGGCAAATAATTGGCTTAGCTGCTGTAATTTATCTTGCAATGGTGCAAGCTGACTATGCATATGCTGTTGCCACTGAGCTTGTAGCGCACCGTCTCTATCAAGAATAATCGCACCGTGGGTTAAGACCTGCCAGCTATCAAAAGGCAGCTTAACACGTTTGATTTCACTGCGGTCGCGTGCGGTGACCACTATCAGCTCTGTACTAAGCAGCAGCCAATTAAAGAACGCAGCTTGGCGCTGACTCATAAAACTTAGTGGCTTACCTTGTTTATTAACGGTCGCGCAAACTAGATTTTCAGGTTCAGACGTTGGCAATTCCCATGCATCAATTTTACGTTGGGTTTGAAAAAGCGTATCGTCCAAATCCATCAGCGCGTAGGGTTTGATAATATCGGGATTGGCTTGAAAAAATGGGCTAGTCATAGTATTTGCCATAAAAGCGTGCGTAAGGGTTAAATGTGAAAATTAAAGCAGAACTTAAAGGATAGTTTTAATAGGACAGCTTTTATAAGATAGCCTTTGTAAGCTAGCTTTTATAAAACAGCTTAAAGCGTCGGACTCACCACCAACACATTATCCAAACTTTGCCACATGTCATCGACGCTATCCGCTGATGTTTCAACGCACAAAACAATTAAGTCCCAATCGTTAGGCTCAACATTATAAGCAAAGTTGGTCATACCAAGCCCATAGTTGTCGCTAAAACTTAGCATAGTGTTAATCGCGCCACCAAGGGCAATCGGTGAGCGCGTTAACGCACTAAAATTAACGGTAGAGTTTTGAGTTTGCGTCTCAAGCCATTCAGCCAACAAAAACGGCAGCCAGACAAACTCATTACTGCCCAATACTAAAATCCGCTTGGGCAACTGCTCTTTCTCAAACTGTTCTTTCTCAAACTGTTCTTTCTCAAACTGTTCTTTCTCAGATTGTTCTTTCTCAGATTGTTCTTTCTCAGATTGTTCTTTCTCAGATTGTTCTTTCTCAGATTGTTCTTTCTCAGATTGGGCTTGCTTATTAAACACCTTGAATGCGGTTTGAAACTTCAAAAGGTAATTATCAAAGCCGTCGGTGCTGTCTAGGGTTGGGAAGCGTCCCCAGTTGCCAGTATCACCTAGCATGTGACTGCCAGCCTCAGTGGTATCGACCGATGGCATGGTAATCGGCTTAGGATTGGGCGCATCCGTCCATGTCCATGCACCAGATAACAAGTGATGACGTTGAAACTTGATATTAGGTAGACGTTTGGCGATTTGATCAGGCACAGCGTCATCCGAGTCAGCTGTATCCTGATGCTGATGTCGTTCCTGATTTAGGGACCAATCAACCAAAGTGGTCAGATGTACTTGCTCTAATTGATCAAGCCCTGCGTTACGTAAGGCCGTGACAACATTGACGCAAGTATTGCCCGTTGACGCTTCGTCATCCACCATAATCAAGGTTTTACTCGCTAGTAGCTGCGCTTGAGTGACGTTATCTGCACTTTGATAAATCAGATGCTGGCTGGCGTGACTATGGTCTTCGCTAAACGTGGTCAATAAAGAGTGGCTGCTTTTGTCATGACTGTCATCATGTTGCGCATGACGCGTAGAATTTAATAATAAAGCTTGTGGATAGCGAGTTTGTAGCGCTTGATGTACCCCCGCAGATAGCCCAACCGCCGTCTCTGCCATACCGATGACCAAAATAGGTTCAGGCAAATCATCTGGTACTAAGTTTGCCAAATCACTAAAAGCATCACGCATGGTGCTAGGCGCGACTGGAATATGGCGACCTAAGACTTTTGAGACAAACAAAAATGCGCGTTTAGGATTAATGCGCTGCGCAAATCCAAGCAAGTCTTCTAGCTCGTAGTTTTTACTGTCACCGCTAAAATTGGTTTGATAAGTTAAATCAAGAGTGCCGCGTGGTAAGTTAATGGTCGTGCTGTGTTGCTTATTTGGCATTTATTTTCCTTTGGTCTTACAATTTTTTGTCTTTATTTTTACTTACTCGCTAGCATTTTCTGCTTCAATCTTTACGCTAACCATAATTGAGCGTACTTGGCAGGGCATGATTTGCTGTGCAATATCTGCAAGCTTTGGCTTAGCGGTTAAGCCAAGCCAATTGCCAAATGCAACTTGGGTTAAATCGACACCGCTATGAGTGGTGTAACCGATACCACCAGAGGGGCGACTATTAATCTCAAGTACGCGGTGCTGCCCGTCATCGTCGGCCTTGGTTTGTACGCTGACGATACCATCACAGCCAAACGCTTTAATCAGTGGAGTAACCACATCCATGACCGCTTGCTCGTAGCCGATATGCTGGATTTTGCCTGTTTTATAACGGGTAACAGCCGCCAATACTTCGCCGTATTCACAGACGACATCGATAGAGTATTCTTGCCCTGATAAATATGGCATCAGCAACATAGGAATTGGGCGCTCGTGCACCATCAGACTGTTTGCATAGGCATGAATAAACTGCGTGGTATTGATTTTTTTCTCTTCGGTAAAGTATAAATGCTCAAAGCTGTCATATCGCGCGTCAGTTTCCTTGTCGGTATCAAGTCGCCAAAACCCTTGGGCAAAAATACCTGTCACTGGTTTGACGCATAAAGGCTGATGACCGTGCCTAGCAAGGAGTGATTTAAGCTCTGCGACATTATCAAAGCGCCACGCTTCGGCGACGGGAATATCATGCTCATGACACTGCTGCATAAAGGCAAACTTATCATCTATCGCTTCTAATGCCGCCACACTTGTCGCGCCAGTTAATAAACGAATACCCGCCGCGTCAAATGCTTCCCGCTGCGCTTCATAATCAATGCCATTGCGCCCCGTGAGTAGCACTTTAACGTTATTATTTTTGGCTTGCTCTAAGACAAACTGCCAACGCGGCATCAATGGCTCAGCAGTTTCAAACATCGCTTGCTCATCGCTATCTATGGCGCTTGCAGAGGGCTCACGGTAAACGCTATCAGCAAATTTAAAAATCTCAGGTCTATTATGACGGTGTGACGCGATGATGTTAAATGGCGGCTCAGATTGGGCTTTTAAGGATTGTAGGCTGGCGAGCATATCACGCTGGCTTGACTGACCTTCCGCTAACCAAACGGCAGATGGCGTAGTAGACGTTGTATGAGGGCTTTGGTTAGCAGGGGATTTCATAATTCTCTCAGCGTTATTAAAATTTAGGTGGTGTTCTAAAAAGTATGCTGGCATCAGAC
>NZ_JADGFW010000020.1:0-57766 GCF_016613355.1 Psychrobacter sp. M9-54-1 | reverse complement strand
CTGAGCTATCGGCCCTGAAGAGTGTATAAAAAAAGCATTGCTTTTTTAGCTCTGCAAGAGAATCTTACTTATTAGGTAAAATTCTTAAAGCTTAATTTCTTTATTTATGGATTAACCAATAACAAAAGAGGCAATAAGCTTGTTTACCCGTTTAGATTATTTGTATCTCTAAACGTGAGAGCACATTATATATATAATTATGACAATTACAACCCCGAATGTTAAAAAAAGTGCAAATCTGTGTAAATTAATCCTATTTTTTTAAATTTAAGCGTTAATTGACTTTTAGAGACCTTAGGATTTTATAATAATTACGTTTTGAGAGCCATTTTCACCCTCGTTTTTTAACGCTACCCGTTAACTTTAATCATAAAATTATTCTAATCTCTAGATAGTGCTTCTACGGGATCTAATTTGGCAGCGTTACGAGCGGGCAAAAAGCCGAAAACAACCCCAATCAGCGTCGAGCAAATAAAGGCGGCAATAATAGATGTTGGTGAATAAATGACTTGGAAGCTGTCACCACCGACACGATTGATGATTTCACCGATGGCAAACGCCAGCCCAATCCCCAATAGCCCGCCTAAAATACAGACCAAAACGGCTTCAATGAGAAACTGCTGCATGATATCGCTTTGACGCGCTCCAACGGCCATCCGTACGCCAATCTCATTGGTGCGTTCGGTCACTGATACCAGCATGATGTTCATGACGCCAATACCGCCGACGATTAGCGAGATAATAGCGATAGAAGATATCAGCAAGGTCATTGTTGCGGTGGTCGCTTCAATGGTTTGGCGAATCGAGTCTGAGTTACGGATGCGAAAATCATCGGTGCCATGCCGACCTATCATAAGCTCAGAGATAGCAGCTTCAGCGGCGGCAGAGGAGATATTGTTATCAATCAGCGCGACAAAGCTTTCAATATAAGCGCTGCCTATCAGCCGCGACATCATAGTAGTGTAGGGCATATAGAGTGTGGGCGAATCGACACTACGACGAAAGCCGCCATCGTTTGGCTCTAAGACGCCAATAACGCGCCCAGGAACGCTGCCTATGAGTAAAACTTCGCCAATCGGATTGGCATTGTCGGGGAAAAAGGTTTTATTGGCATTATCATCGATAATAATATCTTGGGTACGACGCAGGATACTTTGTTCATCGAAACCTTGACCTAGAGCTAGCTTTTCACCGCTGACATCAAGATAGTCTTTACCAACACCGCTGATACTAGCAGCTTCTTGGATATTACGATAGCGGACGTTCATATTACTATTGAGCTGCGGGCTGACACTGACCACATACGGCTGGTCAGCGACCGCTTGGGCGTCTTGCGGGGTTAGATTGTCATCGTTGTACTGCCGCCTAGGGTCGCCGTAGGGGTAGCCATCGGTGACGGTGATGGTATTGGTACCTAAGGAGCTGATATTGGACAATATCTGCTCTTGTGAGCCCTTACCGAGACCGACGACTGATACCACCGACGCAATACCAATGATAATTCCTAACATCGTCAATAAGGTGCGCATTTTATGGGCGCGCATGGCCAGCAAGGACATTTTAAACGCTTCAAATAAGCGGTCGATAAAGCTGCTAAAGACGCTTTTACGGTGCTTATCTATGACAGCCGCTGGCTGTGGTTCTGCATGTTGATAATCGTCATTTTTATAATCAGCGATGATATAACCGTCTTTGATTTCGATAACACGCTCAGCTTGGGCGGCAAGGCTAGGGTCGTGGGTGACCATGATGATGGTATGACCTTGGGCGTTTAAATCTTTGAGGATTTGGACGACATCTTCGCCCGATTTACTATCAAGCGCACCCGTTGGCTCATCGGCTAAGATGATATCGCCGCCATTCATTAGTGCCCTTGCGATAGAGACACGCTGCTGCTGCCCACCTGAAAGCTGACTTGGACGATTATTTACCTTGTCGCCCAGTCCTAAGTCTGACAATAGCTTTTCGGCACGCTCGCTGCGTGCTTGCCCATCCATCCCCGCATAGACTGCTGGTACAGAAACATTGTCGCGGGCGTTGATATCACCCAACAGATGATAGCGCTGAAAAATAAAACCAAAGTGCTCACGGCGTAGTTTTGCCAGCTCATCGGCATCTAGGCGACTGACCGATTGACCAAATATTTTATAGTCGCCCGCCGTCGCTTGATCTAAGCATCCCAAGATATTCATCAAGGTGGATTTGCCTGAGCCCGATTGACCAATGATAGCGACCATCTCACCTTGATTGATGGTCAAATTGATATCATGTAAGACGCGAATGGTCTGCTCGCCAGCTGGAAATTCTCTAATCAAGCCTTTGACTTCCATCAAAGGCTGATCAGTGGCATTAAGCGTCGGGTGTTGATTACTCATTTGCTATCCTGCTTATCTCAAATCTTAAGTCATTATCAAAGGCAAAGCTAATGTACTGTTGGCATCGATTTATTTAAATATTCTTAGCAAACTTTAAATACTAGAAGGGTCGACCGCCTCTGCCACCTTTACTGCCTTTGCCTTTATCAGCACCTTCTTCGCTTAATATGACTTCATCACCTTCTTTTAGACCGCTTAATATTTCCGCATTAACCCGGTTATTGATACCGACTTTGACTGTTTGCTCAACGACTTCGCCATCGGCTTTAAGGACACGTACCATTGCCGTTGTTGCACCAGAGTCATTGTCCGAAGGTGATTCACTATCTGAACGGGAGTTCTTATCAGCATTTGCGGCAGTATTAGCAGTAGCTGCGCCCTTCTTAGCATTGCCAGACTTGCGAGATTTACCGGCAGGCTGCAGGGCAGCAGAAGGAATAAGTAGCGCGTCTTTTGCTTGGTTGATGACGATATAGACTTGTGCAGTCATATCAATACGAAAGCGGCGCTCGGTATTAGGGACTTCAATATAGCCGACGTAGTAGATGGCGGCATCGGTCGAGCTGGTGTCGCTGATTTTCTCAGGAGCTGGTTCAATCGCTTTGAGGGTCGCGTCGTATTTTTGGTCGGGATTGCCGATGATATTAAAATAAACGGGCAAGCCTGCTTTGACGTTAATAACGTCGGCTTCAGAGATTTGCGCATTGATACGCACGGTGGATAAATCCGCTAAGGTAACGATGGTTGGCGCAGTCTGATTGGCGTTGACCGTCGTCCCTTGCTCAGTGGTCACCGATACCACTGTTCCTGACATCGGCGCACGGATGGTGGTATAGCTTAAATCTTCCTGCGCAGTGCTAACGTTGGTTTGAGATTTACGTAATGCAGCTTGTTGGCTATTGATATTGGCCTCAGTTGTTGCAATCGCTGCTTTTGCGGTATCGATAGCAGCGCGGGCATTGGCGACTGATGCTTGTGCGGTGGCAACTTTGGTCGCTTGCGTATCGTAATCTTGCTGTGATATGGCATCGATAGCCAGTAAACCTTGCAAGCGTGAGAAATCTGCTTGTGCTTGCTTTAATTCAGCTTGACGGCTGGCAAGATCCGCTTGCGCACTTTTTAGACTCGCTTGACGGCTTAGCGACTCGGCACGCGCGCTTTGTAACGCCGCTTCACTTTGCTCGAGGCTCGCTTGCTCATTACTTAAATTATTCTTTTGCGTCACCTGATCAATCTGCGCAATTAAATCGCCTTTTTTGACTTCATCGCCGACGTCGACAAACAGCCGCGTCACTTCACCAGATACCTGCGCACCCACATCGACGGTATTTAACGCCTTTACTTTACCCGATGCCATGACGTTATTTTCGATATCGCCAATCTCAGCGGTCGCCGTTAGATAGTTGGGTGTGGTGTCTTTTGGTTTAAAGGTTTTGTAGGCTAAAGCCCCTAAAGCTACGATGACAAGGGCAATGACGCCCCATTTAATAGCAGACTTTTTGCTCATTTTGCGCATGACAACAATCCAATCACAGTTAAATCAAGTGTAGCTATAGTAGAGGCTTGCTGGACAAAAGGGAATGGCAATTAGTTTGCGAAACGTTAAGAGGAGAAATAGTGGTAGTAATAATGCGACAAATTGCAGACAAAAAATAACCCTACATAGAGGGTTAAATAAGAAAAAGTGATGAGTTGTTTAATATTAGATTTTTTAGATGATGACGCGGGACAGGAATACGTTTTTTTGCTTGCTTGCCTGATAGTTTAATGGGCTTTAAACAGACGTTGCCCTGAAAGCTCAAGCGCTGCTTGCAGTAATAACTCCCACGCTGGCTGGCGCACCAAACCCTTAATCGCTTGGTCACATTTATAAAGCAATGCTGGCCAAGTGGCTGTTTGAGATTTTGAGTGGCGGCGGCACGCTTGCTGATATAGGCCTTGTTTGCTACGCCAAATGCCAAGTGCTTGCGGGTCTTGTCCATCCATTAGTTGTATAATCTGGCGCATGTCTTTACTAATTGCCCATAAAACCAAAGTGGTTGGTTCATCAGTGGCTTTAAGTTGAAAGATAATTTTGGCAACTTGGGCGCTATTGCCAGCAAGCATGGCATCGGATAAATCGAACACACTAAACTGCGCATCACTGACCAATGCCGCTTGTAAATCATTAATATCTAATGCCACGTTTGTCAGAGGCTGGCTAGAAGGGTTTTCATGACTAGTATTTTTACTATCAACCTCTGCCATCAATTGCGGCGCAAATAAATACGATAGCCGCCACAAGGTTTGATAGGCACTAAGCAGATGATGTTCGGTATGTGACATCAAGAGTTGCCAAGCTTCTTGCGATAAGGTTAAGCCAAACTGCTGGGCTTGTATCTGCAATAACTGCTGGCGCTGCTGCTCATTATATAAATTGCAGTCGATAATATGACCATATTGCGCAAACGGTGCAAACCATTTGCTGGTCTGCGCGCGTTTGTCTTGCTTTGGTGTGAGCCATAACAAGCTATGACTATGCGTCCCTGTCTGCGCATCGACGGCAAAACGTTCAAGCTCGGCAATAACGGCTTTATCAGGTTTATGGTTGCCTGTTACGATAAGCGCGCTTGCATCATCGAATAAAGACTGACTACCAAGCTCTGATAATACTTCTTGCCAGCTCTTTACCGACACCAGCTCGATACGCTTAATAGCATAGTTTTGCGCGCGCCAATGCGGACGCAGCGCATCGATAAGCCATTGACTGAGTAACGGCTCATCACCGTGCGCCAGCCACAAGCCCGCTACTGCAACGGATGGTTGTAGTAGTTTTGGATAAGCTTGTATAAAGGTATCTTGCATAGAGAGAATGACACAAGGTTATGAATAGGGAAGTAAAGCTGGTTATATTTAAACGCTTTAAACAAAAAAGCGTTTAAATCAAAGCGTCTAAATATAGGCAGTTTTAATAAGGATATTTTTAAAAATTAATTTTAAAAATAAAAAACTAACATTAAGATTTTGGTGCTATCACGGCAGTAGATACTGAGCCTTTACCATTTTGCATAGCGGGTTTGCTACTGTTAGGAGCAATCTTAGGCAGCGCAATCGCCACATATTGGTCAGTAATTCGGCGTGCTAAACTATCGTAAAGCCAATCACGAATTTGGTCGCCTTGCTGATCATCTGTACTTACCGATGCTTCGTTATACTGGTAGCTACGCTCAACTTGGATAGGGTTGGTCAGTGTCACAGGTTTGCCATTCTCGATGCTTTGATAGCTAACATCAGCTGACATTACCAAGCGAATCTCTGTTAAGACGCCAACTAACTCGTAACGCTTAAAGCGGACATTGTTCACGGTGATTGCCGCGATAGGTTCAGCGCCCGCTTTTTGGTTATTGTTAGCCACATCTGCCAAGGTCATATTATCAATAACTTCGACCCCTAACGCTTTTAAGCGACTAACAAGCGGCAGTTTTAATGGAAATGAGGTGCGATCGTCTTCGATAATTACCGCAGTTTTGTTGACGTCAAACAACATCGGCGCATCATAGCCGCGTAGCTGAAAGCCGCAACCACTAAGACTAGCACCTGCGCCCAAAACTGCAAACATTGGCAAGGCGGTCAGTAGCATCGTTGCCAGTTTTTGCGCGCTTGATTTATAAGTCATGGTGCTTTGTCCGTCTGATTTTGCTTGCTGTGCCTGCAAAGCTCGGTGCTTATACGACATAATCGCTATCCTTATTTTGATAAGAAGACCCAAGAAAGAGAGTTTGAAAACGCCATGATTGAAGTCGCAGCGTTTAAAAACTTAATTCTTAAAAGGTCTAGCCTGCCACCACGATATTAACCAGTTTATTCGGTACGACGATTTCTTTTTTGATCTCACCAGTAAGGAATTTTGCCACGCCTTCAAGCGCTTTTGCTTGCGTTTTTAGCTGCTCAGGATCGCTATTAGGGGCGACATCCATTTTGCCTCGCATTTTACCATTCACCTGCACCACCATGGTGATCATATCTTGCACGAGAGCGCTTGTATCGACTTCTGGATAGCTTAGGGTGACGGTGTCCATACCTAATTGCTCAAGCAAATGCTCACCGATGTGCGGCGCGTATACCGAGAGGATAATCAATAAATCAATCAAAGCTTCATGCTGTACTTGCAAGTCTTGCTCGCCGTTTGCTTTAAAGTTAGCAAGCTCATTGGCAAGCTCCATTAAGCTAGAAACTGGCGTATTAAGTGCCAAGCGTTTACCCAAATCACTATCAATCTTGCCAATGGTTTCATGGGTTTTACGGCGTAGGGCTTTGGCTTCTTTGCTTAAGCTATCGGTATTGAGTGCTGCATTATTAAGCTGCTCAAGGGTTAAATTGGCATCAGAAAGCGCTTGCATGTGCTCGGTCGCAATGCGCCAAACTTTTTTAACAAAGTTATAAGGGCCTTTTAGCGCGTCGTCTGACCATTCAAGGGTCTGGTCGGCAGGCGCAGTAAATAGCGTATATAAACGAACGGTATCCGCGCCATATTTATCAATGGTAAGTTGTGGGTCGACGCCGTTGTTTTTCGACTTCGACATTTTTTCGATTTTACCAATCGTCACTGGCTGACCGTCAGATTTCAAAGTCGCTTTAATCGGCTGACCGCGTTCGTTATAGTCGATATCGATGTCTTCGGTGAAGTAATAAGTGGTACTGCCATCGGCATTGACGCGGTAGAAAGTACCAGCAAGTACCATACCTTGGGTCATCAGATTGGCAAATGGCTCATCGCCTGATACCAAGTTTTCATCGCGCATGAGCTTATGGAAGAATCGCGCATAAAGCAAATGCATAACCGCATGCTCGACACCGCCAATATATTGGTCGACCGGCAACCATTTATTGGCAGCAGATTTGTTGACCATGTTGGTTGTATCGTGCGGACTGGCAAAGCGCGCATAGTACCAGCTTGATTCGACAAAGGTGTCAAAGGTATCGGTTTCGCGCTCAGCAGGATTGCCACATTTAGGACAAGTGGTATTGACAAATTCTGGGATATTTTTTAGTGGATTACCACGACCGTCGGGGACGACGTCCGTTGGTAGCACCACTGGCAAATCTTGCTCTTCAACCGGCACCGTACCGCAATGCTCACAGTTCACCATTGGGATAGGGCAGCCCCAATAGCGCTGGCGAGAGACACCCCAATCACGTAGACGGTATTGGATTTTTTTCTTGGCAAGCTGTTGCGGTTCAAGCTTCGCTAGCATAGCTTCAAACGCCTGCTCAAAATCCATACCATCAAATTCGCCTGAATTGACTAAGGTATTGCGCTCGGTATAAGCACGATTGCTCTCAGTATTATTCGCTTTAGCGTCAGCTTCTACTTGATCTAAAAAGCCAGCAGGGATATCAATCACTTGTTTAATGGGCAAGTTATACTTAGTCGCAAACTCGTAATCGCGCTCGTCATGGGCAGGAACCGCCATCACCGCACCCGAGCCATAGCTCATCAGTACATAGTTGGCAACCCATACAGGTACTTCTTCGCCAGTTAAGGGATGAGTCACCGTCAGCCCGGTATCCATACCGATTTTTTCCGCTTTAGCCAAATCTGCTTCAGCAACCGAGCCTTTTTTACACAGCGCATTAAACTGGGCAATCGCCTCATCTTGTTCAGCGGCATATTGTGCCAATGGATGCTCGGCTGCGACCGCGACATAAGTGACGCCCATCAAGGTATCAGGACGCGTCGTGAACACATCTAAGGTATTGCTTTCGCCAGCAAGCTCATAAGGGAAATGCACTTCCATACCGGCACTACGACCAATCCAGTTACGCTGCATGGTCAATACTTCAGATGGCCAGTGACCTTCTAACTGGTCTAAATCATCAAGCAGCTCATCGGCATAATCAGTGATGTTAAAGTAATACATCGGAATATCGCGCTTTTCGACTGGTGCGCCACTACGCCAGCCTTTACCGTCAATGACTTGCTCATTGGCTAATACGGTATTGTCGACCGGATCCCAGTTGACGGTGGCAAGCTTTTTATAAACCAAGCCTTTTTTGTATAACTGTAAGAACAACCACTGCTCCCACTGATAATATTCAGGGCTACAAGTGGCAAATTCGCGTGACCAATCAATAGACAAGCCAAGCAATTTAAGCTGCGCGCGCATGCTATCGATATTGGCAAATGTCCATTTAGCAGGCGGCGTCTGATTGGCAATCGCCGCGTTTTCTGCTGGCAGACCAAAACCGTCCCAGCCCATTGGCTGCATGACCTCATAGCCTTTTAGGCGATAATAACGGCTCAGTACATCAGAGATAGTATAGTTACGCACGTGACCCATATGCAGCTTACCGCTTGGGTAAGGAAACATCGACAGCATATAGCGACTTGGTTTGTCGCTTGGCTCATTACTGACTTCAAAGCGCTTGTCAGTGGCCCATTTGGCTTGCTGCGCCGCTTCAATCAGTTGCGGCTGATACTGGGCGTTATCGATAGAAGTATTATTGGTATGGGTAGTATTAGCAGTTTCTGCTGTCACGGCGTTGCTCATAGTTGGCTCGGAATAGGTTATTACAGATAAATTGGGTAAAATTTTACAATGCCATAGCATAGCGTAATTTGGCAAAAATTGCGACGATATGATAGAGCGTTTGCTCACCGTAAAGGCGATAAATCTGCAAAGTGAATACGCTTATGACTGTTTTCGTCGTCATAAACCACATGCTCATCGCTGTTAGGTATAATAAACAAAATAATGATTATTGATTTGGAGTTTTTATGACCCTCACTATTTACGGTATCAAATCTTGTAGCACCATGAAAAAAGTCTTTACCAAACTTGATGAGCTGGGCGTTAGCTACGACTTTCACGATTATAAAAAACAAGGGATTGATAAAGAAAGCGTACAGCGTTGGGTAGATGAGCTGGGTATTGATAAAGTGCTAAATAAACGCGGCACCACATGGCGTAAGCTGACTGATGAGCAAAAACAAGCCGCTGATGATAATGTCAATAACGCCATCGATTTGCTGATAGAAAATACCAGTATGATTAAACGTCCGATCGTTGAAGGTCAGCTGGCAGATAAAAATAATGGTCAGCCGATACTGTTATGCGGTTTTGATGCAGCTGAGTTTGAGGCGGCTTTTTTATAAATAAGTGTTCATAAAAAGCTATCAGTTTGGCAAATTATAAATTATTATTAGAATTAAGTTTGCTGGCTCATCATGTTCACGGACGAGGATAGGATTATGAGAAAATTAATATTGATAGCAGCGTTTGCGTTAGCGCCTTTATTAACGGTTACGGCGCAAGCTGCTGATACGTCAACCAAAATTACCTTTGCTAAAGACAGCTATTGCGGTAATTTTAGTGGCAACCTCAAAAACGGCAAAGTATTTCGTTTATGGTTACTGCCTGATCAAAACTTAGTGATTCGTAACGTCGGTGACGACCAAATCAGTGTCGCTTATGTCTCAGGGCCAGATGGGCGTTTGAGCGGCGATCGCTACGAAAATGAAAACTCTTATATCACCCAGCGCAAAGGCAATCACCACATGAAGGTGTATGGCAACAGTAGCCATAGTAACGTGGAGTTTTGCGCTTATTAAACGATTCTAAGTCAACAAGCTTCGCATAAAAAAGCCCGAACTTAAATGTTAAGCTCGGGCTTTTGTATACTAAAAATTACCACAGCTCACTAGCTCATTGATGAATCTAAATCACGGCTAATCAAGGTGCCGACGCCTTCGTTGGTAAAAATCTCCAACAGCGTGGCATGTGGCACACGACCATCGACAATAACCGCGCTTTTTACGCCGCTACGTACCGCGTCAAGCGCACATTGAATCTTAGGAATCATACCACCTGAGATAATACCATCTTCAATAAGACCATCGACTTTCTTTGGGGTCAAGCCAGTGACCACTTCGCCATCACGGCCCAACACGCCTTTAATGTTGGTCAGTAGCATCAGCTTTTCTGCTTGCAAGAATTCTGCGACTTTACCAGCGACCAAATCGGCATTGATATTATAAGTATTGCCCTCAGAATCAACCCCAAGCGGCGCGATAACAGGGATAAAATCAGAGGCAATCAGCATATTAATCACGTCTTTATTAACGCTGACCACATCACCGACGAAGCCCAAATCAACGGGTGCCGCTACACCATCTGCGCCAATTTTTTCCATCATTAGTTTTTTGGCTAGGATTAAATTGGCGTCTTTACCCGTCAGACCAATCGCGCGCCCACCATGCTTGTTGATTAAGCTAACAATCGATTTATTGACGCTACCGCCGAGCACCATCTCAACGATATCCATCGTGCTTTTGTCAGTCACGCGCATGCCGTCGATACGATCAGATTGACGACCAAGCTCTTTTAACAAATTATCGACTTGTGGACCACCGCCGTGTACGACCACAGGATGCATACCAACTGTTTTTAACAGGACGATATCACGGGCAAAGGAGCTTTCAAGCGCAGGGTCGGTCATGGCATTGCCGCCGTATTTGACGACGATGAGCTTATCAACAAAGCGTTGAATATAAGGCAGCGCCGTGGTTAATACTTCAGCGGTAATTTTGGCTTCATCCAAATTAAGCGTCATGACAAGCTCCTAAAAGATAGGGTTAAGCGGTGGATTGATTGAAAGTTTTTGTTTCTCTTTGGCGTTTTCTAATAAAGTTAAGGTTAAATAATACCTATTCAGCAACAATAGCCAAGATTTGCATCGCTAGCGTCTTGTTAAAGGGGCGGCATAAGGCGGCAAATCTCGTTTGAATGTCGATAAGGTCGTCGATGCTATCACCAGCAAAGCGCACGGTCAGATTTTGACTGGTATTTGATTGGCGCAATACGCCAAACCCGCGCGCAAAATCTAAGCGCACGCCATCGATACAGCTAAGCTTGGTGCCCACTGGCAATAGCGTTTGCGCCTGCTCTAAAGTAGTAGATTGGCTTTGCTGCGAGCACGTACAAAGTGACGGCGCACAAGCAACGACAGTTTGCGGGTCTAGTTGCTCAATAATGGCAGTTGATGTCGCATGAACCAATTGTTGTAAATACTGACAAAATCTTGCCAGTTGCTGCACAATAGAGCAGTCGTTAGCTATGGTTTTTGGTAGCGGTAAATAATGGTCCGCTGTACTAACGATAACGGGTAAACCTTTAACAATATTGGCTAGGCTTTTTGTACGAGTTGACTGAGTACCTTGAGATTTTCCCAACCAATGGAGCAATCGTAACGCCGCATACATGGCGTCATCGTAAAGTATAAAGCGGCTATCATTAAAAATAAAATGCCCAGATAGCTCACCAGCAAAAATTATTTGACCCTCAGAATCTTGCATTTGTTGGCGCATGAGGCTGCTGCCAGTTTTGCTCAGCACAGGTGTGGCGCCAATTTCACTGATGAGCTTTGGCAGATGATGACAGCATTTAATATCAAAGAGCACGTGCGCGTTTGGTGACGATGTCTTTAAGATTTGTGGACGCTCAATAACCGCTATTTTTGCTAATAGATAAAGCAGGTGGTCGGGCGTGACGACTTTGCCCCGATTATCGACCACCATTAACCGATCGCCATCACCATCAAAGGCGATACCGATATCTGCTTGATGCAGAAGTACGCTTTGCTGTAATTGCTTAAGGCGCTGCGGCTCAGTCGGGTCCGGATTGCCAGTAGGAAAATCACCGTCTGGCGTATCGTTGAGCATGATGATATTTTGGCAAAAATGGGCAAATAAAGGCTTGGCAATGTGACTGGTGGCGCCGTGCATACAATCAATCACCACCACTAAATCAAGTTTAGAGGAGGGTAGTTGACTATCTTTTGCGTTCTGGCTATTTGACTGATTGCCATTCTGATAGATTTGCTTAAAAACTTGTGTAATAGCGTCGCTATAAGCGCTTGCGACTTGCTTAGCAGGTAACTGCTGCTGTTTATAACGCACAGGCTGGTCATTGGTTCTTACAGACGAATTTTGCGCATTATTAATACCTAGCTGATGATATAGCGCCTGAATGTCTGTGCTACTAGGCGAGATATGATTGACTAACCATTTCACCCCTAAAATATCTTTAGCAGAGTGACTGGCAGTGACGATAATGCCATGCCCCTGATATTGCTCCGCCCAAAAAATCATCATTGGCGTGGTCACTAAGCCCAGTTGGATGACTTTTATGCCTTGCTCGGACAACATATTGGCAAGTGTCTGCGCAATGGTATCGCTATCACAGCGCACATCATAGCCAATGACGACGATGGTTTTTTTGTTAGCAGTTTGGCAATTGTTTTCACTATTTTTTGCGCTATGTTTTTTACTATCAATATTTGGCTGAACTTGATAAAGATACGCAAAAGCGTGCCCCAATGCATGAATAAAATCATCGGTAAAATGCTGGCGCGACCCACGAATATCATAAGCACGAAATAAGGAGTGCTGCGCAGCAAAAGACGGCATCGCTTACTCTCCTTATAGTCGTGATAAATGGGCTAGTGGTGAATGAAAAATCGCTGATTATTGTTATTGCTGCGATTGATGCTAAATGAAAATCCAATGATGCTTAATGTTTAATGCTTATATTCAATGCTACTGACGACCAGAATGGCCAAAACCGCCCGCACCGCGCGCACTGGTATCACTAAATTCTGCCACCACTTCAAACTCCGGACGGGCGACTGGTACAACCACATATTGCGCCATACGTTCGGCAGGATTTAGCACAAAATCTTCATTGCTGCGATTCCAAATACTAACCATCAGCTCACCTTGATAATCAGCATCAATCAAGCCGACCAAATTACCCAAGACGATACCATGCTTATGACCGAGACCTGAGCGCGGTAAAATCATGCCCGCAAAATTGGGGTCTTGGATATACACCGCAAGGCCAGTGCCAATCAAATGCGTGGCTCCCGCTTTAATGGTCAAAGGTTCGTCAATGCAAGCGCGTAAGTCGATACCTGCGCTGCCATCGGTAGCACGCGTCGGTAGCGAGAACGCTTTATCTTCAATAATTTTAGGGTTTAAAACTTTAACTTGTACAGCTTGCATAACGCACTCACTTAACGATGTAATGGTTTTTTAAACAGAATGAATCACATTTTTAACGGTTAGGTTTTAAATGCTTAACAACAACTATCTTTATAAATAGCTGATGATTGTTAACTTTTAGCTTTCAGATTTTCATGGGCGGTTGACTAAAGAATCAACACGCTCGCCAAGCCCAAAAACGACATAAAGCCGACAATATCGGTCACGGTGGTCAAAATAACCGAGGCGGATAGCGCAGGGTCGATATTCATACGTTTGAGCATCAGCGGAATACTAATGCCCGAAACGTTGGCGGCGGTCATGTTAATCGCAATGGCAAGCCCGATGACGGCGCTGATTTTAACATCATGAAACCACAATTGCGCAATAATCGCCATGATTATCGCCCATATGATACCGTTTATCGCCCCAACCCACAGCTCTTTATTTAATAACCATAGGCGATTCGACCCACCGATTTGACCCATTGCCATCCCGCGAATGACCACCGTCAGCGTTTGCGAGCCTGCAATTCCGCCCATACTGGCAACCACCGGCATCAATATCGCCAGTGCCACAACCTTTGCTAATACCGCTTCAAACTGCCCAATCACAGCGGCCGCCAATAGCGCGGTACATAAATTAATACCAAGCCAAATACTACGGCTTTTGGCACTGGTTAAAATAGGCGCAAACAGCTCTTCATCTTGGCTCACGCCTGCTAAGTTTTTCATGGTGCTATCGACATCATCTTGGATAATCTCCATGATATCTTCGCCGTTTAACTGTCCGACCAGCTCGCCGTGGCTGTTAATCACTGGGGCAAAGCGAATATCTTCTGAGCGGAAAATCGACGCCGCATCTTGAATATCTATGCGATCATTGACAGTGATAGCACTATGAATCAAGTCGGCGACTAAGGTGCTTTGCTGGTGTTTAATCAGATCCGCTAGACTTAACAGGCCAAGCAGCTGCTGGCTTTGGTCGACGACTAATAGCTCTTGGCTTTCATCATCGAGCAAATCAGCATTCTCTCGCAGCCAGCTTTGCACTTCTGCAAGGGTGATGTCGTCCCTGACTTGAATGAGGTCAGGATCCATATAACTGCCGACTTCCCAGTCTTCATAAGTATCGAGCTTATTGACCTGCACTCGGATGTCTTCATCCAAGGTTGCCATCACCGAGGTGCGCACACTTTCGGTAACGGTATCTAAAATCTCAGAAATGTCCTGCGCATCAAGGTCTTGGGTAAACAGGGATATCTCTTTTGAAGAAACATTTTCAAGCAGCGGCTGGCGGGTATCAAACTCCAGCTCTGCCAGTACTTCACCTTTGATATTTTCTGGTACTTGCGCCCAAATCAGTAAGCGATTTTGGCTCGGGAAAGACTCTAATAGGCTGGCAATCTCATATTCTGATTGCTTTTCTAAAAACTCAGTAATCGCCGCATACGCTTTTTCTGCTACCAATTCTTGCAAATATAATAACTTATATTCGCCGCTTGCTTCTGCCGGATTATAGTCAGCCTGTCGGGTCAATGGTCGTTCAGGATTCGTCGTCGAGGTCGGCATAAAGGTTCCAAATTTTTAAAAGATATTCGTATAAAAATTGAGTTTACCGCTCATGTAAAGAGCGGTAAGCATAAGTCTAAGCGGCTTTTCTAAGAGCTAGGCTTAACGATTACCTAGTAAAGCACGAATATTGGCCAAGTATTCATCAGCGACTTTTTCAGGGTCTTTGCTGGCTTTTTTCTTTTTCGCCTTCGCTGGCCAGTCGATATGATCTTCTGGCAATTCATCCAAAAAACGTGATTCAGAGGTCACGCGCATTTGCCCGCCTGCACGGCGCTGGGTCGCAAGCGTTAATGTCAGCTCACGGCGAGCGCGGGTAATACCCACGTACATTAAGCGGCGTTCTTCCTCAATGGTTTCACTGAGGATAGAGTTGCGGTGCGGTAGCATTTCTTCCTCAAGTCCCATGATATAGACAAAATCAAACTCCAAGCCTTTTGCCGCATGTAAGGTCATCAGGTTCACTTTATTGGTATTCTCTTCTTCTTGCTGCTGCTCGAGCATGTCAAGGAGCACCAATTTGCGAATAATAGTATCAATGGTACGGTCTTCATCTTCTTCAGCGCGATTAATCAATGACTGAATACTGGTATAGAGCATGTCGATATTATCGATGCGGTTTTTTTCTTGTTGCGGTGTTTTGGCGTCGCTACGGACAAAGTCGATATAGCCGGTTTCGTCAATCATTTGACGGACGATAGGCACGGGGTCGGGGTGCTGATCGAGCTCACGGGTATAATGCTCGATGAAATCGCCAAACTCTTTTAAGGTACCATAGGCTTTTGACGGCAACACATGAGCAAGTCCAGCGTGGGTACAAGAGGCAAGTAGCGAAATGCTATGCTCTTGCGAAAATAGACCAAGCTTTTCGAGAGTTGCCGGTCCCATGCCGCGCTTGGGCGTATTGATAATACGTAAAAACGCGCTGTCGTCTTCGGGGTTTAAAATCAGACGCAGATAGCCCATGATATCTTTGATTTCGCTACGGGCAAAAAACGACTGACCGCCCGATAATTTATACGGCACTTGCAATTGGCGTAATTGCGCCTCGAGCATGCGCGCTTGAAAGTTACTACGGTAAAGAACGGCGTATTGCTCCCATTCATTACCAAAGCGCAGTTTATGGGTGACGATTTCTTTTGCCACCCGCTCTGATTCATCATCGTCATTACGGCAATTAATGATGCGGATTTTTTCGCCCTGACCTTTATCTGACCACAGTTTCTTTTCAAATAAATGCTCGTTATTGGTAATAACAGCGTTAGCAGAGGTCAAAATACGCGTGGTTGAACGATAATTTTGTTCAAGCATGACGATTTTTAATTTGGGGAAATCTTCTTTTAGCAAGGCCATGTTTTCAGGCTTGGCGCCGCGCCACGCATAGATAGATTGGTCGTCGTCGCCCACGACAGTAAAGCGACCTTGCGGTCCGACCAGATATTTAATCATCTCATACTGGGCGGTATTGGTATCTTGATATTCATCGACCAATAAATAACGAATACGGTTTTGCCATTTATCGCGCAGCTCAGCATTTTCACGTAAGATTTTGGTTGGCAATACAATCAAATCATCAAAATCTACGGCGTTATAAGCGCGCAAATTACGCTCGTATAAAGCATAAAGCGTTGCAAAAATCATATCTTCTGGGTCGTCTAAGGTTTCCATCGCCTTATCCGGCTCAATCAGATCGTTTTTCCAATCAGAAATCATTTTTATCGCTTTGCCAACCAGCTCACGGCTTTCGGCGCCGCTTAGATTGTCACGCATCATCAGCTCCATTAAGAGCCGCTTGCTGTCATCGCTGTCCATGATGGAAAAGTTGCCTTTCAATGGCGTATGAATCAGCTCGTAACGCAAAAACTGCAAGCCAAATTGGTGAAAGGTCGATACCGTCAGACCGCGAGTTTTTTCACTTGGCAGCAATTTACTGACCCGCGCTTTCATCTCACGCGCCGCTTTATTGGTAAAGGTCACTGCAGTGATACGCTCGGCTGGCATGTTGCATTCTTCAATGAGGTAGGCGATTTTACGGGTAATCACCGAGGTTTTACCGGAGCCTGCCCCAGCCAATACCAATAAAGGTCCTGAGACATAAAGCATGGCTTCTTGTTGTTTGGGATTAAGTTGACTCATAAAATGACCTGTAAGACAAAAGCAAAAAAGAAGATAAAACGGATAACGGATAGTAGCATCGTTGACGAAAGGCGTTATTAAGCAAAATATGATAAAAGGCTGCGATGCTTGGGCTACAACGATGATTTCAATCAAACGCTGATTTTATTAAGATGATAATAATAAAAATCATAACGTCAATAAGGATGGTATTTTTAATAAAGACGATATTTTCGGTAAAGTACACCCAATAATAAAGGGTAACAAAATGTGTGTTCAAATAACGCCAAAGCGTCAAAATGAGGTGGGCTATTATAAAGCAAAAATCCTGTCTTTGGGCGAGGAGTTGGCAGCGGGTTTTGAGTTAAAAAAGTGTTTGCTTTGCGCAGCTTACACTATATATAGCAGCGCCCACATAAAAATTCAGATTCGCACGTAATATAAGGTAACGTCTATAACATAGTTTATGGTAAAAAAAACATATTTTTTTTGCAGATAAAATGACCATGCAATGCAGTTAAAAACTAGCTTTTGATTGCCGATATGCGTATAGTACGTAAATAATTTATGCCAGTTGTCACGTCATTGTTGACCACGTGTATGAGCTATTAAATCAATTAAGTACGCCAATAAATACGATATTGATTTAATACGTTGATCTTACGTTGTTAAAAGATGCGTTGGGCGACCAGCCTTTTATCCGCGTGCATGCCGGAATATCTATAGTTGGTCATGTCTGACATCGTCGTCAATAAGCTTGATAATTGGTTATTACCAGCACAGTAGCTATAATAGTCATGGGTTTATCACAGTCCTTGATTGTTTAAATATATTTGCTCAAAAATGAATCAATGACAGCTACTTTGTGTTTTCGTCTGCGTTATGCTTATCGCCATTACCACCATTATTCGTGAGTATTCGCGGTGCGCTTGACACTCGATTGGGTGAGGAGCACGTATTATCATGTCTGCTTTTAATTGGTCAGCAATTGCTTTTATTTTAGCCGCCATTGGGCTAGTTGTCTTTATGCTGGTCGTTCCGCGCTTGCTTGGCGGTCGCTCTCAGGGCACACAAAAAGAAGAGATATTTGAAGCGGGTGTTGTCGGAGCTGGCAATGCCCGCATTCGTTTGTCTGCAAAATTCTATTTGGTCGCAATTTTCTTTGTCATTTTCGATTTAGAAGCGCTGTATTTATACGCTTATGCCGTGTCAGTGCGTGAGACAGGCTGGCTTGGTTATGCGACCGCAGCGACCTTTATCGTCGATCTATTGATTGGTTTGGTATATGCCTTGAGCTTGGGCGCACTAAGCTGGGCACCAGCGGACAAACGCCGTAAACAAGCGCGTCTATATGCGGCGCCAGCCGGTTTTAATTTGGCCGACATCACCAAGTTTGATGGCGTTGATGAGCTGATGGTTGACCCAACAGGCAAGATACCGGCGCAGTCTTCAGGGCAAATTAATGTCTCAAACAATATCGAGACCAATCGTCGCCATTTAAAAAATATCGATCATATTAATACCACGGGTAATGTGACGTCAGTGGATTTTGCCACTGCTGCACAACAAGACTAGCTTTAAGTTCATTGCTTATAACAGTCTTGTTTATACCTAAATGGTCATTTATTAATAATAGAAGTTATGGCGCTAGTGATGATAAATACTTGTCACGCAGCGCTTAAAATAAAGGTTGTATGTTATGAAATACACATTAACAAAAGCCAACCCTGATGCAGACATCTATCCTGCACAGACCAGTCAAACGGTCAATGACCCTATCGAAGAAGAAGTCAATAAAAACGTCTTTATGGGTCGTCTCGAAGACCTTGTCCATTCAACAGCAAACTGGGGGCGCAAGCACTCACTGTGGCCATTTAACTTTGGTACCTCTTGCTGTTATGTCGAATATGCCACCACCTTAACCGCGGTTCACGATTTGTCACGTTTTGGTGCCGAAGTCATTCGCGCCTCGCCCCGACAGGCAGACGTAATGATTGTTGCTGGTACTTGCTTTGTGAAAATGGCACCGGTTATTCAGCGCCTTTATGAGCAAATGCTTGAGCCAAAATGGGTCATCTCGATGGGCGCGTGTGCCAACTCGGGCGGTATGTATGATATCTATTCAGTGGTGCAAGGCGTCGATAAAATCATTCCTGTCGATGTCTATGTGCCTGGTTGCCCGCCGCGTCCAGAAGCATTGATTCAAGGTTTGATGCTCCTGCAAGAGTCGATTACTAAAGAGCGTCGTCCGCTGGGTATTCATGTTAATGAGCAGGGCATTTATCAGCCGCAAATGACGCCTGAGCGTGACCGTAAGCAAGCGGACCGTATTGCGGTGAAAAACTTGCGTAGCCCAGACAGTATTTAGTTTATTAGCTCAGTTGTTCATAATTCTTAGAAGTGCGCGTACGCTTATCACAGCTCGGTTATGATTGACATAGCTGGGTTATGATTAATGAAGGAAGACATCATTCATGGTCACGGTAGTTGAAAACACAGATCCTAATAACATGGATCCTAACAACAGAGATAAGATCAAACCTGTCCCAGCAGTTATCAAAGAGCTGGAAGAAAAGTATGCTGGTAAGTTTGTTGTGCAGCACACGGTGGATGAGATTCCAACGGTGTGGGTGGCGCGTGCCGACTTATTAGACGTCTTATTATACCTGCGTAAATTGCCAAAACCTTACGTTATGCTCTTTGACTTATCCGCGATAGATGAGCGCTTGCGTCAGCATCGTCAAGGTTTGCCAGACAGTGATTTTACAGTGTTTTACCACTTAATGTCGCTTGAGCGTAATAGCGATGTGCGTATCAAAGTCGCCCTCAGTGAGGACGATCTCAACGTACCAAGCGCGACTAAAATTTGGCCAAATGCTAACTGGTATGAGCGTGAAGTCTGGGATATGTTCGGCATTGTCTTTAGTGGTCATCCGCATTTAACCCGTATTTTATTGCCAAAATATTGGGAAGGTCATCCGTTGCGTAAAGAATATCATGCGCGGGCGACGGAATTTACCCCGTATTTCTTAAATAACGCCAAGCAACAATATGAGCAAGAAAACCTGCGCTTTGTCCCTGAAGAATGGGGCATGAAGCGCTCGGGCCGTGATGAAGACTTTATGTTTTTGAACATCGGTCCTAACCATCCATCGGCGCATGGTGCATTCCGTTTAGTGCTACAGCTTGACGGTGAAGAAGTTGTCGACTGTATTCCTGATATCGGCTATCACCATCGCGGCGCCGAAAAAATGGCTGAGCGTCAAACGTGGCATTCTTATATTCCTTATACCGATCGTATTGATTACCTCGGCGGTGTGATGAACGAGCTACCGTATATCATGTCGGTTGAAAAGCTTGCTGGTATTACGGTGCCGCCTCGCGCTGAAACCATCCGTGTGATGATGAGTGAGTTTTTCCGTATTACCAATAACTTGCTGTTTGTCGGTACCTTTATTCAGGATGCTGGCGGTATGACGCCGGTATTCTATATGTTTACCGATCGCCAAAAAGCTTATGACGTCATCGAAGCGGTGACCGGCTACCGTATGCATCCTGCTTGGTTCCGTATCGGCGGTACGGCACACGACTTACCGCGCGGTTGGCAGCGTTTGGTTCGTGAGTTCCTAGATTGGATGCCAAAACGTTTAGATGAATACGTAAAAGCAGCATTGCAAAATAGTGTGTTAAAAGGTCGTACCCAAGGCGTTGCCCAGTACAATACCAAGCAAGCATTGGCTTGGGGCGTGACTGGCGCAGGTTTACGTGCCACAGGTTTAGATTTTGATTTGCGTAAAGCGCGTCCGTATATGGGCTACGAGAATTACGACTTTGAGATTCCAGTCGGTTATAACGGCGATGCTTATGATCGCTGTATGGTAAAAATCGAAGAGATGCGCCAGTCGCTACGTATCATCCGCCAATGTATGGATAATATGCCGCAAGGTCCTTATAAAGCGGACCATCCATTGGCTGTACCACCGCCGAAAGACCGTACTTTAAACGATATCGAGACTTTGATTAACCACTTTATCTCCGTTTCTTGGGGTCCTGTGATGCCAGCGGGTGAGTGCACCACGATTGTGGAAGCAACCAAAGGTCTGAACAGCTATTACATTACTTCTGATAAAGCGACGATGAGCTATCGTACTCGTATTCGTACGCCGACATTTGCGCATTTGCAGCAAATGCCATCGGTGATTAATGGCTCGTTGGTCTCTGATGCCATTATGTATTTGGCCTCGATTGATATTGTGATGGCCGATTGTGACCGTTAAGTGCTAGATGTTAAATATTAAAAGTAAGCCAAGTTTTATTAATATGTTATCGCCAGACTGGCACACCAAAACGCTGTTGCTGCGCCAAGCACTATATACACAGTGGGCTGAGTGAGGAAAGAAGAAGATTATGAGAATTGTTTCCGATAAAATGCCAAAAGTAGATGTGGCAAGTATCTTAACCGCAGAAGAGATTGCGGCTATCCATGAGTTTATGCATCATTATCCCCATCCGCGAGCAGCGTCTTTAGATGCCCTAAAAATCGTGCAAAAGCGTAACGGCTGGGTCGATGATGCGCAAGTTAATGCCATCGCCAATATTCTAAATATCCCTGTGACCGACATGGATGGGGTGGCAACTTTCTTTAACCGTATCTATCGTCAGCCGGTCGGTCGCAATGTCATCCTTATTTGTGATTCGGTCGCTTGTTATTTAACGGGCTACGAAGCGCTGGCGGCTGAATTAAAAGCGCAGCTGGGCATCGACTATGGTCAAACCACTGCTGACAACCGCTTTACGCTATTGCCGATTTGCTGTTTGGGCAACTGTGACAAAGGTCCTTCTGTGTTAATCAATGAAGACACCTATGGTCCTGTGCAGCCCACCGAAGTCGCTCAATTGTTGGAGCTATACGCATGAGTTTAACCATTTCAGAGCAGATTGCTCGTCGCGGTCAAGGCAAAGCGCCAAGCCAATTAAATGACCAGCGCATTCCTGTTTATGGCGATAAAGCAACCGCTACCAGTGAAACCAAACCGCTAACATGGCGCCTTGCCCATCACGATGCGGTATTGGACTTAGCCACTTATGAGTCGCTACGCGGTTTTGAAGCCTTAAAAATAGCTTTAAACCAATCACCAGACGATACTTTGAATACCATTAAAGAAGCAGTGGTCAAAGGTCGCGGCGGTGCAGGTTTCCCAGCTGGTATCAAATGGTCGCTGATGGCGCCACCTGATGGCGGTCCACGTTATCTCGTCTGTAATGCCGATGAGATGGAACCGGGTACTTTTAAAGACCGTTTGCTCATGGAGCGTCTACCGCTACAGCTTATCGAAGGTATGCTGATTTCTGCCTACGCGATTGGGGCAACGGCCGGTTATATCTTTATTCGCGGTGAATATATTTTAGCAGCAGAGCGTCTAACGGCAGCGCTCGAAGAATTGCGTGCCAATAACTTGGTTGGCGATAATATCTTAGGCTCAGACTTTAGCTTTGATTTGCACGTCCATACCGGTGCGGGCCGTTATATTTGCGGCGAAGAAACCGCTTTGATTAACTGCCTAGAAGGTCGCCGAGCCAATCCGCGTACCAAACCGCCATTTCCACAAGTGGCAGGTGCATGGGGTCGTCCGACCGTCGTTAATAACGTTGAAACTTTGCATAATGTTTCAGCGATTATTTTGCATGGTAGTAAATGGTATCAAGATTTGCCAAAAGCCAAAGGCGTGGTCGAAACTCCGGGCACCAAGCTATTTGGTTGTTCAGGTCTGGTCAATGACCCAGGTCTATGGGAGCTACCATTCGGTTATACAGCACGTGAGATTATCGAAGATTTTGCTGGCGGTATGCAGGAAGGTAAAAAGCTTAAAGCATGGTTGCCGGGCGGCGCATCAACCGACTTTTTAACCGCTGAGCATTTAGATACCGTTGTCGATTTTGACACCATTCAAAAAGCCGGTAGCCGTATGGGTACGGGGCTAATCATGGTCGTCGATGAAGAACAAGACATGGTGCCATTACTGCGCAACCTTGAGATTTTCTTCCAGCGTGAGTCGTGCGGTTGGTGTACACCATGCCGTGATGGTCTACCGTGGGGCGTTAAATTGCTCACCGCTATTAACGATGGTCAAGGTCAAATCGGTGACGTTGAGAAGTTAGAAGGCTTAACCCGTGACTTGTGGATCGGTAAAACCTTCTGCGCCCATGCGCCGGGTGCGATGGAGCCACTGATGAGTGCAATTAAATATTTCCGTCCTGAGTTTGATCAAAAAATTGCGCAGGCGGTTGGCGAAGATGTCATTGAGGCTGCAGCTCATCAACAGCCAGAAGTGAAATAAGGAGAGCGGCATGGCAGTCATACATATTGATGGAACCACTGTCGAAGTAGATAGCAGCGACAACTTGCTTCAAGCGTGTTTGTCACTCGGCATCGATGTGCCGTATTTTTGTTATCACCCAGCCCTTGGCTCAGCAGGTGCTTGTCGTCAATGCGCGGTTAAGCAATATCAAAATAAAGAAGATATGGAAGCGGGTCGCGGGCGCTTGGTGATGTCCTGTATGGTCGCCCCAAGCGATGACATGTACATCTCAGTGACCGACGATGAAGCCAAAGCCTTTCGTAAGTCGATGGTTGAGCTATTGATGGTCAACCACCCACATGATTGTCCAACTTGTGAAGAAGGCGGACATTGTCATCTGCAAGACATGACCTATATGTCAGGTCATAGCCGTCGTCGCTATCGTTTTACCAAGCGCACCCATCACAATCAAGAGCTTGGACCATTTATCGCTCATGAAATGAACCGCTGTATCGCTTGTTATCGCTGCGTACGTTTTTATAAAGACTACGCGGGCGGCGAAGATTTGGGCGTCTATGGCTCAAGCGAACGCGTGTATTTTGGTCGTGATAAAGATGGTCAGTTCGAAAGCGAGTTTTCAGGTAACCTAACCGAAGTCTGCCCAACGGGTGTATTTACCGATAAAACTCACTCTGAGCGCTATAACCGTAAATGGGACATGCAATACGCGCCAAGTATTTGTCATGGCTGCTCAGCGGGCTGTAACATCTCAGCGGGCGAGCGTTATGGCGAATTGCGCCGTATTGAAAACCGTTATAACGGTGAAGTAAACCGTTACTTCTTATGTGACCGCGGTCGCTTTGGTTACGGTTATGTCAATCGCGCAGACCGCCCAACGCAGGCGCTTGAGCGTATCAATGATAAGCACGTTAAAATTAATATCGATTATGCGCTTGATGAAACCATCAAACGTATCAAAGACAAAAAAGTTATCGGTATTGGCTCACCACGTGCCAGTCTTGAGACCAACTTTGCGCTAAAAAATATGGTTGGCTTTGATAGCTTTTCAACCGGTCTAAACCATCAGCAGCAAGCACTGGTCAATAAATGTATTGAAGTATTAAGCACTGAAGGCATTTATAACCCCGGTATGGCTGATATTGAAAGTCATGATGTGGTATTGGTATTGGGTGAAGATATTACCCAAACCTCATCACGTGTGGCACTATCGATTCGTCAAGCGGCAAAAAACGAAGCCATTAAAATGGCTGCTGCGACCAAAACCCAATCTTGGCTGGCTGAGCCCGTCAAACGTATTGGTCAAGGCGTGCAAAGTCCGGTCTATATCATCGACGTTATCCAAACCAAACTAGAAGATATCAGTAAAGTTAGCGTCGTTGCGACACCAGAAGATATTACCAAGCTTGGTTTTAAAGTGGCCGATGCGATTGCTAATCTTGCGGATGATTTAGCGCAGATAGCAGACGCGCAACGTGCCCAACAAGATGCTGATGAAGCGTCTGACCCAATGCAAGCGCTAGCCCAGCAAATCGCTTATGACTTAATTCAAGCTGATAAGCCGTTGGTGGTCTCGGGAACTAGTTTAGCATCGATTGCTTTGATAGAAGCAGCGGCGCAAATCACTCAGGCACTGACCCAGAAACGTGCGGCTATTAAAGCCACTGAACAGCAGCAGGTCGAAGCGCATAACGCTAAGGTCGAAGCTGCTGAAGCACAAGCAGCAACGGCGCAGCAAAGCGAAGACAAAGACTTGTCTGCTAAACCAAATAAACCAGAAACTGGCGTTGATACCGAGGCGCAAGACGATGTCGAGCGCGAGCCTGCAACCAAGCTTGAGCTCAAAGAGGTCAATAAAAATTATCACGCGCAAGCCGGTATTTATTTAGCGGTTCCTGATGCCAATAGTATTGGCGTTTGTATGCTTGGTGGTCAATCGGTTGAAGAATTATTGGCGACCGATTTTGATGTGGTTATCGTGGCTGAAAACCAGTTAACTGATGCCATTGATGCGCATAAGTTAACTCAGTTGTTGGCGGATAAAACCGTCATCGCCCTTGACCATCAATTGCTTGATTGGCATAAAGATGTCGATATCGTGCTGCCAGCTGCAAGCTTCGCAGAAGCAGATGGTACGCTTATCTCTGCTGAAGGTCGTGCGCAGCGCTTCTTCCAAGTTTATGATAACGAATATTATCATCCAATGAGCAGTATCAAAGAAGGCTGGCGTTGGTTGCATGCCGTGCATAGCAGCTTAGAAGGTCGCGATGTCGACTGGACGCTGCTTGATGACGTCATCAACGCTCTAATCGCTACCCATCCTAAGCTTGCAGGTATTAAAGACGCCGCTCCTGACGCCGATTACCGCATGACTGGTTTAAAAATTGCTCGTCAGCCGCGTCGTTATTCAGGTCGTACCTCAATGCGTGCGCCCGTATCTGTGCATGAACCGATGCAGCCAAAAGATTTGGATACCGGCTTAACCTTCTCAATGGAAGGTTATAGCGGTAAGCAGACGCCAAGCTCGATGATTCCTTTTGCCAGTGCGGCCGGTTGGAACTCACCGCAAGCGTGGAATAAATACCAAGATAAAGTTGGTGGTAGCCTGAGAAATGGCGATCCGGGCGTCCGTTTATTTGATCGCTTAG
This sequence comes from Psychrobacter sp. M9-54-1, assembly GCF_016613355.1. Taxonomy (NCBI): domain Bacteria; kingdom Pseudomonadati; phylum Pseudomonadota; class Gammaproteobacteria; order Moraxellales; family Moraxellaceae; genus Psychrobacter; species Psychrobacter sp. M9-54-1. The sequence goes on along the minus strand of NZ_JADGFW010000020.1, from coordinate 31,720 downwards.
AGCGCCTTGCCACGCGTCAATATGTCGCGCCAGAAGCTACTTCAGCAACAACGACAGATATGCAGCAAGGACAAGCCAAACTGGTACCGGTTTATAACCTGTATGCCAGCTCGATGATGGCCTCGCGTAGCGCAGTGGTTGCTGAGCAATTGCCGCTCGCTACATGGCGCGTCGGTATCGATGATGCCAAAGCATGGGGTCTTGCAGCGGGTGATTACCTAGCGATTGAGATTGATAAAAAGCAAATCACCTTACCTGTTGAGCTCGTTGATTACTTAGCAGAAGGCTGTATCGGCTATCCGGTTGGGCAAGTGAGTATTATCCATCCGTCCATGCCAGCGTCAGTACGCAAAGTCGATGCGCCAGTGACGATGATGGGTAGTATGGCCACTGATAATGCTACAACAGCCAATAACAATAATCGCGCTACGCCAGTAAACAGCGCGCCGACCACCACACAGGAGGTGTAATTTGCAAGTTACCCGTATTATCCCTGATGTGCCAAGCTTTTTGGCTGGTATGATGACTTTTGATACCTGGTCGATACTTTTTATGGTCGTGCAGGCGCTGGTTATCTTTTTAGTGGTGGTGATTGTTGCGGCATTGATGATTGTTTATGAGCGCCGCATGCTAGCGCTTTGGCAAGACCGTTATGGTCCGAACCGTGTCGGTCCGTTTGGCTCATTGCAACTGGTTGCCGATATGCTCAAAATCTTCTTTAAAGAAGATTGGACGCCAAACTTTACTGATAAGTTTATGTTTACTTTGGCGCCAGCGGTTGCCATGTTTACTGCGCTGGCATCCTTTGCCATTATTCCTATTTCGCCAACCCTTGGGGTTGCTGATTGGGATATCGGCATTTTGTTTTTCTTTGCCATGGCAGGTATCGCTGTCTATGCGGTGATGTTCGGTGGTTGGGCGTCTGCCAATAAATTCTCACTACTTGGCGGCTTACGTTCAGCAGCACAAACCATCAGTTATGAAGTTTTCTTAGGCTTATCATTGATGGGTGTTGTTGCCTTAACAGGCTCATTTAACCTACGTGAAATCGTTGAATCGCAAATTGACGGTTGGTATATCATCCCGCAGTTTTTTGGCTTTTTAACCTTTGTCGTGGCTGGTGTTGCCGTCACCCATAGACATCCGTTTGATCAGCCAGAAGCCGAGCAAGAGCTTGCCGAAGGGTATCATGTCGAATATTCTGGCATGAAGTTTGGTATGTTTTTCATCGGCGAGTATGTCAACGTCGTGCTGATTTCTGCGCTGATGACCTGTTTGTTTTTTGGCGGTTGGCTTGCGCCGTTTAATTTAGATATTCCTTTTATTCCACCAGCTTTTTGGTTCATGATTAAAACGCTATTCTTTATGACCATGTTTATTTTGGCTCGAGGCTCACTCATGCGTCCGCGCTATGATCAGGTGATGAACTTTGGCTGGAAAATCTGCCTGCCGGTAACTTTGATTAATCTCTTGGTAACTGCCGCAGTGATTTTGATTTTTTCCCCAACGTTATAGTCATTACTAGTAGCCATTACTAGCCATTAATGATGAACTAGGGTAAAGCTGATAAGGATAATAACCCCATGTTTACTACGATAAAAAAGACCGTCATTGGTATGTTTACCATTGTCCGCAGTATGTGGATGGTCAATAGTCATGCAATCAGGCCGCGTGACACTATTCTTTATCCAGAAGAGCCGGTTCCAGTACCGCCGCGCTTTCGTGGCCGTATTGTGCTGACGCGTGACCCTGATGGTGATGAGCGCTGCGTGGCTTGTAACTTATGCGCCGTGGCTTGTCCAGTTGCCTGTATCTCTTTGCAAAAAGCCGAGCGTGAAGATGGTCGCTGGTATCCAGAATTTTTCCGCATTAACTTTTCACGTTGTATCTTTTGCGGTTTGTGTGAAGAAGCCTGTCCGACGACGGCGATTCAGATGACGCCTGATTTTGAGATGGGCGAATATGTCCGTCAAGACTTGGTTTATGAAAAAGAGCATTTGCTGATTTCTGGACCGGGTAAATATCCAGATTATAACTATTATCGCGTGACGGGTATGGCGGTAGCAGATAAACCAAAAGGCGCGGCGCAAAATGAAGCGGCACCGATTGATCTAAGGAGCTTGCTACCATGATGAATATCTTAAACAGTCCTGAATTGGCAGGGTTTTATGCGCTGGCAGCGGTGGCAATATTTGCCAGCTTGCGCGTGGTGACCCTCGCCAATCCAGTGCATGCTATTTTATCGATGATTGTGTCGTTATTGGCCATCTCAGGTATTTTCTTTGTCTTAGGTGCGCCGTTTGCTGGTGCGCTTGAAATTGTTGTTTATGCCGGTGCCATTATGGTGCTGTTTGTTTTCGTTATTATGATGCTAAACCTTGGCATGAGTAATGATGAGCGTGAAGAGCGCTGGCTTGATGCGGGCACTTGGGCGGTACCGACGGGGCTTACGATTATCATCGCGGTTGTGCTGTATGCGTTGATAGGTCTTAACCATACCGATACGGCAATGATTGGCGGTACGACCATTTCAGCTAAAGCCGTCGGTACGGTGCTATTTACCAAATACGTTATGTTGGTCGAAGTGGCAGCATTGCTATTATTAGCTGCGTTGGTGGCTGCTTATCATTTGGGTAAAGAGTCTAGTGATGATGAGATTATCGGTCACGACGCTCAAGGCTATGATCAAAGCCATAAAAACAAAGCAAGCCAATCCTCTAATCCAAATGTCGCTAGTATCAAACATTACGATGATAATGGCATGCCGATCGATACTGATGCGCTAAACAAGGCTGAACCATACGAATATAAAGAGGTTGACCCGCTTGACTATGTCGGTATGAATGTCGGTAAGCAAGCGGATATACAACAAGTCACGCGCAAGGAGTCAGACTGATGGTACTAGCAGCGAGCGTGGCACAGGAGGTTGCAAATGTGCCGTTTGCCCACGAGGTCGCAGGCTTTGTGCAACCTGTTACTGAGGCGCAAAATGTACTGGGTATGATACCCATGAGCCATGGATTGATTTTGGCCGGTATTTTATTTGCAATCGGTCTGTGCGGTGTCATGGTACGGCGTAATTTCTTATTTATGCTGATGAGCCTTGAGATCATGATGAATGCGACGGCTTTGGCATTTGTGGTCGCCGGTAGCCGCTGGGTCGATCCAGATGGACAGATTATGTTTATCTTTATTTTGACACTAGCAGCAGCAGAGGCGGCCATTGGTTTGGCAATATTATTGCGGTTTTACCATCAGCGTGGGCATCTCGATGTCGATAGCGCCAATGAGATGAAAGGATGATGTCATGAGTTTATTACCATTAACCTTTATATTCCCGCTCGTTGGCTTTTTGATTTTAGCCTTTATGCGCGACAAATTAAGCGAGCAGGTAGCAGCGATTGTTGGTGTCGGTAGCATGCTGCTATCAGCGCTATGCACGCTCATGGTCAGCTACACCTTTTTGACCAGTAATCCTGCCGGTACAGTCATCGAGATTCCGCTATGGACGTGGTTCCAAGTTGGAGATTTCGCGCCAAGTTTTGGCTTAAGCTTTGATGGCTTGGCATTGACGATGACGGGTGTCATTACCGGTATCGGCTTTTTGATTCATCTGTTTGCCGCCTGGTATATGAAAGGTGAAACAGGCTTTGCGCGCTTTTTTAGCTATATGAACTTATTCGTCGCCAGTATGTTATTGCTGGTATTGGCCGATAACTTGTTCTTACTTTATCTTGGCTGGGAAGGCGTCGGTATCTGTTCGTACCTTTTGATTGGTTTTTATTATCAAGACCGCGCCAATGGTCGGGCGGCGATGAAAGCCTTTACCGTCACCCGCGTTGGTGATGTGTTTTTGGCCTTTGGTTTGTTTTTATTATTCCGCGAATTTGGCACTTTGCATATTCAAGAGATTATCACCCGCGCGCCAGAAATCTTTGATATCAATAATCCAACGATGATTTTGACCACTATTATGCTCGTTGGTGGGGCGATGGGTAAATCAGCGCAGCTGCCACTACATACCTGGCTTGCTGATGCGATGGCAGGTCCAACGCCTGTATCGGCATTGATTCACGCTGCGACCATGGTGACCGCGGGTGTTTATCTGATCGCACGTCTACATCCATTATTTCTTCTCACCCCGGGCGTACTCTTATACTGGGTTGGGGCAGTGGGTGCATTGACGCTCGTCGTTGCTGGATTTTGTGCGCTGGCACAAACGGATATTAAACGTATCCTTGCTTATTCGACCATGAGCCAAATTGGCTATATGTTTTTAGCACTCGGCGTAGGTGCATGGCAAGGAGCTATTTTCCATTTAATGACGCATGCTTTCTTTAAAGCCTTGCTATTTTTATCATCGGGTGCGGTCATACTTGCGGTACATCATGAGCAAAATATCTTTAAGATGGGCGGCTTACGTAAAAAGATACCGCTAGTATTTTGGTGCTATATCGTCGGTGGCGGTGCGCTTGCAGCGATACCTTGGGTTACCGTTGGTTTCTATTCTAAAGAAGCAATTCTGTGGGAGAGCTATGCAACTGGTCACCAAGTCCTATTCTATATGGGCGTATTTGGTGCCTTCTTAACCGCGTTTTATACCTTCCGTATGATTTGGATTATCTTCTTTGGTGAAGAAAAAACCCACGCGCATAAACTATCTGGTGTGTCATATTGGCTGCCATTGACGGTGCTACTGGTATTATCAACTGCCGTTGGTGCATGGATCACGCCGCCATTACAAGGCGTCTTGCCAGAAAGCGTTGGGCATTTATTAGAAGTAGCTGGTCAAGCGCATGACAAACATACAGCGGAATATATCGCTATGGGTGCGATGCTTGCAGGCTTAATTCTCGCAGCACTGTTATATGTCGCCGATAAAGGTCGCATGCTGACCCGCTTTAAGCAGACCTCTATAGGCGCAGCGTTATATCATTGGTGCTATCACGGTATGGGCTTTGATGCGCTATACGATATAGTTTTTGTAAAACCCTTTTTGTTCATCGGCCGCTTATTTAAAGCCGACCCTATCGATAAAACGTGGCTTATTTTGCCTAAACTGGCTTCCGCTGGTAACAAGGTATTGTCTGCGACGCAAACAGGGTCACTTCGAGGTTACGCTGCAAGCTTTGGCTTAGGCGTGGCTGTGCTGTTGGTGCTGGTAATGATGACGGTGGTATAAGATGATAGAGTTACAACAAACGTGGATGCTACCAGCATTAATCGCAATTCCTTTTATTGCAGGGTTGCTCTGTTGGTTGGTCGAACGCTTTAATAAACGTCTGCCGCGCTGGATTGCTCTAATCGGTATGACGTTGACCTTTGCTTTGTCACTGGTATTGTGGCAATACGGCGATTATAGCGGCATGAGTAAGCAGGTGATTGCGCCTCAGGCAAACGTGCCATGGGTCGCAGAATTTATGGTGCCATGGATACCAAGCTTTGGTATCAGCTTTCATTTAGCGCTAGATGGTTTATCGCTGCTGATGGTTGGTTTAACAGGCCTGCTCGGTATTGCGGCGGTTGCCTGTTCGTGGAATGAGATTCAACGCCGCGTTGGTTTCTTCCATCTTAACCTTTTATGGAGCTTGGGCGGCGTCATTGGCGTTTTCTTGGCCATTGACCTGTTCTTATTCTTCTTCTTTTGGGAGATGATGCTGGTTCCTATCTACTTCTTGATCGCTATTTGGGGTCATGATGTGGTTGGCGGCAAGACCAAAGAATACGCGGCAACCAAATTCTTTATCTATACCCAAGCCTCTGGTCTTATCATGCTGGTCGGTATTTTGATATTGGTCATTATCAGCTATGCGCAAAAAGGCGTGGTCAGCTTTAATTATAATGACTTACTCGGCACTTCACTTGGCGGCTGGGAATATCCGATCATGCTGTGCTTCTTTATTGGCTTTGCCGTTAAATTGCCGATTTTCCCTTTTCACGGCTGGCTACCTGACGCCCATGCGCAGGCGCCAACCGCAGGTTCGGTGGATCTGGCAGGGGTTTTGATTAAGACTGCTGCTTATGGTTTGATTCGTTTTGTCATACCTTTATTCCCAGCAGCGTCACAAGATTTTGCGCCGATAGCGATGACATTAGGTACCATAGGTATCTTTTACGGGGCATGGCTGGCCTTTATGCAAACTGATATGAAGCGCTTACTGGCTTATACCAGTATCTCGCATATGGGTTTTGTGGTCTTGGCCATTTACGCGGGTACCTTAATTAGCTTACAAGGTTTGATGATTCAAATGTTGGCGCACGGTTTAAGTTCGGCAGCACTGTTTATTATGGCAGGGCAGTTATACGAGCGCTTGCATACGCGTGATTTGACCTTGATGGGCGGTATGTGGGGTCAGTTCCGTTATTATGCACCGATTCTAATGTTCTTTTGTGCCGCTTTACTTGGTATTCCGGGTACCGGTAACTTCATCGGCGAGTTTATGATTTTATTTGGCGCCTTTGCTGATTATCCCATGTTTGTGGTGTTTGCGACCTTTAGCTTGGTATTGGCAGGTTTATACTCGCTTATCTTAATTCACCGTGCCATGTTCGGTAGCAATAATATTAAAGAAGTGGCGTTACGAGAAACCGAAACTCATGGTTTGCCGTCGCGTCCATTAAAAGATTTGGGTAAACGCGAGCTGTCGTTATTACTGATGTTAGCAGCAGGCTTGGTCTGGCTCGGACTGTATCCACAGCCATTCCTTGACACCTCAAGTCACGCCATGCAGTGGATTAATAACGCATATATGTACAGTCAAGTGACACAAGTAGACGCATCGCAGCTACTTGATGCAATGGAGGCACGTTAAGTCATGAATGAATTTACGATGAATGATTTGATGGGGCTGATGCCTTATGCGCCAATCATTGCGGTAGTGTTGACTGTATTGGTAGTGATGATTGCCATCACCATTAAACGCTCACATATGGTGATCGGTACCATTTCGGTGGTTGGTTTAAACATAGGGCTGTTTGCCTTGCTTGGGCAAATGGCTGGCATCATCGATAGCGGTACGCTTGTGCCAACAGCTGAGCAGTTATTTGTGATTGATAACTTTGCCCAGTTTAATATGGTGGTTATCTTAATCTGTGCTTTGGCCTGTTTTACGCTGTCTTATGCCTATCTAGCCGATTTAGACGATCATAAAGAAGAGCTGTATTTGCTCATGTTGCTATCGACTGTCGGTGCGCTCCTGATGGTCAGCGCCCAGCATTTAGCCTCATTCTTTATGAGCCTTGAGATGCTATCGATTCCGTTATACGGCATGCTGGCTTATACCTATATGCGTAAGCGCTCGCTTGAGTCGGGGCTAAAGTATTTGGTGCTCTCAGCCACAGCATCAGCAACGCTGCTGATGGGTATGGCGTTTATTTATGCAGAAGTGGGTTCGCTTGCTTTCAAGCCTATCAGCATGACGTTGGTCGATCTCTTTGAGTCACCACTATTAATCGTCGGTACGGCGATGATGATGTTTGGTATTGCTTTTAAACTGTCTGCCGCGCCATTTCACATATGGACACCAGATGTGTACGAAGGCGCACCAGCACCTGTCGCTACTTATTTGGCATCGGTCACCAAAGTGGCGATGATGGCGCTTGCTGTTCGCTTCTTAATTGATACGTCGCTATTGGCGCTGCCATCGGTACAAATGCTGCTCATGGTTATGGCCACCTTGTCGATACTAGTGGGTAACTTATTAGCGGTACGTCAGACCAGCCTTAAGCGCCTGCTTGGTTATTCGTCGATTGCTCATATGGGTTATGTGCTTATCGTGATTGTCAGCATTGGCTCAGCCGCTGATAGTATCTCAAGCATGTATATGGCGATTTACGCCTTTACCTCTATCGGTGCCTTTGGTGTTGTTACTTTAATGTCGAGCCCGTATCGCTTGGCTGGTGAAGCAGATGAATTGACCCATTATCAAGGGCTGTTCTGGCGTCGTCCGGTACTGACCGCGGTTATGACCATTATGATGTTGTCATTGGCAGGTATTCCATTGACCGCAGGCTTTATCACTAAGCTATTTGCGATTCTAGCCGCCGTCCAAGGTACCAACTGGTTCTTGGCTGGCATGATTATCTTGGGTAGTGCCATTGGTCTGTTTTATTACTTGCGCGTCATGCTCACGCTATTTAAACGTCCGAAACAATTTATTGAATTTGACGTTTCAAAGCAGTGGGGTTTGCGTACGGGCGGTATCATGGTTATCGCCGTCACCGCTATCATTCTCTTCTTTGGTATATTGCCGAATAGTATGATTGAATGGGCAAGTTTGGCTCGTATTTGGTAATTATAAAATATGAGCAGGGGTTTTCGATATTGATAACCGCTGCTTATTGATAATGACAGTTAGAAAACCAAGATGCGCCAGCTTTATGATGAGCTTGGCGCATCTTTTGTTTTAAAGCCTTTAAAAAGTCAAAAACATAGCCATCTATAACCATAAGCAATCATAAATCATAAATCATAAATCATAAAAAACGAGGGTGAATCATTATTATGAGTGACAATATTCAAAAAGTAACGGTGCTCAGCAAAACCACGTGGACGCCTAACCTCTTTAGCTTTACCGTTAGCCGTCCTGATAGTTTTAAATTTACCGCAGGACAGTTTGTACGCTTGGGCGTTAATCCCAGTCAATTAAACTACTATAAGCAGTTGAGTGCAGTAGCTAATGCTGATGATGACGAAGACTTGAACGTAATACTGAATGAAGATATCTTCCGCGCGTATTCAATTGTCTCTTCACCTTTTGATGAAATCCTAGAGTTTTTCTCTATTGTCATCCCTGATGGCGCCTTTACCTCGCAGCTGCAACACCTAGAAGTCGGCGATGAGCTACTACTCAATACCATGCCGTTTGGCTTTTTAACCTTAGCCCGTTATCAAAAACCGCTGCCAAAAGACTTATGGTTATTGGCGACAGGTACAGGTTTAGCGCCATTTTTATCGATGCTACAAGACTTAAAAACCTGGGAAGACTACGAGCATATCGTCTTGGCTTATAGCGCGCGTTCGACAGAAGAATTGGCATATATTGAGAAGATTGAAGGCTTACAAGAAGATTTTGGCTCGTTGGTCGATAATCCAGCCAAGCTTATCTTTATTCCTATCGTTACCCGCGAGCCTGTCGAGGGTGCATTAACTGAGCGCTTGCCAAAGCTATTATTAGATGGAACGCTACAAGCGGGCGCGGGCATTGATTTGGACGTTGATAGCACGCACGTGATGCTATGCGGCAACCCAGACATGGTCGAAGATACCAAAGAGACGTTAAAGAGCTTGGGCTTGGTGATGAATCGCCGCGGTGAGGGCAATATCGCAGTAGAAAACTATTGGTAAGCCTATGATTGCTACAAGTTGATAGAGGCAGTATTTATTAAAAAAACGCCAATGCTTAAAGATAATCGTCTTTAAGTATTGGCGTTTTTTGTAGGCAGCGTTTGGAAGGCTTTTAATACGTTTATAAAACTAGGCTTATAAAGAAGGTTCTAAACTTGGCTCAGTAGCATCAGCAATCGGATTGATAGGCCCTTGCATCAATTCAGGCTCATCCTTATCACTAATGATATCTTCATTGGCATTGCTGGCCAGCAAATCACGATAATTGATTTGCGTTTTAAGCACCAATTGTTCTTCTTCAAGCTCACCATAATTGACTTGCACTTTATATAAGGTGCTCATTATTTTTTTGTTCTTTTTTAGCCAGCGATTGATATCAAGGTAGATAATCTCTTCTTTGGCACGGGCGATATTGATGTAAGACAAAATGAAACCTAAGGGGTCTTTTTTCAGTACGCTATGATAAAACCAAATAAACAGTTTGAGCCCTTGGCGTTTGATAAATGATTCGCAGCGTAGATTAAGGACATCGGTATAAGTCAGCTGTCCAAAAACAAAGCGCTGGACGTTGCGATCCAGCTGCACATGAACCAAGCTAAAATTACTTGCTACTTCTGCATAAATCCCGCCAACATCAATAGTACAATATAAACGGAACCAGTCGTCATGTATCTCAACGCGCAGCTCTAAAATGGCTTTGACGTTATCGGTGACAAATTTTTGCAGCGCATCGTTGACGTAAATTTGGGCAACCGGCAAGGACAGCTCTTCCTCGAATTTATCCGTGGTTCTGTCATAGATAGTTTTGACGGCTTGGCTAAGACGCTCCCAGCCATCGCTAAAGGACTCGTCAAAACGGTCAGCGATACTGTCAAATAACTCTTCAAAACTGTCTGAATTATCCATATTGTCCATATGCTCAAAGTTACTCAAACTTATTATCCTTATAATTATTCATTATTTAATAGCAGGCGCAAAAGTGTTTATAAAACAGTATATATCAAAATGACAGTAGGCAAAATGGACGTCTACGTTTTGTATCATTGGGCAGTTTGGCTATTTATTATCAAATCTACAAAACCTGTGCGAGGTTACTTTTTAAAAACGCGGATTATTAGGTTAGCAGGGGATAAACCGGCACGTAAACCTGCCTGTAGGTAAGTGTTTGATTAAGTAGCAACGGTATACGCTTGTGCTAGCGACGCAATTCTAACTCATGTTATGATAGCGCCGGCATTGGTCGACGAGTGCTTAGTTTATCTAAGAGCTTTTATGACGCCTTGTATCGACCGCCCTTATATAGCCAATTCAATATAAAAGTGGTTGGTTTAAAATAGCGCTCTGCTAGAATAAATTTTCCTCGCTTGCTGTGCGCTTCGCACTCCAGAGGCTTCGCAAAATTTATTCCAGCAGTCCTATAATATTTCTAAATGGAATCTACTATATTCATCAGCTGAGACCCACTGTGACTTCGATTAAAGACTCGCAAAGCTATCATTTTTCAGCGCAAGCGCCCAAGCGCGATATCAGTTTGCCGATGGCGGCGGTGATAGCCGTCAGTGTTCATGCGCTGATTATTTTTGGCATTAGTTTTTCGCTGGGGCAAGATCCTGCTGGCATGATGCAGGACGTTGCAAAAGCTTTGACCGAGAATATGCAGCCAAATGAAGACGCGCAGTTTATTGCCAATGCGTCCCAACAAGGCGGCGGCACGGTGCAAGAGCAAATACGCCAAGAAACCGACCAGAGTAGTCCGGTGGCAGCCGAGCAAATGAGCGAGACGCAAGATGTGATTGACCTGCAGCGTCAAGTTCGGCAGCAGCGCTATCAAGAAAGCTATCTGCGTACCACACTCAGCTGGCGTCAAGCGAGCGTCGAGTCTGATAATGACAGTAAGCAAGAGCAAGATGATATGAAGGCGCAAGAAGAGCGTCTGCGTAAGCAAATCGCGACTTTAGAGGCGCAGCTGTCACAGCGGCAACAGTTGTATGCGACCAAATCAAAAGTTGTGACCGTCGATAGCAACTCGACCACCCGCGGCGCCGCTGCTGATTATATCAATACCTTTCGCGAGCACGTCGAGCGCGTTGGTAACTTGCAATATCCTGCGCAAGCACGCGCCCAAGGTATCACCGGTGAGGTACGTTTGATGGTAATTATCAGCAATGATGGCAATATTAAAGCCATTCGTTTGCTTGAGAGCTCAAACTCGACGATACTAGATGAGGCGGCCAAGCAGTCGGTCAGACAAGCGGCGCCCTTTGGTAAATTTACCGAAGATATGAATGATATCGTCGAGCTGCGTCTGATACGTACCTATCGTTACAGTGATAGAGTAGACGTCACCTATTAACTTTGCTTAAATTCAGTGCCCGTCTTTTGCAATTTTTATGCATTTCTTAAAAAAGGTTAAATGATAATAAACATTGAAAAGACAAAATTAATGATAAAACAGTTTGGAAATAAAGAGTCAGTATGGAATTTTTAGGTTTTACCGTCGATCTTGCTACCTTAACAGAAAATGCGATTAGCATCGCGCTTAAAGTCGCTTTTGCCTTATTAATATTTATGATAGGGCGTTGGTTAGCAAAGAAAATCGTTGCTATCAGCAATCGCATTATGCTACGCAGCCATTTAGAGGCGACGGCGGCCAATTTTTTAAGCTGCGTATTATATGGCATATTATTGGTCATCGTGATTTTGGCTGCGCTTAGCAAAGTCGGCGTGCAGACTACTTCGGTCGTTGCTATCTTGGGCGGCGCGGCAGTGGCGATTGGTTTGTCACTGAAAGATCAGCTATCCAACTTTGCCGCTGGTATTATGATTGTGACCTTTCGCCCGTTTGTTCGCGGCGATTATGTACAAATTAGCAGCTATACTGGTACAGTCACCGAGATCACCTTGGTCAATACCCATTTAACGACCATCAATAATCACGATATTATCATTCCAAATGGCGATATCACCACCTCGGCGGTGATTAACTATACGGCGTTACCCAACCGCCGCGTCGATATCACCGTAGGTATTGGCTATGACGCCGATATCAAAACCGCCAAAGATATTATGCTAAATTTGGCAAAAAACAATCCAATGGCCTTTACGGATCCAGCGCCTGTGATACGCGTGACCAATTTGGGCGATAATTCCGTTGATTTAACCTTGAATGTCTGGACCACCAATGATGATTGGTGGGCGATGCAGTGTGATTTATTAGAACAATTCAAAAACGCGCTTGATGATAACAAGATTGACATCCCATTCCCGCAGCGCAGTGTGCATGTCAAAGGCTTAGATCAGATGATTAATCAGATGGATCAAGCGCAAAAAACCATGTTAAAGAAAGGTTAAACAAGGCTAAAAATCTTAGAGATAAGGGTTTGGTAGGCCTAGCCCTGCCAAAATAGCAATCTCAAAGCTTTCCATCTCATCTTGCTCAGCTTGTCCGAGCTCATGGTCAAAGCCCAGTAGGTGCAGTATACCGTGTATCAATAAATGGCTGATATGCTGCGCCACGGTCTTGTTTTGCTCAGTAGCTTCGCGTACCACCACAGCATGACAAATCACCAGCTCGCCAAGTGGTAGCGTTGGCATCAAGCCAATGATTGCCGCTGGCAAGTCGCTTGGGTAGGATAAGATATTGGTGGCATAATCTTTGCCGCGCGCCTCTAAATTTAGCTCCTGACCTTCGAGGGCATCGGTAATGTAGATATCGAGTGCTTTGGTTTTCTCTTGCCATATCTCACTATCGATATCAGCAAAGTAAGGTATCGTCAGACCATGGTTAATACGCTCATCGATATAATCCAATGTCGCCATCATGACTTTTAACAGTTTTTCGCGAGGATAACAGCTCTCAAGTATCTCGTCATCGATACTATCGGCGGCGCTAATATCAAGCACGGCTAAGCTGTCATTATTATTAAGTGCGTCTAAATTCTTATCGTTCTCCTCATGATTGAAATGGCTATTAATATTCTCGTCTAAGTGATTATCAGCGTTATTATGTTCGGCTGGGCTCATGCCATTATCCTTTTTTATATCAATATTAAAAATATTCAACAATAAATATCTAACACTAAAAAACCGGATATTAAATCCGGTTTTTGTCATATATATACGTCGCTTAAAAATAGATTATAACTTAGCGGCGGCATCAGAAATGGCTTGTTTACGCTCTTGCTCTTTCATGCGCTCAAACTTGCGCTTTTCTTGTAAGGCAAGTTGCTCTTCATCAAAAACATCATAAGCTTCAACGATTTTTTGCACCAATTGATGGCGCACGACGTCTTTTGAGTCAAATTTAGTGATATGAATCTCTTCAATACCGCTTAAGATATCCATCGCTTGCGCCAGACCTGATTTATGTCCACGCGGCAAATCGACCTGGGTGATATCACCAGTAATAACCGCCCGCGAGCCAAAACCTAAGCGCGTCAAGAACATCTTCATTTGCTCAGGCGTGGTATTTTGCGCTTCATCTAAGATAACAAACGAATTATTTAGCGTACGACCGCGCATATAAGCAAGGGGGGCTACTTCAATAATTTGCTTTTCAAGCATTTTACCGACTTTATCAAAGCCAAGCATCTCATACAGCGCGTCATATAAAGGACGTAAATACGGGTCAATTTTTTGGGTCAAATCACCGGGTAAAAAGCCCAATTTTTCACCAGCTTCTACCGCTGGGCGCACCAATAAAATACGCTCAATCTCGTTGCGCTCAAGCATATCAACCGCACAAGCAACGGCAAGGTAGGTCTTACCCGTACCAGCAGGCCCAATACCAAACGACACATCAGAGGCTAAAATATCTCTGACATAGCGCTGCTGATTGCCACCGCGCGGAATGATTTTACCTTTACGGGTGCGTAGACTAATCGGCGTAAAGTCAGTGGCGGCTTCCAAATTATCAGCATCTTCCTCGGCAGCCGATTGCTTATCGGCTTCTATATCTTCGTCTCGGGCGATGCTTGATTGAATAATAAGATGCAGCTCTTCGGCGCTGATATCTTTGGTGTTTTGTGCTTCATCAACCATTTTATAAATGATGCGTTCGCCGCGCTCAACGCCCAAAATATCTCCACTTAAACAGAAGTCGCCTTGGCGTTGGCTGATTTTAATATCGAGGCGTTCTTGGATATATTTCATGTGGTTATTGTATTCACCAAGCACGGTTTTCAGCTGTGCTGGGGTCAACGATTCAAAATGTATACGGCGGCTTATGGAATCAGTCAAGCGATTATCCTTGTATTTGGTTGCCCGCTGCATGTTCGTTACTTCAGTGCATTAGTGCTTCTGTGCTTTTATGCATGATAGTCAGGCGGGCTTTAAAAATAAAATAATACATCGTGTTTCAATGCTTTTTCATTGCGTTTATAACGGTTATGTAAATACTAAAAGTAGTGCTAATAAATATGACGGCAAAATTTTGCTAAAAATAGTTGTTGATAAGATGACAGTAATAAGTAAATACCCTGTCTTCATTATGGTAGATAGAATTTAAAATTCAAGCCATTTACAGGCGGGCAGGGCTTTGTTTTTGTATGGTGATTGCAACTGTAGATGATACACCTTAGAGCGAAAACGGCAACAAAACTAAATAGCCACTATGGTTATGGTCAGGAGCACAGAATGATGAATGATTTGTGGTAATCTAGAGCTTAGATAATGGCGGTGTAAAAGCTAAGTTTGTAAAGGTAGAAGAACAAGATATTTTTTAGAAAAATAATATTTTTTGAATGTAAAGTCTTCGCGTCTAAACGCGTGCTAAATGGGAAATAATAGGAATAATAACCATGCAACATACTGAAGTAACTTTATCAATAACCAATCCTGCTAAAGCCAGTCTTGCTAATAAAGCGGCTATGACTGAGCAGCAAGTCCTTATCGCCGGCGGCGGTCATGTCGGCTTGTCGTTTGCGTTGTTGCTTGCTCATCATGGTATCGCTAGCACTCTGCTAGAGAAAAACAGCTATCCAACCATCAGTCCAAATGACGACGCTAAACGCACGCATTATTTAGACAGCCGCAATACTGCGCTGTCACGGCGTACGGTACAGATTTATCAAGAGATTGGGCTATGGTCTGAGCTGCAAAGCCATGCTTGCCGAATTGATGCGGTAAAGATCAGTGAGCAAGGTAGCTTTGGACGTGCACAATTAAATAAATCTGAAGAGCAAGTCGAGTCATTTGGGCAAGTGATGGAAAACGCGTGGCTTGGGCGTAAGTTGTTATTGGCTGCCCAGCAAGAGCCGCTGATTACGCTGATTGATAATGCCAATGTGATAGCCGTTAGCCAACAAAACGACGGCGTGACGTTAAGCTTTAGCTATTACGGTGAAGAAGAGCATGAGCAGCAGTTGCAGGCCAGTGTTTTGGTTGCCTGTGATGGTCGCGACTCTACCGTGCGTCAATTGTTAAATATCGGCACTACGACTTATGACTATAAGCAAACCGCTATCGTTGGGGTGGTAGAAACCGATCAGCCGCATGAGCATATCGCTATTGAGCGTTTTAGTCCGGCAGGGCCACTTGCGGTGTTGCCATTGACTGATCCAGAAGGCGACGGTAATGATGAATATCAAAAAGGCTATAGACGCTCAGTGGTTTGGGTTTGTCCAACGGGCGAAGAGACGCAATATTTAGAAGATGATGCGCATTTCTTGGCAACCTTGCAGCAAGCCTTTGGCACGCGCGCTGGCACGTTTAAAAAAGCCGGTCGCCGCGGCGCTTATCCACTGACGCGGGTACTGGCAGACAAGCAAGTCGATGGTCGCTGCGTCATCATGGGTAACGCGGCTCACACCTTACATCCGGTCGCTGGACAAGGTTTTAACCTCTGTATGCGTGATGCGCATGTACTGGCGCAAATGATGAATCGGCAGGTGCTAAAAGGCGAAGATATCGGCGATCCAACTTTGCTCAAACGCTATGAAAAAGCCCGTCAAACCGATCAAAAACGCGTCATTCGCTTTTGTGATGCCGTCGTGCATGGCTTTACCCATCCAAATCCAGCCGTGAAGCTGGCACGTAACGTGGCTTTGGTAGCCTTTGATAAACTGCCAAATATTAAGCCATTGATTGCCAACTATGCGATGGGCTTAAAATCTTAGTTCAACATACTGGTAAGTTATTAAGCAAATAAAATTTATCATTTCAGCTGCTGCTAAATCCCATCAATATGGCAGATAGCATGAATAACGCGACAAAGGATGTTTTATGAAAAATAACCATACGCTCATTATCGGCGGCGGTATCGTCGGTGCAACCCTTGCGCTAAAACTGGCGCAAGCTGAGGTGCCAGTGACGCTTATTGACGCGCGCCCTAAACGTAGCGAGACAGATTGGCAAAAGGTGCTTGGCAAGCGGGATGCGCGCGTTTATGCACTAAGTCTTGCCAGTATCAACTTACTCAAAGACGTGGGCGCTTGGCAAAAGATAGCGGCATCAGAGCGCAAAGCCGATTATACCCAAATGCAGGTTTGGCAGTTGAATGGTCGCGGCGAGTTACTGTTCGGTGATAGTGATGATGCTAATAATGGTAATGACAGCAGTAACAGCAATCAAAACTCTGAGACAAAAATGCTCGGTAGTATGGTTGAGCCGGCCGTTATCGAATATGCATTATGGCAGCGTTTAACTGCCGCTGATGTCAGTCAATATTTAACCGTTATCGATGGGCACAAGGTTGTCGACATGGACTGGCTTGGTAGCGCGCAAGGTTACCGTTTGACCTTAAATAATGGCAGTGTGATTGACGCGCGTTTATTAGTTGGTGCTGACGGTCGCGGCTCGTTTGTACGCAGGCAGGCGGCCATTGAGCTAGATGTGCTTGATTATAAGCAAACGGCGATTTGCTGCGCCATTCAAACCGACAAGCCGCACCTAGCGACTGCCCGTCAAGCCATGCTACCGACTGGTACATTGGCATTGTTGCCGCTTGCTGATATCACGGATGAAGATAAAACCAATCCACAACACTGGCAGTCGATCGTATGGACACTGCCACGCAATCAAGCATTGGCATTGTTGGAAGAAACGCCGCGCTACATTGCTGATAAATTGGCTGCTGCCAGTAATTATGAGCTGGGTGCTATCCGCGAGATTGAATCCATCGCCAGCTTTCCATTAGCCGCGCAGCAAGCAAAAAGCTATGTCGCCGATAATTTAGTATTAATTGGGGACGCCGCACATGGTGTGCATCCGCTGGCAGGTCAGGGGCTAAATTTGGGAATGCTTGATGTAAAAGTGTTAAGCGAACAACTCAGCCATGATTATGCGCGCAGTGGCAATAAGCTGTGGGGTACGAACCAAACCTTACGAAGCTATGAGCGTCTGCGTCGTCCACATAATAGTTTGATGATGCACAGCTTTTCGGCGCTTAATTGGCTGTTTGCTGGCTCGCTTGCGCAGATGCGTCCGATTCAACAACTTCGTAATGAAGGTATGTATCGCGTCAGCAAAATCAAACCATTGATGCGTCTGTTTGCTAAGCAAGCGAGTGGGGTCTAGCATTTTAAACTTAAGGAAGAGTAAAGTATGAACGTGAAATTATGGACAATAACGCCGATGATGATAGGCGCTTTAGCACTGACAGGTTGTCAAACCGCTGACTTGCCTAAGCAAACAAGCCAAACTATTAAGATGCCAACGGTTGTGATTAATTCGGATAGCGACGGCGATGGCGTTCCTGATAAGTTAGATCAGTGTCCAGCTACACCTTTTAATGTGATAGTAGATGACAGAGGCTGCCCTTTTACGATGCCTGGGGTAGGTCTAAAAATGGAATATCGCGCTTTTTTTGATAAAGATAGCAGTGAGCTGTTGCCAAAGTATCAAGCCGAGCTTGATAAGGTAGGTATGAGGTTACAAGAGTATAAAACCGCCACCATATTGATTGAAGGTCATAATTCAAGAACTGAAGTCGATAGCGCCTCTATAAACGAAGCGAATGCCTTGGCGCAAGACAGAGCGAATAAGGTTAAAAATTATTTAATATCGAAATATAACATTGCCTCTGAGCGCATCACGGCGACTGAGTATGGCGCAAGAAGACCAATTGCGCCTTCTGATAGTGAAGAGGGTAATATGTTGAACCGGCGCGTATATGCGATTGCGTCTGAACCTCAGGAATAAAAAACAACTTTATTACTGAAACGATTTGAGGTAACTCATAAAGTCTAATTGAATAAGGACTCCAATTCGATATGAACAAAAAATTCTATCTAGCCAGCACCGTTTTTTGTAGTTCTTTGGCGTTATCAGCGTGTCAAACCACTGTAACTGCGCCGTCTAAAGAGTTACCTCAAAATGAAAACATCAGGACGATGCAAGCAGAGATTGATTCAGACGGCGATGGAGTGCTTGATGCTATAGACGAATGCCCTGAAACGCCACCTAACGTAGTGGTCGATGCGAAAGGCTGTCCAGTAGAGGTTTATACAGGTTCGCTAGAAATGCAGTTGCAAGGATTTTTTGAACCGATGAGCAGTCAATTATCTGACGAATATGATCAAGCATTTGCAATAATTGAAGAAAACCTTCATGAGCAACCAGATGCCAAGGTTTTTATTTTTGGTCATGTAGCATCAAACGAGCTTGCGATAACGCCTAATAAAAATAATTTATCGCGTAACCGTGCCATTAATATCAGGAATAGGTTAGTAGAAAAGCATCACATTACCTCTGATCGTATCTCCACTTATGATTGCTCAGATAGATATCCGTTTATAGCTACAGACTTTAGCGAAAGTGATCTTGCAGGTATAGAGTCGAAAGATAGAAGGGTAACTGTCAAAGTAAGTACGCAAGTCAACGACCTAGCCAATATAGAAAACCCAAGTGATTGGAAAAACTATGAACCATATCTAAAGCGCTGCGAGATATTTAAATCTGAATAATAACGTCAAAAAAAACGGTTGATTTTTAAAAAGCCGAAAACAGCACCATCAACACTGGCGAGACAATATTAATAATAAAGCCAAAACTAATCGCCAGTGGCACAACTTTTAGCCCGCCTGATTGTTGAATAATCGGTAAGGTAAAGTCTAAACTGGTCGCGCCGCCAAGACCGACCGCTGCTGATGGATATTTGCGCATAAAGACGGGAATAAATAATAGCGCAAAGAACTCACGTACCAAGTCATTAAATAGCGCCACACTGCCCCAAACCGCGCCATAGGCATCGGTCATGATGATTGCTGATAGTGAATACCAACCAAACCCAGATGCCAGTGCCAAGCCTTTCGTCCATGACACATCGCTAAACATCAGCGCAAAGATAAGCCCGCCAACCAATACCGATAGCGTAAAGATAACGCTCATCTCAACGCCGCGTTTGTTGAGTAATACTTCTTTTAAGGTAATGCCCGAGCCCTTTAAGCCAATACCAACCAGTAAGATTAATATCATCAACATGGCGGTCATGGTGTTTTCGGGTGGCATATAGTCGGCTGGCAAAAAATAGCCAATCACCATACCAATCGCCACGCAAAATACTTGTGCCAAGCTGCCGCGAATACTGACACGGTGCTCTTTAGATTTGACGCTAGGTTTTTTGGCATGCCATGGACGCAGACGGTCAAACAGCATCAAGGCAAATAAGCCGGTGCCAATCGTTAGTATCGACAAGATAGTGACATAAAGCGCAATTTCGCCTATTTGGCTACCAAGCCCTTCCACTTGCGCCAGCTCAATACCAATCAACCCTAAAATGATAAAGACCAAATAAGACAAGCCTTTATCGGCAAGCTTAGTCATGGTTGGGTTTGAGGGAATGGCAAAGCCAATAAACATTGGCATTAATACCAAAACAAGGGTAATTAGGCTTTGCATGTCGGCAGACTCGTCATTTTTAAACAAGGCGTTTTTGGGAGGGCATTTCTCAGAAGCTGGGGATTGTATCATATTAGCTCGTAAATACGGCTATCAGCACATCATATTCATCGCAAAATATGACGGTTGTTTGAGTAGTAAATGACCTCTAAGTGGCTGGTTATTCTTTACCTGACAAACTTTTGTTGCTACATTGAAGGCATCAAACGTTTTGGCACGTATTATGTCGCTATATCAACTCAAGTCTCAATTCCAAGATCAATTGCGTCCTATAAGCGATACTCTAGCTGGGCAAGGTGTTACCGCCAACCAAGTGACGGTTTCAGCAGTATTGTTGAGTGTGGGAACGGCCTATGTGATAGCTAAGCCCGCAGCCAGAAATCAAGCGCTATGGCTGTTAATGCCGTCATCATTGTTTGTGCGTATGGCGCTCAATGCTATTGATGGTATGATGGCGCGTGAGCACGGGCAGGCATCCAAACTTGGTGCAGTGCTTAATGAATTGGGCGATATTGTTGCCGATACAGCATTATTGGCCAGTCTGTTGCCGCATATTGATAATCAAGAAACGCCCGTTGGACTGATAAATATCGCAGAAAACCTATCTCACAGTCAGCGCCATATTGTCGGTTTGATTGGTTTTAGTATTGGTACCGAGCTACTGGGCATAGCCAGTAATACAGCGCTAGGTACTCGAGCCAACCATGGGCCATTAGGCAAAAGTGACCGTGCTTTTTTGCTGGGTGTGCTTGGCACCTTGGTTGGTGTCAAAGTACCGTTATCGCTATCATCTATAAGAATAGGGCAACTATGCATACTGACAGAAGCAATGCTCTTAAAGACTTGCCTCAATCGCTTGCGTTATATGGCGAATTTATACGTAATGCGTAAACCACCAGTGCCGAAATCAACACTGAATGCCTTAAGTGATTGCAATCATTCAAACATTTCCAACCATGTTGAATTTTCTCCTAGCGTCATTGATAGTTTCATCGCTCATAATGCTTTACCTCATTCTTCTACTAATGCTTCTCTTTTGGAATCCAATATTATGTCAGCGACCTCTAATAATGCAGAAAATAAAATAAATCTGCTTAACGATAGTAACCATAAAGACCCAACCCAAAAGACGTCATCAAAGCAGTTCTCACCCAAAACTATTCATGGTGAAAGCAGTTATAACGCTTATGATGGCACGGCAATATATTATCGTTACTGGCTGACGATGCCTTTAGAGGCTATAAAACAAGCCAGTCAGCAACACACACAACAGCGCCAAGTCATTCTGCTACATCGTGGTCATGAGCATTCAGGACGATTGGAAGAGTTAGGACAGCAGTTTGCTGCGGCTGGCTATCAGGTATTTGCTTGGGATGCACGCGGTAATGGGCGCTCAGGCGGTATCAAAGATCATGCCGAGAGCGTCACTGAGCTAGAGCGCGATTTAAACGACTTTGTGCAATTGGTCGTTGAACAAACTGGCATTGCCATTGACGATACTTTACTCATCGCCAGTAGTATCGGTGCGGTACTCGCGGCAGCATGGGTACATGATTACGCGCCCAATATCCGCGGGATGATTTTAGGTACACCTGCATTGAAGATTCGTTTGTATCTACCCTTCGCCATACCGTCGTTAAAGGTGGCACGCGCACTTGGTTTGATGTCACGCGTGAGTAGCTACGTCAAAGCGCAAGTGCTGACCCATGATAAAGACGCGCAGCAAGCTTACAATGCCGACCCGCTTATCTCAAATAGTATCTCGACTGACTTGCTCATTGATACTCATGCGACGGGTCAACGCTTGCTCGATGATGCTGGTGCTATCACCGTACCGACATTTGTATTGTGCGCAGGCAAGGATTATGTGGTCGATAAGCAGGCCGAACGTGATTTTTATGACGCGATTAATACGACTAGTAAGCGTTGGCAATTATATCCAGACAGCTATCATGCGATCTTTCATGAAACCAATAAAGCAGACGTCTTCGCTGATTGTATCGAGTTCGCTGAGCAGGTATTCAGTACGGACGTTAAAGCATCGGATTTGAGCGCCGCTCATCTAAACAGTGCCAGTAAGGATAAGGTTGATCGCTTAGCGATTAAACCTTTTAACCCAAGCTTTGCCATTACCCGATTTGCCATGCAAAAATTTGGTCATGTCAGCGATGCCATTGCCACAGGGCTTGCGCATGGCTTTGATTCGGGTCATTCGCTCGATCATGTCTATTACAATCAGCCGAGTGGTCAGAATAAATTTGGTCAGGCAGTCGATAAATTTTACTTAAGCAATATTGGTTGGCAAGGTATTCGTATCCGCCGTGAGCATATATTAGAGCTAGCACGTCAAGCTTTAGCAGATATTAAAGATAAGAACCAAAGTAGCGCTAAGTCATACCAACCAAGATTGCTAGATATTGCTAGTGGGCATGGTTTTTATGCGTTTGATTTGTTGACAGAGTTTACAGACTTGCATGCTGAGCTACGTGATTATGAGCAGCATAATATTCAAGCGTTACAGTCGAAAGCGCAGCAGCTAGAAATTGCTGATCGCGTGATTGCCTGTCAAAAAGATGCTTTTAACCCTGCCAGTTATGTTAATGAGCAGAAAGAGACTGGCAGTGCCGATGAAACAAAATTCGATATCGCCATTGCCTCTGGTGTTTTTGAATTGTTTTCTGACAATACGCTACCAACGACGGCTTTGGCAGGCATTTACGATAGTTTAAACTCTGGTGGTTATTTACTTTATACCAATCAGCCTTGGCATCCTGAACAAGAATTTATCAGTAAAACCTTAAACAATCATCGTGGCAGCAGTTGGGTGATGCGTTGTCGTTCACAAGCAGAGATGGATCAGTTGGTTGAGAATGCTGGCTTTCAAAAAATAGCGATGCGTATCGATCGCTTTGGTATTTTTACCGTGTCACTAGCGATTAAAGTCGCCTCAACCAATCATGAATAATACGCATGCCAAACCCTATGAGCGTGTACAGCTTTTTTCAGGGGGCGGTTCCCGTTTTGGCTATTATTTAGGTAGCTATGCAGCATTGGTGGCTCATGATTTGACGCCGGATATGATTGTTGGCACCTGCGGTGGTAGTCTATCGGCTTATTTGGTTAATTTAGCGCCCGATCCCAAGGATTTGCAGGAGCTCATGTGCAGCCGTGAGTTGTATCGTGTCATTACTGCCATCAGACATGTCGCGCCAGACGAAGCAAGTAAGCGATTAAAAATACGTTACATGACTGAGGCTTTCAAGCGCTGGCGACTCACAAAGCAAAAAGCTAACGGACAAAGACAGCCGCAAGCAGATAACTATGAGCGGATTTTGGATGAATTGCAGCAGCTAGCGATGTTTCGAGTCGATAATGAGGAACGATGGCTTGACGAGTTGTCTGGTTTTTCTCTCAAGCACAATAATAATTTGTGTAATCCTACCGCGCCAGAGATAGCCATTATCGCTAGCCGCCTGTATCCAACAGCTAATCAAGGGACTACTGCTAGTAATTCTGTTCACAATGATTTTAGGCTACAAGAATTATTATTTGCCCCGCCGCGATTGGCAGTATTAGATCTCATTGCAGAAAAACTGAATTCACCGGCTCATACATTTGCTAATGGACGTATAACTCAGTCTGTCAGAACGCTGACCAAATGGGATTTTGCCCCTGCGATTCGTGCTTCTATGGCAGATATGTATTACCTACCACCGACGCATATCGCAGCCCTTGGTTGGTGTTTAGGCGGAGTGATTAATCTCACACCCATTGAGCTGGCGTGTCAATTGGGTCATAGCGTATTTGCAGAAACCAAGGCGGGTTATGATTCATGGCTTGCCGCACCAGCCATTCAACGTGTTTTTGGTTTTGACCCCAACGAGCGTTTAGCACAGGTGCAGGGTTTTGATTCAACAGAAACGCTGCCACGCGCTGATTCTGTTGAAATCAGTCCTCGAGTGAATCAACTACATTGGTTACCTTTTGCAGATAATGCTCAGCAGTTGGCAAGGCAGCATGTACAAAAGCGTTTTAACATCAGACAAATGACCGTTGAGCTGATTCACAGTGACTATGATGGCTTTGTGCAGCAAATGCAGGCGCAATGGCAGTATGGCTATCAGCGTACCACTGACTATATACAACAGCACGGGCTATGAGTTCGCAAATGAAAGACCTTACACAATCTACTTCAGCTCATAAGTCATCGCATATCATCGTTTTCGGCGGTACGAGTGGACTTGGTTTGGCACTGGCGCTGCATCATCAGGCGCTTGGCTGGCAAGTGAGCGTGGTTGGTCATAGTATGGAGAAGATAGATAATACCAATAGTCAGCATCCTAACATTATTACTTATTGCTGTGATTTGACTGATAACGTGCAAACACAAAGTTTGTTAGAGAGCTTGTCAAATATCAGTTTTCAAAGAGTGATTTATAGTGCGGGTAGTTATACCAATGAGCGTGTTCACCATCTGAGTCAAGCGGACAGCGATCAAATGCTAGCAATTAATCTGCAAGCGTTTGAGCAGGTTTTTAGATGGGCAAGTGAGCAATTAAGGCGGCAAAGCTGTGCGTTGGATTTCAACGAAAACAGCAGCCTAAGCCTAATTTGTATTGCTTCTATCGCCGGTACAATGGATTATCCTTACGCCAGTCTTTATGCCAAAAGCAAACGCGCGATGATTGCCAATGCTAGCGCCTATCGTGCAGCACTTGCGCCTTATGATATCCAAGTAAACTGCATCGCCTCAGGCTATATCGATACCCAAGCATTACGTGATTTAAATAATAGTGATGCTAGCCATAAGCCATTCATAATAAAAACACAAACGGCGGTTGAGAAGATTATGCAGGCAATTGATAAAGATATTGAGCTGGCCATATTTCCACGCTCTATGGGCTATATCATTCGGGCGCTAAACCATTTACCTAAGCCTTTGCTTAACTGGATATTGCGTAGTAAATTGGATAAAACCACTTGATAACAGCTTAGCCAAGCAGCCAATAAAACAAGGTAAATAATGGCACACCAATCAGCAGACTATCTATTCTATCCAATACGCCGCCATGTCCAGCGAGCATAGTACCCGTGTCTTTTACTCCGTGCTGACGTTTAAAGGCGGATTCTAATAAATCTCCAGCGATACCACTTACCGCTAAACCATAGGCGGCCAATAAGCAAATCCACCAGCTAAAAGAAGTGAGCCAGATGCCTAATAGTGTGGCCAATATCGCTGCTAATACACTGCCAAAGAGAGCACCTTCGATACTTTTATTCGGGCTGATGGTTGGAGCAAGACCGCGCTTAAAGATTTTGTGACCAAGCAATCGTCCGCATAAATACTGGGCAATATCATTAAATTGGCTGGCGAATAATACAAAAAACAAAATGCCATATTGTTCGCGCTGCCACGTTAATTGCTGTAAGGCAATCAAGCTGATAATCAATGCGATAAAGACAGAACTAAACAGCAAGTCTAGGAATTTTAAACGTGTATAGGCTCGCTTAGAATCACAAGGGGTTTTGATAAAAGGCTGAGTATTTGGTTGCAAGCCACGCGCTTGAAGTTTACTAATAAGCCTAGCTTTACTAGGTAGGTGCCATAATCGTTTAATCTCGTAGCCGCCACGCACACCAATTAACAAGAAAAAAGCGATCAGCAACCACTGATAGGGGTATGTGCGAGAGTGTAGGTGTTGACTATTATCAGTTATCTTAGCGATAACATAACAAGCGCAAAGCGCTGCTAACATGAGCCACCATGAGCGTGCTATCAAGTAGATTTTCGGTAAGCGCTGACGCAAGCTAGGTAGGGCAAGCATAGCCCAAACCGAACTCACGACTATCATTAGAACCATCACAAACCGTAAGTCAGAAGCCATGTTTTTAGCACTTTGAGGTCGATAGAGAACGGTAACCCACCGTTTTTTTTATGGCTGAAGTGGCAACGCTTAATTGCTGTTAGGCGTTAGCAACTGTATATACCGATTCAGCCTCTGTATCATCGATTATAGGCTGAACCAACCAATCGATACCACCCTCTTTCAACTTTGATAATGGTTCAATCACACTGGTCCGAGGTGTGCTCGTTAAGTTGGGATAGTCTTTTCGGTAATGGCCACCGCGGCTCTCAAGTCGTTGATAAGCGGACTCGATAACTAAGGTCGCTAATTGCAACTGTCTGGCTAACTGAAAGTAGGGCAGCTCATTTAGAATAGTAGGGTTATCTTTATTATCGATATCTAACTGATTAGAGTCATAGCCGTTAAGCTGCTGTTGCCATTGCTGTATTTGCAAAAGTGCTTGTTCTAATTGTTTAGCATCCCGGGTAATGCCCATATGAGACGTCATCAAAGCTTTTAATCCTGCGGTTATTCCAGTGATATCAGCATTTATATTGACGTGGATGTTGTGATTGTCATTTTTATTACAGTTACTTTCATATTCAACAGACGATGGCAAAGTAATGCGCTGACTATTTTTAAGCGTTGGCGCTGTCCACGTATCATAGATTGATTCATTTAAATCAGAATCAGGTAAAGTTGTTTCTAGCGTTCCTATTGCTGCTAAATAACGCGGTAAATCAGCAGCGATATTGCGCCCAACCACCACACATTCCAACAATGAGTTACTTGCTAAGCGGTTTGCTCCATGCAGACCTGTATAAGCGACTTCACCCGCCGCATAAAGTCCTACCACATCGGTTACGCCATTGGCATCTGTGACCACACCACCACAACTATAATGAGCGGTCGGCGCAACGGGGATAGTGTGTTTTGTAATATCAATACCGAGTTCGAATAGGGTTTTATAAATCTGCGGAAAATGCTCGCGCAAAAACTCCGCTGGCAAGTGACTGACATCAAGATTGACGTAGCCTAGACCGTTATCGTTGATTTGCTCAGCGATGGAACGCGCAACAATATCTCTTGGAGCTAGTTCTGCGCGCGCATCAATATCAAGCATAAAACGCTTACCAGTTTGCGGGCAATATAATCGTCCACCTTCGCCGCGTAGTGCTTCAGATATCAAAAAGCTACTATCGCCAAATGCCAAACCAGTTGGATGAAATTGGATAAACTCTAGATTTGCCAAACGGCAACCCGCTTGCCATGCCATCATAACACCATCGCCGACACAGACGTTCGGCGCGCTGGCACGCTTAAATAATTGCCCCAAGCCACCACTGGCTAAGACAACCGCGCGACTATAAAAGGTAAGTTTACGTTGATGTATATGATCAAAAACAAGCGCACCTTGGCACTGATTATTTGGATTGGCGCTATTTTTTAACAGGCTTAGTGCTTCATGATAGGGCAAGATAGTAATATTGGACGCAGCTTGCGCTTTTACAATCAAGGCTTCCATAATATGCCGACCAGTTGCATCATCGGCGTGGGCGACCCGCCGACAGCCATGACCGCCTTCTTTGGTTAAATGCAAATTACTGGTCTGTAATGTCGCTATAGAGTTTGCATTATCATGCTGCTGTCTTTCCTGCTTAGGAATCAAGGTAAAGGGCACGCCCTGCTCACATAGCCATTGTACGGCTTGCTGTCCCGCGCTTAAAATGCTGCTGGTATTGTCAGCTTCGCATAAGCCTGCGCCTGCAATGAGCGTATCAGCGATATGGTCAGCGACACGGTCATTCTTATCTAGACTGGCTGCAATTCCGCCTTGCGCATAATGGCTTGAGCAAACCTCCATTGCTGCTTTGCTTAATATAGTGATATTCAGCAATTTTGGCAAGGCAAGAGCAGTACTTAAACCGGCAAGTCCAGCGCCAATGATAAGTACATCTGTCTGGATAGTATCCGTAGAATTATGAGTATTCACCTTATCCGCTAACCATGCCTCGCTCATATTAGGCCGCTCCTACATTGGCAAACAATTCGCGGTCTTTGACGATATCACCGCTCGCAGTCACACGTTGTTTTTGCGCTTCGGCAAAATCAAGCATGCGTTGTAAAGGTTTTCTAGCTGCTGCTGCCAGCTCAGGCGTCATCAGGACTTCACCGCTACGATTGCTCAAGCACTGTTCAATACCTTGTAGACCATTCATTGCCATCCATGGACAAAAAGCACAACTCTTACAACTGGCGCTTTCACCAGCTGTTGGCGCAGCTAAAAAGCGCTTATGTGGCGAGCGCTTTTGCATCTCATGCAAGATGCCTAAGTCGGTGGCGACGATAAAGGTCTCAGCATCCATCTCATACGTTGATTGCAACAGCTTACTCGTCGAGCCGACCACATCAGCCAGTGCCACGACGCTATCAGGCGATTCAGGATGCACCAATACTTTGGCGTTTGGGTGCTCTTCTTTTAATTGCAGCAGCTCAGTGGCTTTAAACTCGTTATGTACGAGGCACGAACCTTGCCAGAGCAGCATATCCGCGCCAGTCTCTTGTGCGATATATTTACCCAAATGGCGGTCAGGACCCCAAATGATTTTTTCACCATTATTATGCAAATGGCGGATGATATCGATGCCAACCGATGACGTAACTACCCAATCGGCGCGCGCTTTCACAGCAGCGCTGGTATTGGCATAAACTACCACCGTACGCTCAGGATGGGCATCACAAAAGGCAGAGAACTCATCAGTAGGGCAGCCCAAATCTAGCGAACACTCCGCTTCCAAGTCTGGCATCAATACTGTCTTCTCCATACTTAATATCTTTGCCGACTCACCCATAAAGCGGACGCCAGCGACGACCAATGTCTGCGCACTATGCGCTTGCCCAAAGCGCGCCATCTCAAGCGAATCACCCACACAGCCCCCGGTTGCCAAGGCCAAATCTTGGATAAAAGGATCAACGTAGTAATGGGCAACCAATACTGCATTATGCTCTTTTAATAGCTGCTTAATGTTCTCTTCAACCACAAGTCGTTCTGCACGTGGCAAATCCGCTGGGATTTTAGCTTTGGCGTATTCGATATTCATCTGAGTCGCAATGCGATTATCAGTGCTCATGATGGGCGCGTCGTATGGATAAGTTTTCATAAGTGCAAACCTTTGCTGCGATAACGGCAAACCTAATAGCCGCTAAAAGTGAGTCAATTAAATGTGGCCAAATAACAAGTTTTAATAATTATGCTCATTTTGAGCATAATTACAAGTATTTTTTATAATCTGCTTCTAAAATGATACGTAATTCGTCAAAACTTACTTTCCTGGCTGTCTTTTTTATTGCTTCCGATATCGTCTATTTACAACGGCAGGCTATGATAGTTTTCGATTCACGCTATACTAAGCGTGGTTAGAAACACTTCATTTTTAAAACGCTCATTTTACGTTTAAACATAAAGGAAACCTTTAAAGCCATGACGTTGTCTTATTCGCATTCGCATCAACAAGGTAGCGGCACCACAGAAGTGGTCGCCGTGCTGGTAGCGATTACTGAGCACACCGCGCGCGTTTTAACGGTTGATCAAGGCAAGCTCTTGCCTAATGGGCCATTAATGCCATTACATCGCTCCTTGCAAGCGGGCGTACGTCAATGGGTGGAGGAGCAAACGCAGCAGCCGCTTGGTTATTTAGAGCAGCTTTATACTTTCGTAGATACCAATCGCCGCAACGTCGATGGTCATGCGTTGGTGTATGTCAGCTACCTAGGATTGGTGCAAGAAGCGCAAATGCAAGAGCTGCCAAGCCAAGCATTATGGCGCGATTGGTACGATTATTTCCCGTGGGAAAATCACTTGGACGGTATGCCAAGTATGATTATGAATCATATTGTGCCGGCGTTATTAAGCTGGGCAGACAGCGCAGCGGAAACAGTCGTGCGGCAGCGCCGCCGTCAGCGTATTGGTTTATGCTGGGGAATCAGTGAGAAAATCTTAGTCGTTGATAATCTCAAAGATACGGACAAGGCATTAAATGTTGATAAGGCTTATGAGAATAGAGAATGGGTGGCTGAGCATGTGTTGCTGCGTTATGAGATGCTTTATGAAGCAGGGTTAATCCCTGAAGCGCCGACTTATCCGCCAAGTTACCAAGTGAAGTTGCCTACAAATTGGTCGCAGTTAATAGGCGTACCGATGTATTACGACCATCGCCGCGTGATTGCCACCGCTATCTCAAGACTGCGTGCCAAGATTGAATATCGACCGCTTATCTTTGGTTTGATGCCGGACGTGTTTACCTTGTCGCAGCTGCAACAAAGCGTTGAAGCGTTATCAGGCGTGCCTTTACATAAGCAAAACTTCCGTCGTTTGCTAGATTCACAAAAACTTGTCATGGAGACAGGGCAGAGTAGTAGCGCTCAGCGCGGTCGACCTGCCAAGCTTTATCGCTTCCGCCATGATATTGAGTTACAAAGTTTACTCATGGATAGTAAATTGCCTAAACGTAAATAGCATCAACTGCATAAGCCTTCCTATACTGACATTAAATACTCATATCAAAGCGAAATCATATTGGTTCATTTTATTAATTTGCACCCTTTTCTTGCGAGGCTTTGCACTTTGCGCTATATTTATGCTCATTTTGAGTTTAATTAAAGATGTTTTATTAAGTGTATCTAACGCATATAAATATCAGGCAAAATAAGGGTCAAATATGACAGTTAAACAAGAGCCAGCATTGGCTGAAGTATTGCTTAAACCTTTGGTGGAAGCGGCGTTAACGGAAGATTTAGGTAGGCGCGGTGATGTGACATCACAAGCGACTATTCCAGCAGATATGCAAGCGCAACTACAGATTAAGGCGCGGCAAGCGGGCGTGATATGTGGGATGGATTTGGCGCGTTTGTCTTTTGCTTTGATTGACGAGCAAATCGAGTTTATTGCCAAGGTCAATGACGGTGCGACGGTCGAAGCGGGTACGGTACTGGCAACAGTCCGAGGTAACGCGCGAAATTTACTAACCGCAGAGCGTACCGCGCTTAACTTTATGACCCATCTAAGTGGCATTGCGACAGATACCAAAAAAATTGTCGATAGCGTCGCAGAATACCCAACGCAAATTACCTGTACGCGTAAAACCATTCCTGGTTTGCGTATTGTGCAAAAATACGCGGTGCGCTGCGGCGGCGGGCGCAATCATCGCTTGGGATTGGATGATGCAATTTTAATCAAAGACAACCATATTGCTATCGCCGGTGACATCAAAACCGCTATTCAGCAAGCGCAAGATTTTGCTGGGCATCTCATTCCGATAGAAGTCGAAGTCGATACCTTGGATCAATTAGAGCAAGCGCTAGATGCTGGCGTGAGTTTGGTGCTTTTAGATAATATGGCACCTGAAACGTTATCGAAAGCCGTCACCATGTGTAAAGGTCGCGCCAAAACTGAGGCATCAGGCGGTATTACCCCTGAAACCGTGCAAGCGGTAGCAGAGACAGGCGTTGATTTTATCGCGATGGGTTATTTAACCCACAGTACGACAGCATTAGATATTGGCCTCGATTTTAGCGCTTAAGATTAACGGTCGGTCTACATCGATGCTAAAGCTTTTGATTAATTTTATGGCATAAATCTCGGTTAGATAAGTTATTAAAAGGGTTGCAAACAGTTAAATAAAACATATACAAA
>NZ_JADGFW010000002.1:0-89682 GCF_016613355.1 Psychrobacter sp. M9-54-1 | reverse complement strand
TCTTTTTTTGAGCCCTTATCCCGAACTGGGGTTCTTAAAGGTTTATCTCAATAAGCGTTAATTCAAAATATTATTGAAACAAAAAGCCCGCAAAGAAACGAGCCATATTTCGGCTTTCGTTTCGTTAACGGGCTTTTTACTTGTTCTTAAATGGTTATTTCTAAAGATTGATTTTTAAGGCACCAATCTTTAAACATGACGTTAAGGCATCAACTTAAAGAAATGCTGACGATAATGTTTTAGTTCGCGAATAGAATCGCGAATATCATCTAGGGCTAAATGACTGCCGCCTTTTTCGAAATTTCTTAAAATATCTGGACGCCAGCGGAAGCACAGCTCTTTGATCGATGACACATCAAGGTTGCGATAATGAAAAAAGCGCTCAAGCTCGGGCATTTGGCGGGCTAAAAAGCGGCGATCTTGGCAGATTGAGTTACCACACATCGGCGACTTGCCACTATCGACCCATTTATTCAAAAACTTAATGGTTTCCGCTTCCGCTTCTGCCAATGTCACCGTACTACGACGCACACGGTCGACCAATCCTGATTGACCATGCTGCTTAGTATTCCAGTCATCCATTTTATTTAATACTTGATCTGATACTTTAATGGCAAACACTGGCCCTTCGGCAAGGACGTTTAAATCCTCATCTGTCACCACGGTCGCAATCTCGATGATTTCATCGTTTACGGTATCAAGCCCGGTCATTTCTAGGTCAATCCATACCAACCCTTTTTTACCTTGGTTTTTGATTTTAATTTTATTGGGATGGTCGTCGGTACTCATAAAATATCCTATGGTCAATAAATTTTGGAACAACTTGCGAGCAATGTTAACCAAATAAATCATCTATAAATGGTCATGCTCAAATAATATATGTTTGCGCTTGCTCAATGATAATGTCTAAAAAAACTAAAACATTACAAAACCACTATCGGCTAGCGGCGCTTTAGGCTGTATGTTAGCAAATTTTCACGCTACACTTAGCAATATTTTTCTAATAGGTCGCAACCCATGGCATTAATCCGGCAACGCAAACTGACTAAACAACAGATTCGTCGCATCGACAAACAACAGCTCGATAGCCAAGACAGCATCGATGACAGTTTGATGAATGGCGTGGTCATGGCGCATTATGGTAAGCAGCTAGAAGTACAAGTGACCAGCTTGCCAGCAGTAATTCCCGTGCAGCCCGAGATTGCGCCTGATGATCCTGAGCCATTTTGGCAAGAGCTGGCGTTAGGCGATATTTGGCGCTGTCATGTGCGTACCAATCTACCTATGCTAGCAGCGGGCGACCAAGTACGCTGGACTGCCGATCCTAATACCGGCTTTGGACGTATCGAATCAGTCAAGCCTCGCACCTCGCTCGTTTCGCGTCCTGACCGTTATCATAAGCTCAAACCCGTCGCCGCCAATGTCGATATTTTGGCCATTGTATTTGCGCCCTTGCCTGCCGCTGCGCCGACATTGATTGATCGCTATTTGGTCGTTTGTCATCATGCGGGCGTAAAGCCACTATTGGTACTTAATAAAGCTGATCTACTGGCCCAAGAAAACGGCGTCGATACCAGTGAATTATTGGCACAATACGCGGCGCTTGGTTACGAGAGCGTACTGACCTCGGTTGCTTGCCCTGAAAACATCGCTAATAGCGATGAGCAAATAGGGCTTGATGAGCTAAAGCGCTACATCGATAAGAAACTGGTCATTTTTGCTGGTCAATCAGGCGTCGGTAAAAGCAGCTTAATCAATGCCTTGCTGCCAGAGTCAGGACAAGTGGTAAATGTCATCTCTGAAAACTCAAAGCTCGGTCAACATACCACCACCACCAGTCGCTTATTGCCATTTAACCCAAATGACTTAACCCAAGGCGGCATTGTCGACACCCCTGGTATTCGTGAGTACGGTATCTGGCATCTCACCCCTGATGATATTATCTCAGGCTTTATCGAGCTTGCACCGCTGGCAGGTGATTGCCAGTTCCGCGATTGTCGTCATACCCATAACAGTAAAGGCTGCGCCTTGTGGCAAGCGGTTGCGGACGGCGAAGTATTGCAGCGCCGTGTTGAGAACCTTGTGACGTTAACAGAAGAGGCGGATACTAAGCCTTATTAGCAGATGTGCCTAAAGGTTACTGATAAAGGAACGACGAGATAAAGGAACGACGAAGCCATCGCCCGTTTACTATAGATGACCTTATCGGTATAATAGCGCCTTGTTCACCATCGTTGAGCTGTTATCTTAGTTTGACCGAACACTTATATTTTTGGAGGTATGGTTTGGATCGTGCGCTGGAATTTGTGGGCAACCACCCGTTTTTATTTGGTATATTAGCCGTGCTTGCCGTGCTGTTTTTTGCCATTGAAAACAAACGTAGTGGCAGAAAAATATCGCCCAACACTTTGGGTATGATGGTCAACTCGCAAAATGCGCAGCTGATCGATATTCGCGCCAAAAAGAAATTTGAAACCGGTTATATCCAAGGCAGCCGCAACATACCTTTTACTGAGCTTAAAGACCGCATTGAGGAAATTCGTGCGATTGAGCAGCCAGTCATCATCGTCTGTGATATGGGTATCCAAGCAGGTGCTGCTGTCCAAATGATTGGTAAAGACAATGTCTATCGCCTAGAGGGCGGTATCGGCGGCTGGCAAGGCGCTGGTATGCCATTGGTTGGGTTAAAAGATACTAAGTCTAAAAACAAAGGCAAAGGCAAAGCCAAGCCAAGTTTGCATAAGTAAGACAATATTAATAGCTGGTCTTATTAACCAGCAGTACCAATTAAAAAGACACCTCTTTATCAGGTGTCTTTTTTTATACGCTAACTATGCTACCGTCAGCACTTTTTAACCAACACTGCTTGAATTTACCATAGCCATCCCCATTTTATACGGAGCAGCAGCAAATATAGGGGCTATTTACGTATTGATAACGGATTATATTAATGACTACCCTATAATTTTTTTATCTTACTATTTATCCTATTACTTATAACAAAATTGCTCCCCCATAAATTTATAAATAAGGAATGACCATGACTGTTTCTGTGCAAGTTTATACCACTCCAATGTGCCCATACTGCTCAAACGCTAAAAAACTATTGCAATCTAAGGGCGTTGATTATGAAGAAATCGGCATGCACGACATCAGCCGCGAAGAGCGCCAGGCCTTGATGCAAAAGACCAATAACTATCGCACTGTGCCGCAAATTTTTATTGGTGACACCTTTGTCGGTGGTTTCGACGAGCTTAACCAAATGAACCAACAAGGCAAGCTTGACGAGCTATTAGCCGGTTAATTTGCTATTGTCTTTTTCTGTCTATTTTTATTGTGTAAAAATAGACAGCGATAAGAATAAAGCGTTGTGATAAAAAACATTTAAAAAAACTGCGTAAAAGACTTTGAGATAAATTTCAAACCTTAGTCTGCATTTATATTACAATGATATGTTGTTACAATGACAATCTGCCCCATTATTTGATTAACTTTTAGAGGAATGACCATGGCTGAAGAACAAGCACAACCACAATTGGCACTAGAACGCATTTATGTAAAAGACATGTCACTTGAAGTCCCAGGCGCCGCTGTATTTACTAAAGAGTGGAATCCTGAGCTTGATATCAATTTATCGAGCAACGCTGAAAAGCTTGATGACGATCATTATCAAGTGGTATTGACGGTCAGTGTCAACGCCAAAAATGCTGAAGAAGCGGCATTTATCGCCGAAGTGCATCAAGCGGGCATTTTCTTATTAAAAGACATTCCAGAAGACCAAATCGGTCAAATCTTGGGTGCTTATTGCCCGAATGTATTGTTCCCATATGCACGCGAAGTGATTAGCGACATCGTTACGCGTGGTAGTTTCCCGCAGTTATTGCTTGCTCCTGTTAACTTTGACCAAGCGTACGCGCAAAGCCAACAGCAAGCGCAAGTTGATGCCCAAGGTAATGCGTAACACTTAGCATAATAAAGCATTAGCTAAGCTACATTAAACTAATAGTAGCGAAAAGCCGTTTACTTCTCTAAGTAAGCGGCTTTTTTTATGGACGTTTTTTGGTATTTGCTTTTACGCACTAAAAAACCCTGCTGCTATTAATAACAAGCGGCAGGGTTTTGAATATAACGGTTAATCAACACGTCTATCGGCGACGTTTAAAAAGCATTAGCCTTTTAGTGCCGATAAGATTTGCTGCTTAACGTCATCAATGCCTTGGGTGCCATCGAATTTGTCATATTTAGGAGCATCACCGCCCTCAGCCGCTTTTTCTTGATAGTAACCAACCAAAGCAGAGGTCTGCTGTTGATAGGTCGCTAAACGATCACGAATGGTCGCTTCTTTATCGTCCTCGCGTTGAATCAATGGCTCGCCCGTCACATCATCGATACCTTCAACCTTTGGTGGATTGTGGTCGATATGATAAACACGGCCAGAACCAGCATGCTGACGACGGCCTGATAGGCGCTTAACGATTTCATCATCAGGCACGCTAATTTCAATCACATGGTCAATCGCTACGTTGGCATCAGCAAGCGCTTGGGCTTGTGGAATGGTACGCGGGAAACCATCTAAAATACAGCCGTTGACACAATCAGGCTTGGCGATGCGTTCTTGCACGAGGTTAATGATAAGATCATCAGAAACCAAACCACCAGCGTTCATCACATCTTTTGCTTGTTTGCCAAGTTCAGTACCTTCTTTGATAGCGGCACGCAGCATATCACCTGTTGAGATTTGCGGGATATCATACTCTTTAGAGATGAACTGGGCTTGGGTACCTTTACCGGCGCCTGGTGGACCTAGCAAAATAATACGCATCATTATACGACTCTCCTTAATAGATAGGATTTTGGGACTAATAAAACTTAGGGATTGGTGGGTTGCAGAGCTTACCTTACCTTGTGGCTTTCAAAAGCTCAAGTATTTTTAGTCTTGATGCGGCAAGTTACGATGACTTATCTGTTCATGAGATAAGATTGTGCGGGTTGTGCGCCGCCAAAAATATGACGGCGCGCATTTATTAAGTATTCAGTTTTTACAATATATCTATCAAGGAACTTGTTGATTAATAGCCACATTGACCTGAATTTGGTCGGCGCTAATCACCACAGGATTACCAGTTAAATCACCGGATTCAGCATCGGCGGTGCCGCTATGGCTGATTCGTGCAATGACAGCAAGCTGAATTTTATCGCCTCGAGCAGACGCTAGTGTACGTTCAGGCATCATAGCGTCTAAATCACTTAGGCTAATAGTCGCCTCACCCTGCTTAATGACGCTAATCGGTAAACGTTTGGCAGCGAACGGTGGCCCACCTTTGACATCACGAATAGCGACAAACAACACATCGTCTGCTTTTACTAACGGTAGCAAACTTGCATTAATAGAGACCGTAACCTCAACGCCCTCAGATGCCTGCTGCTGCTGAGCCCTGACATTGGCGCTCAATTCATCAAGGCTTGCCAGCGCCTGGCTATGGTCGCCCGGCTTGGCGGCAATACTGGTGCGCAAACGCTTAATCCAGCCTTGTGCCTGCTCAAAGTTATTGCCACGCGCCTCGCCCATTGCCATCAGCATTTGAGCGCCTTCGTGCTTTGGATTTTTTGCTAGTACGTCTTGTAAGACGCGGCGGCTATTGGCATCGAGCTGGCCTTTATTGGCAAAAAAGCTGATTTGCGCATAAGTGGTGGCAATCTCTTCATTGCCTGGCGACAAACGATAAGCACGCGATAAGGCTTCAAGCGCTGAGTCGGTTGCTTCTAATGATAAAAACAGCTCAGACAGACGCATCCAGCGATCAGGATCATCAGCATGACGATAGACGTTGGTCTGCATCGCACTGATTAGCTGCGTACCATCTTCAATCGCCCAAGCAGGCGGCTGATCGATTTTACCCGTCAATAAGTCATCTGCCACTTGTCCGACTTTATCTTCAGCTACCCATAAGTCAAATACTGACGTACGGTCACTGATTAAAAAATAAGCCAATCCTGCCAATACCGGCACCCATATCATGATAATCAAACGACTTTTGTAACTTGGCGCTACCATGGGTGTGACTGTGCGCTGCGCGTCCAGTAATTGGCGCTCAAGCTCGAGCTTTTGATTGCGGTAATGGACGTCATCAATGATGCCGCTGTCTTTATCGGTTTGCAGCTCTGTTAGACGCTCACGGAATACGGCAACGTTGATGTCTAGCAGTTGGTTGTCAACGGGCTTGTCGCGCAAGCGTGAGGCGCGTAGCCATGGCATGATAGCGATAACAGCCAGTAGCAGCGCAATAAACAAGCTTAGGGCAATAAATAAGCCAAAAGTAGAAAATAGGGTCATTTTTTGTCCTCTGTACTGGTGATAACAGCTTCGCTTTTAGCATTGCTATTGCTATTGCTATTGCTACGAGACAATAAACGATCAAGCTCCGCTTTTTCTGCCGCCGATAACGCTGCGGCGCTGTCTACATTAACCGCACTTTCACCGCGCGCCACGCGCTGACTACGTTTACTTTGCCAAAACCAGCCAATGATTAGCACAATCAATAATAATGGCGGAAAAAACCACAGTATCCAGGTCGATGGGCGCACAGGCGGCTTGTAAGTAATAAAGTCGCCATAACGCTCTTGCATATATGCGCGTATTTCCGCATCACTACGACCCTCTTTAATCATGTCGTACGTTTTTTGCTTTAAATCTTGCGCAATGGGCGCATCAGAACCTGCTAAATTTTGGTTCTGGCATTTTGGGCAACGCAGCTCCTCGATAAGTCCGCGATACTGCGCTTCTTGCTGCGGCGAATCGAAGTCATAAACATCGATTGCGGCATGCGCACTGAAACTGAGGATAAAACTCAGCAAGCACGCAAGCATTAAGCTGGCTAACTTTATTATAAAATTTGCTGGTTTTATGCTTTGTGCTGACAGGCTTTTTGATAACATCACTGTTAAAGGTATGGCGTTCATTTACACACCTCCTGAACCTGACTAGGATCGGGACTGACATTTTTCTTATCCGCTTCATTGAGCACCATCAGACAGGGCATGATGCGGCTTTGCCAGTTGCTTTCATTAATCTCACCAACAATATGCTGACGAATAATACCTTGCCCATCAACCACAAAGGTTTCAGGCGCGCCAGTTAAGCCTAAATCTAAAGCAAACTGCCCAGATAAATCCTGAATAGACATGGAGAATGGATCGCCGCCACGATTTAAATATCCTAGCGCATCACCGATGTCATCTTTGTAATTAACACCAACCAAATTGACCCCGCGCTCCTCTAATTGCATTAAAAAAGGATGCTCAACGATACAAGTTGGACACCACGAGCCCCAAATATTCATCAAAAATGGTTGTTCGGGCAAATTGTCATTGGTCATCATACGGCTTGTATCGGATAATAATGGCAGCTCGAATGTCGGTACCGGCCGCTCAAGCGCAGTATTGGTGACGATATCCGTCGGCTGACCCAAACGCAGGTACAGCATAATAATAAAACCAACAAACACAATCAGCGGAATCAGAAACCATATCTTTATTTGGCTTTTTTTCATGGTTTTAGTCGTTTTGTGGTTTGCATCACCTTTATTGTCAGGCGCTTTTTGGGAAGAATTATTTGACTGACTCATGTTACTTCTCCCCTACTGTAGCTTCGGTAATAAATCCTGCTTTGTTAGCTGCCGTTTGCGTTGATGCCTTAGCCTTTTTAAAACGATAACGGCTATCAAGCATACTTAGCAGACCGCCTAAGGCCATGATAATCGCCCCAAGCCATATCCAGCGCACCAGCGGCTTGACATAAATACGTACCGCCCACTTATTACTGTCTTCTGCGATAGGCTCGCCCAGCGCTACATAGACATCACGCATTAGGCTGGCATCAATTGCTGCCTCGGTCATTGGCATGCCACTGATAATATAAGTACGTTTCTCCGGATACAAAGTTGTCACCGCGCGACCCTCTTTGGTCACCTCAACCTGTGCTTGCATACCATCAAAGTTACTGCCCCTGACTTCATGGAAATCTTTGACCTCAAAGTCGTAGCCTTGTACGTGCACAGTTTCATTTTCACCCAATGCCACATCGCGCTCGACACTCAAGGTGCTGGTAAACGCCACCCCGATGACGGCGACGATTACGCCAATATGAGCAGTTTGCTGCCCCCAGTAGCTCAAACGTAGCTGACGTAGTCCTTTAAAGAAACTTGGGGCGTTTTTGGTTTTGTCTTTAAAATCCACCGCCATCCAAAGTAAGACCCAAAAGCTAACCGCCAGCGTCACGCCAATATTTAACATATCAGACGGGCTAACAAAATAGGCAATAATCGCTGCTAATAATAAACTGCTGACCGCAATGACCATACCGGCGCCTAAGAGCGGACGGCTGTCTTTTTTCCAGCGAATGTTAGAACCCATGCCCATTGCTACTAACAGTAGCCATGCTAAAGGTACAAAGAGCGCATTAAAGTACGGAGGACCAACAGAGACCTGACCCAAATTAAAGGAGTCAGCGATGATAGGATATAGCGTACCAAGCAGAACGACTAAGGTTGAGATTAAAATAATCACGTTATTAATAACTAAAAATGATTCACGCGATATCAGCTGATACTGACTTTCAACCGTCAGACGCCAACCGCGCACAGCAAACATCAACAGTCCGCCACCGACGATAATACCCAAAATGACCAAAATAACCAGACCACGCGTTGGGTCGGCTGCAAATGAATGCACCGAGGTAATAACGCCTGAGCGCACAAGGAAGGTGCCCAAAAGACTCAAGGCAAAAGCAAAAATGGCCAGCATAATGGTCCACGCTTTAAAGACTCCGCGCTTTTCGGTTACGGCCAAGGAATGCAGCAAAGCTAAGCCTGCAAGCCAAGGCATCAGTGAGGCATTCTCTACTGGATCCCAAAACCACCAACCGCCCCAGCCAAGCTCATAATAAGCCCACCAAGAACCAAGGGCGATACCAACAGTCAAAAAGCCCCACGCCGCCAGTGCCCATGGACGCGACCAGCGGGTCCAGACAGCGTCCAAACGTCCTTCCCATAATGCTGCCATACAAAACGCAAATGGCACGGCCATACCCACATAGCCCATATACAGCATCGGCGGGTGGATAACCAAGCCAAAATCCTGTAGCAGAGGGTTTAAATCGGCGCCATCGACGGGTAAATTTGGTAAAGTGCGATCAAACGGTGATGAGGTAAAGATTAACATTGCCAGCATCATCACTTGCACGCCAGCCAATATCACCAGTACGCGGGCGCGCATGGTCAATGGTAAGCCACGACTAAAGTAAGAGACCAGCGCACACCAAGTGGCCATAATGGTCATCCATAGTAGCAGCGAACCTTCATGCCCGCCCCACGTCGCCGACAATTTATAATACCAAGGCAACAAGGTATTAGAGTGCTGGGTGACATAAACCAAGCTAAAATCATTAAAATAAAAGCCTGCCATCAATGACCCAAACGAGACAATCATGGCCGCAAACTGCGCCCACGCTAAACTCGGAGCAAGGCGCTGCCAGGCAACGTGGTCGTTCATGACACCCATGGTTGGTAATACCACCTGCAAAATCGCCAATACAAAGGCGGCCAGCAAGGCAAAATAACCCAATTCTGTGATTAACATACGGTCTAACCTTGTTTACCTTAATACGGTCATTGTTTATTTTAGAAAGCAGTATTTTTAATGCGTCTGAGAATAGTCAATAGTCGTTACTTTTAGACATTACGCCGTCATTGTCATGCTTTTTTCTGCATCTGTAGCTATCAGCCATTGTAGCTTAGAAGACTTACAGCATGGTACATTAGCGTCAACTTGTCACGTTTCTGTATCCACTCTGTAGGCGATATGTGTAAAGAACATAAAAACCCTTTCTCACTGCATGGCAGGGAAAAACACCAAGACCAAATGCAACCAACCTGCTAAGAACCCTGTCAAACCGCCGAGTATAATCAGCGTCATCTCATCTTCACGAAAAGCGGGACGCAATAGGTTTTGAAACTCATCAGGGGATAGCGCGCGAATACGATCGCGAAACAGCCCAAATATTTTACTGGCACGGCTTTCATTAAGTTCAGGGTCTCGCAGTGGCACCATAGTCGCGACGATGGATTTGTCGATAATGGTATTTTTCAATTGCCCAAACTCGCGGCGACCCAGTCCAACCCGCAATGTGGTACTAATGACCGGCGATTCTAACACTTTATACAAATGCGATTTCATCAACTCACGCGTTTCGGCGGCGCGGTCACCATACATCATCTCATTCATGATGTTTTCTAAAGTGACCAAATCTTTGACCACAATCTCAGCAAAAACTTCAGAAACTTCTTCTTGGCGCTTCATAAAGCCGCCTTGAAAGCGGTACTGAGCAATGTGCGGCAGTTGCGGCTTAATAAATGGGAAACGGTTTTGTAGCGCAAAAAACTTCACATACGGAATAAAACGTGGCTCAACTGGGTTAAACACCATCCAAATCGCAATCCAGTTGGTCAAGAACCCCCAAATAGCGGCAAAAAACGGTACCGTCCAATGCTGCGGTACCACCAAAAATATAAACATTTGGATAATACCGAATACAAGGCCAATCAAAGCACTGATATGCCAGATAAAATCAATCTCTTTTTGCCCCACTTTTAAAAACATATTGACCATCAAACGTCGGTCACTTTCCATTTTATTGACAATCATTTTGCGCATATCGACCAAGTCTTCGACGTGATAGGTCAAATCGGTCACCAAGGATTGCATGATATTTGGCAACTCTTGATGCGCTTGAGCATAGACGCGGCGCTTTAACGCATAAGGCAGATTGCCCCACAGCGCTGGCGAATGGTCAAGCATAATCTCATCAATCAAACTCTCAAGGTTTTCATCGACCGTATCGGTGATAAATACCGCCATCTGTTCTGGCTCCATCGCCTGAAAA
Source organism: Psychrobacter sp. M9-54-1 (assembly GCF_016613355.1). Lineage (NCBI taxonomy): Bacteria > Pseudomonadati > Pseudomonadota > Gammaproteobacteria > Moraxellales > Moraxellaceae > Psychrobacter > Psychrobacter sp. M9-54-1. Next base: position 78,743 of record NZ_JADGFW010000002.1, on the reverse strand, counting down.
AACTCATCGAGCGAACCCAGCTTTGAGAGCGTCTGATCAACAATCACGCCCGATATCTTGCCTGCTTTACGTGGCACGATCCCTTGCCAACCCAATCCCGGCAAACCAAAGAATGGAAAGTTTGGAATCCGAATACCCCAAAATTTAATCGGATAAAATAGCATCTTGAGTGCCATCCACACATGTATCCAAGTGACAAATGCAGTCACTGGTGGAATGGTCAACATAGCAAAAAACTCGGGGTGTTCCGCTATCGTCTGCCACAATGAATTTGCATCCATGACTCTAATTATCCTTGAGGTGATGATGGTCGTTGTTAAGCAAATATCCTTAGTCGATTAAGAACGCTCAATAAAAACGCTCTGTCCTCAATAACCACTGAATTAAATAACGCTATAGATGCGATAAGTGGCTAAAATAAATCGCCTGATTTTAGCATACTTGCTATTTATTAGCACATATCAAGCCTTGGCAAGTTGTGACTAGCGATGACACGTTTTGCGCCCTACTCGTCAACCTAAACCTTTACTATCATTTAATGATGTTAAAAACACCTAAAGAACAATGACGATCATGGCAATAACGATCCTCACAAAATAGACGACTGCCTACTGCGCGAAAGTGTTTGTTCTGTTATAATTTACGGTTGCTTAATGCTACTGGCTAGCTGAAGACGGTAAGTAAATTTTTTGACTTTTTATCGATAAATAACCCCGCTATGTTATTGAAATACTTTGTCTTATCCTTTATGCTCACCCCGCTTTAGGTAAACAAAAAAAATGACTGTATCTGTTTTTGCTTTATTTATCTGTGCTTAATCAATCATCACTTTATCAACGACCGTTTTACTGATCGTCTGGGTACTGACTTTATATGAACAAACCGCTCGCGTCCGATACCGAACAGGTCAATCGTATTTTTACCAGCCGTATTATTATCCTCGGGCTATTCATGTTTGTGGGCTTGTTGGGATTGATCGTGCGTTACGGTTATCTGCAAGTGTATGCTCATGATAAGTACACTACCCAAGCCGATAACAATCGCATTAAGCTCATCTCTGCGCCGCCCAGTCGCGGTTATATTTACGATCGTAATGGCGTGATTCTCGCTGACAATCAGCCGGTATTTACCGCTATGCTTAGCCCAGACGAAGTCGAAGATCCAGAGCGCACGCTAAATCTGCTCGCGCCCATTTTTGATCTTACCGAAAAAGACATTACCGATATTTTGGCCCGCGTTAGCAAAACCAAAAATGACCCAGTGACAATCAAAATTGATTTGACCGAAGCGCAATTGGCGCAGTTTAGTGAACGTCAGCCTTTTTTTCGTGGCATCAGTATTCAGAGTAAACTCACGCGCTCGTACCCTTACGATGAGCTATTTGCCCATGTGATTGGCTATGTCGGACGTATTAACGATAAAGAATCCAAGCAAATTAATAAGGATCGCTACGCAGGTACTGATCTTATTGGTAAAATTGGTATTGAAGATTTTTATGAAGATATCTTGCTCGGACAGCCCGGTTATCAGTCAGTAGAGACCGATGCTCATGGCAATATTCTACGTCAACTTGATACCAAAGCGCCCATTGCGGGCAATGACATCACGCTTAGTCTAGATTATGGCTTGCAAACCATTGCGCAGCAGCAGCTTGATGGTCGCCGCGGCGCGATCGTCGCTATCGACCCAAAAAACGGCGATGTTTTGGCTTTTGTTAGCAACCCAAGCTACGATCCCAATCCTTTTATTTCGGGTATCTCTTTTAAGGACTACGGCGCTCTGCGTGATGATGTCGATCAACCCCTTTATAACCGCGCGCTACAAGGGACGTATCCGCCCGGCTCAACCATTAAACCTTTTGAGGGTTTGGGCGGTATTCATTACGGCCTACGAGATTGGGAAACGACCATTTATGACCCGGGTTATTTCAGTTTACCCGGCGATTCGCATCGTTTTCGCGACTGGAAACGCGGTGGTCACGGCACGGTAGATTTAAAGAAATCCATCATGATGTCGGTAGATACCTATTATTATAAGTTGGCGTATGAGATGGGGATTCAGCGCCTTCATGACTGGATGGTGCGCTTTGGTTTTGGTGAGCAGACCGGTATTGATTTACCCAATGAAAAATCAGGCGTTATGCCGTCACCAAAATGGAAAAAAGACACCTATGATAAAGGTTGGTTACCAGGTGAAACCATCTCTGTCAGTATCGGCCAAGGGTATTTTTTAGCCACGCCATTACAGATTGCCAATGCCACCGCCATGACCGCCAACAAGGGTTATCACATCACCCCGCATTTATTAAAAAGCAGCGATGGCGCGGCGGCCGTTAACGTGATTAGCAAGCCTGATGGCAAAATTGACTACAATGGTAAACCGTCAGATTGGACGCGTATGCACGATGCGATGGAACAAACGGTTAAGGCAGGTACAGCGCGTGGCATTTATACACCGCGCTATCGCATCGCTGGTAAAACCGGAACGGCGCAGGTCAAATCTATCGCTCAAGGTAAAAGCTATAATAAAGCGGCACTCGATAAACGTCACTGGGATCATGCTTGGTTTAATGGTTTCGCGCCTGTAGAAGAGCCAGAAATCGCCCTTTCAGTACTGGTCGAAAATGGCGGCGGCGGTAGTGCCGTTGCAGCGCCTATTGGTCGCGCCTTATTTGATTATTGGATGCTGCAGCGTAAAACCGACCCTATTTTGCCGCCAACCGCCGATGAGCTAAGGGCCATCAAACGCCAAAAGGCTTTTGAAAAGGCCATGCGCGACGCCTTACGTGATAAAGAGCAAGCGCTAGCGGAAAAAGCCGAGGCGCAAGCTGCCGAGAACGCAGCCACATCTGAATAAAATATATAAAACGAAATGTACCGAATAAAAAGCTGTAGATAAGAGACACTATGAAGAAACTCTCAAATGGTCGCGAACAAAAGAAAAATCATAAAGCAAAAAACGCAGTAGCGGGAGACGTACGTATTATCGGCGGGCAGTATAAACGCCGTATTGTGAGTTTTATCGATGCCGAAGGTTTGCGCCCGACACCAGATCGCCTGCGTGAGACTTTATTTAATTGGTTGATTGGCGATATTCATGACGCTAAAGTACTTGATAGCTGCGCTGGTAGCGGCGTTTTAGGCTTTGAAGCCTTATCACGTGGCGCGGCTCATACCACCTTTATCGAAGTAAATCCGGCGCAAGTCACTATGCTGCGCAAAAGTGCTGAGAACTTACGCTTAGAGCCTCCTATGTATCAAATTATTCAAGGCACAGCTGAGCAAGTTTTGACGCAAAATCAAACAATACAGCGGCATTTTGATATCGTCTTTATCGATCCGCCCTATGCGCAAGATTTGTGGCAGCCGATTTTGACAGCGCTCATTAATCAGTCTCTAATCAGCACAGAAACGCTGGTTTATTTAGAGGCGGATAAAGATTTAACCCTACAACTGGATCAATTGGTAGCAAGTATCAACGAAAGCGCTGAGCCGCCAGCAGAGATAATGCAAGGCTTGATAAGTTTTGAGTGCCTAAAACAGACCAAAGTTGGGCAAGTTGTCGCTGGACTTTATCAGCTTTCAGCGTCATAATTGTCGGGTTAACGAAAGCCATTAACAAAATTTACAAATGTTTAAAACCGCTAAAAAACTGGCCAACGCTGCAGTTTAATGTATATAAGGCGAAAATAAACCCCAATGCAGCTTGCAAGCGTAGGCGCTACTGCTTATAATGTGCAGTCTGTTTTTTGAGAGCCCCGTTCCCAGCTAAACTCTCAACGAATTCTAATTTTAAGGTTTTATCATGAAAACACTTAGTGCAAAACCAGCTGAAGTGACCCATGACTGGTATGTCGTAGATGCTGACGGCAAAACCCTTGGTCGCTTAGCTACTGAAATCGCTAGTCGCTTACGTGGCAAGCACAAGACTTGTTACACGCCGCACGTAGATACTGGTGATTTTATCGTTGTTATCAACGCAGAAAAAATCGCGGTAACGGGCAAAAAAGCGCAAGACAAAAAGTACTATCGTCACAGTGGTTACCCAGGTGGTATTAAAGAAACCAACTTCACCAAGCTGATTACACATAAGCCTGAAGATGTTCTACATAAAGCGGTTAAGGGTATGCTTCCAAAAGGTCCTCTTGGCTACGCGATGATCAAAAAGCTGAAACTATATGCGGGTACAGAACATCCACATGAAGCTCAGCAACCTAAAGAACTAGACATCTAAGGATATACTTATGGAACGCAATTACGGAACTGGTCGTCGCAAAACTTCTACTGCTCGTGTCTTTTTAGCGAAAGGTACTGGTAGCATCGTTGTTAACGGCAAACCACTTGATGAGTACTTCAGCCGCGAAACATCGCGCATGGTTGTTCGTCAGCCTTTAGAACTACTTGAATCACCTACTGCTTATGACCTATACATCACTGTAAAAGGTGGCGGTATCAGTGGTCAAGCGGGCGCAATCCGTCACGGCATCACGCGTGCATTGATTGAGCTTGACGAAGCCAACAAACCTGCTCTAAAAGCAGCTGGCTTTGTTACTCGTGACTCACGTCAAGTTGAACGTAAGAAATTGGGTCTACGTAAAGCACGTAAACGTCCACAATTCTCAAAACGTTAATCAAAGCTATCTCTTCCCTTTTTACCACTGCCTTCTTTTTCTCAGAGTCGCTGCAGCAGTATTAAGCAAAAGAGTAGATTTGCAAAACCTTATAAGCTGGTCACAGTTTATAAGGTTTTTTTATGGCTATTTTTTAGCGCTGCTGTTTTAACTCTATAGTGAGTGAAAAGTAATATCAATATATCACGCACTGCTGATATCCATTTTTCTTGCTTGCTGTGCCTGCGCAGACAGAGGCTACAAAAAATTGATATCAGCAGTACCGCAGTGTTTTTAGGATATTTTGACTATATTGTTTAAATGCCTAATAGTTTAAAAGTCCTTAGCTCTCGTTGTCGTTAGTTTATTAAAACTTGCTTGCAAACTTGGACGCGCTCCCCCATCATAATAATAACTTTTATTACACTGTGCTCATTATGAAAGCCCCCGAACAATACGATCCTAGTAACCCATCAAAAACGGATATGCCGCCGCCTACAGGTAGGCATAATAAACAGAGTGAAATGGTTAAGTCGCCCGCCATTCCTGCTGGCATGCCTACAATTACGCAAACCCATAAGCAAACGGCGCAAGCAGAAAAGAAACCCTTTCAGTGGCAATTTTTATTACCAAAGTATTGGGGTATCTGGCTGTTATTAGCGATTTTCTTGCCGATGATATATCTGCCGCTGCGTTGGCAGTTTTGGTTGGGTCGTAAACTGGGTATTTCAATCTATAAACTAGCCGGCTCGCGCAGACGTGATACCTTAATTAATTTAAGATTGGCTTTTCCAGAAAAGCCCGAAGCTGAGCGCGAGTTGATGGCAAAGCAAGTGTTTGTCAATCAAGGTATCGGTGTGTTTGAGACGTTGTGCGCTTGGTATCGTCCCAATATTTTTACCCGTACGGTGTCTATCTCGGGCTTACAGCACCTAGTGAATGCCCAAAACCAAGGTCGACCTGTGATTTTACTTGGGGCGCATTATACGATGCTCGATCTTGGCGGCATGCTCTGCACGCAGTTTTTTGCCACCGATTGTATGTACCGCCCGCAAAACAATCCGCTTCTTGATTGGTTCATTTATAACGGACGTACTAAGATTTTTGGCAAGCAGATTGCCAGCCGTGACATGCGTAGCCTTGTTAATTCTATTAAAGCTAAGCACGTGATTTGGTACTCACCTGACCAAGATTATGGTTTAAAACAAGGTGTCATGGCGCCGTTCTTTGGTGTGCCCGCTGCTACTATTACCGCATCTCGGCGGATGGCAAAATTGGGTGACAAGCAAAACCCACCAGCGCTCATGGCGCTGCATACTTATCGGCAAACACCTGATAACCTGCCCAAAGGCAAACGTCCGCATTATCATCTGACCATTACTCCTGAATTAGACAATTATCCCAGTAATGATGAAGTCGCTGATGCGACCCGCGTTAATGAGGTGCTAGAAGGCTTGATTCGTATCGATCCGACACAATGGATGTGGTTCCATCGTCGCTTTAAAAACGGCCCTAACGGTCGTACCGATATTTATAAGTAGGTTTTGATTCCCCAAAAAATAGCTGCGAAATTTGCTATACTTTGCAGCTGATATTTTATCAGCTCTATTATTTACCTCGATAACTTATCTATTTTAATAACTCACTCATATCAATAACTCACCTGCATAAATAACGATGTGAGAAATAAAATAACGGATTTTTCATGAGTACTCAAACTGACACAGCTGTAGACAGTTCTAAACAAGAAAGTAAACGTATCCTAACCGGCATCAAACCGACGGGCATTCCTCATTTAGGTAATTACGTTGGTGCTATTCGCCCAGCCATTCAGTCCATTCAAAATAGCGATGATGAGGCGTTTTTCTTTTTAGCAGATTATCATGGCATTATCGGCTGTTATGACCCTGCTGTCATTCATGAATCGACCAAAATCATTGCCGCGACTTGGATTGCTTGCGGTCTTGACCCTGAACGTGTGACCTTTTATCGTCAGTCAGATGTGCCAGAGATTCCAGAGCTGGCGTGGATTTTAAATTGCTCATGCGCCAAAGGGCTGATGAACCGCGCGCACGCTTATAAGGCGGCAGTCGATATCAATACCGAAAAAGCCGACGTTGATCCAGATCAAGGTATTAATATGGGTCTATTTGGCTATCCAGTGCTGATGGCGGCCGATATCTTGATGTTCAATGCGACTCATGTACCCGTCGGTCGTGACCAAGTACAGCATATCGAGATGGCACGTGATATCGCTGGTACATTTAACCATCGTTATAAACCTCTCTTTACGCTACCATCAGCAGTTGTTGATGAAGATATCCCGCTGCTCACTGGGCTTGATGGCCGAAAAATGAGTAAGAGCTATGGCAACACCATTCCTCTATTCGGTGACCCTAATCCGCAAGTCAGTCCTGAAAAGCAGATGCATAAAGCCATTATGAAAATTGTCACCAACTCGCAGTTGCCTGCTGAGCCAAAAGACCCTGATGATTCTGCCCTCTTTGAGATTTATAAAGCTTTTGCGACGCCTGCAGAGATTATTGATATGCGTGATCAATATGCAGCTGGCATTGGCTGGGGTGATGCCAAGCAAGCATTGTTTGATAAAATCAATAGCGAGATTGCCCCATTCCGTGCTCGTTACGAAGCGCTAATGGCCAATCCAAAAGAGCTAGAAGAAATCTTACAAATGGGCGCAGAAAAGGCCCGTCGCCATAGCCGTAAACAGCTCGATAAAACTCGCCGTGCTATTGGCATTCGCCCCCTCGCTAAGCTTAAGTAAGTCTTTGATTGCTTTTACTCACAGTAATCAGGGCGGATGCTAAAGGTGCAGACAGTATTGAAAAATAAAACAGCGGCTTTACCAAAGGCCGCATTTTCCGTAAGCGTGGATGAAAACGCTAAGTTTATGGATAACAATAGCAAACATCGTATTTCAATCAATAATGATATGGCGCTGCGTATTTATCAGACGCCGGTGCAGCATCTACCAGAAGATCTCTATGTACCGCCGCAAGCCTTTGCCATTTGGCTTGAGCAATTTGCTGGACCCTTAGATTTTTTATTATATCTGGTCAAAAAGAACAATGTCGATCTCACCCAAATGCCGATATTGCCGATTACTGAGCAGTATTTGGCTTATATCGGTGAGCTGGATACCGAACATTTTGAATTGGCCGGTGACTATCTGCTGATGGCGTCGACCTTGATTGCCATTAAAACCGAGCTGCTGCTACCAAAGCCTGAAACGCCAAGCGATGAGCGCGACCCAAAAGCTGAGCTGATTGAACGCCTTGAAGAGTATGCGCAAATCAAAGTGGCCAGTCAGCGTTTGGACAATCTCGTGCGTCTTGAGCGCGATGTATTTTTAGCGCTGGTCAGTATGCCAAGTCAAGACGTTATGAATGCCGAATTACCCAATTATTCGCCAAACCTTTTGATTGATAGCTTATTTAAAATGCAGCTACAGCCCGACTATCAAATGCATACCATTAAAGTTGATGCCGTACCCCTTTCTGATCGTATCGCCAGTATCAGCAGACAGCTAAGCACGGATGGTGCACGCTCATTTTATGAGTTACTGGATAAATCCCAAGGTAGGATAGGCGTTGTAGTCAGTTTTGTCGCGGTACTTGAGCTGATGAAACGGCAGTTGGTTGGTGTCGTGAATAATAACCCCGAAGGCCAATCAGCTGCCTATAATGAAACCGCAGCAGATCGCCATATAGGACAATTAACGTTACAGTGGCTAGCTTAATGGTTTTAATAGAGAATACGTGCAATGACAGATAAGCAAAATCAAGATTTAGAAGAAATCAGCAAGCATATCGAAGTACTCCTGCACGCTTCAGAAGCGCCCCTGACTGCCAGTATTTTAAAAAAATATCTGTCATTAAACACTAAAGAGCTTACACAAGCATTAGACCTACTACAACAACGTTTAGATACTGGTGTGCTGACCTTACATGAAACGGCTAGCGGCTATCGATTGCAAGTTGCCGACGACTATAGTGCATTAATCCAGCGTGTCTTTCCGCAGCGTCAAGAGCGCCTGAGCCAAGCCCTGCTTGAAACCTTGAGTGTCATCGCCTATAAGCAGCCGGTGACCCGTAGTGATATCGAGCACGTGCGCGGTGTGACGCTATCAAGTAATATCTTGCGTCAACTGTTTGATAAAGGCTGGATTGAAGAGAAAGGTTATAAAGAAACCTTGGGGCGCCCTGCACTGCTACATACCACAGCGCAATTTTTAGATGCGTTTGGATTAACCAGTTTAGATGAGCTACCGCCACTGCCCGATATGGAAGCCATCAAAGCTTTGTCTTAGTAGCAAGTCGTTATTTCTTATCGATTAAAGTAAAATCTGTATATCTTGGACTTATAGCAATAAAAAAGGACAGGCTTTATAAGCGTGTCCTTTTTTTATAGGCTCAATCAGTAAAAGAATTATTGATTAATAATATCAACGCCCTTTGGCGGCGTGAATTTAAACTGACTGCTATTAATACTTGGGTTCATTTTAATACCGCTAAACTTAATCGTCGTGGTTTGTCCTAGCGTATCATTCAGCACCATCATCACAGGTTTGCCGCCACTAAAGCTCATCGATAAGCTCTTAAAGCTGGCGCTATCTGATTTTGGATAGAGCACATAGTAGTTTTTATTGGCATAAGGCTGGGTGATTTTAAAGTTTTTATCAATCTTACTTGGGTCGCCTGATAACAATAACGCTGGCGTGTTACCTACCTGGCTATCGACATTTTGCTTTGTCGCTTGTTCCAAGTCTTTGTCATAAACCCACATTGAGCTGCCATTCGCTACAATAAGCTGCTCTGACGGTGATTTGGTTTCCCAGCGAAAGTTATTTGGACGCTGAACACTCATGGTACCGCTAAAAGTACCGCTATTCGCGCCTTTGGTGGTTTGGCTAAAGTTAGCGGTCATGCTTTTGGTGTTGCTTAACAGCTTATTTAAGCGTTTAGCGGCCGTTAAATTATCCGCAGGAGCAGCGCTTGCCGTTTGGGTCAATGCTACCATCGGCGCTGCTACCCCAAGCGATGTCATCAATACGCCCGTTAAAGCGCCGCCCATCAATTTTTGTTTTAAAGTGGTTTTTTTTGATAATACAGTCATTATAAATCCTCTCTCAAATGCAAAATAGCATAAAAATAATACGTGTTAATTAAAATTTTTGTTTTCAATAAGTGCTTATCTCGTGCCAAAAAAACGACGTCAGTAAACAATGCAGACAGTGTGCCAGTTTTTTTATTACGCGCCTAGTCATGATTTGCAATCATTACTACCGTTGCCATACGCGCTTGTAACCAACAGAGTTACACGGCATATGGCGTTGTTTATTATTTGCTTTAGCTGTTTTTCATGTAAATGAGCGCCATAAAAAAGCCCTTACTACCAAAGGGTAATAAGGGCTTTTTTAGTCATCCGATTATGCTAGTGAATAACTAAATAACCTAGATGGGCAATTATGCGCTTTCAACCATAACATAACGACGGTTGAATTTACCTTTGGTCGCAAACTTTACCACACCGTCATTTAGTGCAAATAAAGTATGGTCACGACCCATGCCAACGCCTTCGCCTGCGTGGAATTCTGTACCACGTTGACGAACGATGATGTTACCAGCTGTGATAGCTTGGCCACCAAAGATTTTAACGCCTAGCATTTTTGGGTTTGAATCACGACCGTTACGGCTCGAACCGGCAGCTTTTTTATGTGCCATGAGAAAATCTCCTTGTTAATGTGACTTATCGCTAATGCGACAACTCTTAAGCATTTAGTGCGCTATTTAGCAGTCATTGCTAAGTGAATAATTAGGCATTAATCGCTTTGATTTTTAACAAGGTATACCATTGGCGGTGACCTTGCTCTTTGTGATAATGCTTACGACGGTTGTGTTTGATGATACGGATTTTTTCGCCGCGACCATGCTCAACTACTTCAACTTCTACGCTAGCGCCTTCAACGATAGGTTGACCGATTTTGACAGTTTCACCGTCAACAACCATCAATACGTCTTCAAATTTGATTGTTTCGCCTTTTTCTGCTTTTAGTAATTCAACTTTTAAAAGCTCATCGACCACAACACGGTGCTGTTTACCACCAGTTTTGATTACTGCGTACATTGTCTGACTCCGTTTAACCCGTGTGCCGTGGCTGATATTATATCAACGCTTCAATAACGAACACGACAGGGAAAAATTAAAGGCAAGATTTTACGGCTTTTTGCTCATAAAAGCAAGCCGCGCCTCTTGTTTTTGCAAGGTGGTAATAACAATCATAGCGATTGATATAATTCTCAAAAAAAGCGATAGATTTCACTGACAAAGGTAGTGACTACCGATGTTAGGATAAACCGCTCTATGTAGATATACTATAACAAACGCGAATGGGTTAAAATCCAACAGCCGCTATTATAGCTTATATAATCAGTGACTTACAGTTTTTTGTAAATATAAATCTTATTAACGACTATTATTAATAAAATGTTGCTAACATAAGTGACTAATTAAAAAAATCTAACCAGTTAACTTTTAAAAATGATAGAAATCAAAAGGACAACACGTCGCTATATTAAAAGTCCTAACTTACTTTCTGCTATACTTAAATCAACCATTGACCTAAACAGCTATGCTATTATGCGTCAAACGCTAGCCTAACTATTATTTGCTGCAAGCATTATTATAAATAGACCGCTATCTAAACTCATTTTTCATTTTTTCATTGGTATGACGACTCATTATGACCAGTAATTCTTTATCGAACGCCGCCGCACCCTCGACCACACCATTAAACGTTCTAACCAGTACGCCAAGCTCTGCCGATACGCTAAGCTATGCTGATATCCAAAGTATCGTTGCTAACGATTTTGAGATTATGGATAAGCAAGTCTTTGGCAGTTTGAATTCTAAAGTCCAATTGGTAATGAGCGTCTCGCAGCATGTAATCAATGCTGGTGGCAAACGTATGCGCCCGCTGATTACCTTATTGTGCGCGCGCATGTTTAGCGACGAGCCATCGCAACAAGCGATGCATCTGGCGGCGATTACTGAGATGCTGCATACGGCAACCTTGGTACATGATGATGTGATTGATGAATCAGGACAGCGCCGTGGCAAACCAACGGCTAATGCTACTTGGGACAACGCCACTGCTGTGCTGGTCGGCGACTATTTGATTGCTCGCGCTTTTAACTTGTTGGTTGGTTTTCAAAGCTTGCCGTTATTGCAGGTCTTCTCCGATGGCACCTGTGATATCGCTGAGGGCGAAGTCTTACAACTTCAGCATCAGCATAACCCTGCAGCCACTGAACAAGACTACCTCAATATTATCGATGGCAAAACCTCGCGCTTATTTATGATGGCGACCCAAGGCGCGGCTATTTTGCAAAATAAAACCGAGCACTTGCAAGCATTGGCTGATTTTGGTCAGCATTTCGGTAACGCTTTTCAAATCGTCGATGATGTACTCGACTACAGTGGCGATAGTGAAGTGATGGGCAAGAATTTGGGCGATGATTTGGCAGAAGGCAAACCTACGCTGCCCACCATTAAAGCGCTTGAACTATTAAAAGACAGCGATAAAGCAGGCTATGAGCAATTACGACTTGCGGTGCAAACGGGTAAAACACCAAACGCTGAGCAGCTTATCGAGCTCGTCCGTCAGTCAGGTTCGCTTGAATACTGTAAAAAGCGTGCTTTGGAAGAAACCAAACTGGCTCAGCAAGCGCTAAGCAGCTTACCTGACAACCGCTACCGTCAAGGGCTATATCAGCTGACTGAACTTGCCAGCGCGCGGTTAGTGTAAATATTGCTAGCCTATATATTATAGATGCTTAAAATGTTTAGGCATCAATAAAAAAAGTATGTGACCATTTAATTTCTAGTTAAGTTGTACTTTATAATAATGAAATAAATAAAATGAGAAAATAAGGTTGCTATACACGCAGCTTTCTCATTACCCATCGCTTTCTTCGTTCAATTGTTCTTATTTTTCCCTGAAATTTTAGCGTTCACACTTAAGTATTGCTAAAACACCGTTTTTCTGTACATGCCATTTTCTACTGTACTTTTATATGGTTTTCTTGCTACTATCCTTAAATCGTATTTAAAAAAACAAAATTTAACAATATTTTGGCACGGTATTCATTACCAATCTTACGAAGTATTTAGAAGGTTACGCTTGTATTATCAATGGTTGTTAAATCTTTATTGAGAAATGAGCTTATCACAAGGTAGATGAAGGTTTTTTTTGCATCTTGACTGTGGGGTATACCCTATAGTTTATAATCATGCATTACTTTAAATCTGCTTAGCCGATTGTTGTGTGTTTAGTTATTATATTATCTATTTAGTAATGAACTCTAACAGCGGTAAAGACATATTACGTTTCATATTTACTTCGTTAAGATTTATCCATAAACTTTTTAAACTGTAATTATTATATGATATTTATATTGCCGAGGACATTAATGAAGCACTCTACTCTTGCGCTTGTAATAGCATCTGTACTATCTGGCGCTGTATTGGTCGGCTGTGATAAAAATGAGGACGCAGCTGGGGCAGCGGCGCAGCAGCAGATGCCACCTGCCGTCGTCAACGTTCAGACTGTCACTTTAGATACCGTACCGCAAGTACAAACCTTTGCTGGACGTACCGCCGCTTACCAAACCGCCGACGTTCGCCCACAAGTAAACGGAATTATTGACGAGGTGTTGTTCCGCGAAGGCAGCAACGTCAAAAAAGACCAACCTTTATACCGTATCAATACCGATAACTACGCGACGTCTATCACCAGTGGGCAGGCGGCCATTCAACAAGCTGAAGCCAATTATCAGACGGCGTTAGCAAACAACGCCAATGCCAAAGCTGAGCTGGTCAGTCGCCAAGCGTCTTTATCGCAAGCACAAAATGACTTAAATCGCTTGCAAGGCTTGATCGAAATTGATGCCATCTCAAAGCAGCAATACGACCAAGCGGTTACCCAAGTTCGTACGGCGCAAGCAGCAGTCGAAAGCGCGCGTGCGGCGATTGGGCAAACCGAAGCTGGTATTGAGAGCGCTAGAGCTGGTATCCAAACAGCAAAAGCAAACTTACAAGCCAGTACACTAGACCTTAATCGTACTATCGTACGAGCGCCGCTCGCAGGTCGTACTGACCGCTCTAGCGTTACTGCTGGTACCTTGGTTAGCGCCGGTCAACCAGATCCTTTAGTGACTATCTCGCGCTTAGATCCTATCTATGTCGATATCAGCCAGTCATCCTCTGAGCTGCTTAAACTACGCCAGCAAATTTCTGCTGGTAAAGCACAGGCGGGTATGAATTCGGTTGAGTTGGTATTAGAGGACGGCTCAACGTATCCGGTACGTGGCGAGCTGGCATTATCAGAAGCAAAAGTTGATGAATCAACAGGTGCTGTGACCTTACGTGCAGTCTTCCCCAACCCTAATAATGTCCTGCTACCGGGGATGTACGTCAGTGCACGCTTAACCCAAAGCGTCATCAGCAATGCTGCATTGGTACCGCAAAGCGCGGTGATGCGTACACCAAAAAGCGAACCGCAAGTTTATATCGTTGATGAGAATAATAAAATTCAAGTACGTCCTGTCACTATTAATGGTACCTACAAAGATCAGTGGGTCGTCACTGATGGCTTAAAAGCAGGGGATAAAGTGGTGGTGATCGGTGGCTCAAAGGTCAAACCTGAGCAAGAAGTCGTCGCCAAACCTTTAGAAAATCCAAATGCTGCCCCTGCTAAGCCGGGCGCGCCAACTGCTCAAACGCCGCAGCAAGCCGCAAAAGCGATGGATAAGCCAGCTAGTAAAGATACCTCTGCTAAAAAACCAGCAGAATCTACCGCTAACTAATTCCATTCAAAGATAGGAAAACCTAGGGATATACTATGTCACGTTTTTTTATTGATCGCCCTATTTTTGCTTGGGTGATGGCTATTTTGGTCATGCTCATCGGGGTAATATCGGTTATTAACCTACCGATTGAGCAGTATCCACGCATCGCACCGCCGACCATCTCGGTGAGCGCAAGCTATCCTGGTGCGAACGCGCAGACCGTTGAAGATTCAGTGGTTCAGATTATCGAACAACGTATGAAAGGGCTTGATGGCTTGATGTATATGTCATCATCGAGCTCGTCAAATGGTGGCGCATCTGTAACGCTTACCTTTGAAAACGGTACCGATCCTGATACCGCACAGGTACAGGTACAGAACAAACTGCAAGCCGCGATGAGCTCACTCCCTGAGTCCGTACAGCGTCAGGGCGTCAACGTCAATAAATCGTCTAGCAGCTTTTTGATGGTGCAAGCTTTCGTGTCTGAAGACGGCAGCATGGATAACAGCGATATTGCTGACTATATCAACTCAAACGTCGTTGACCAGCTCAGCCGTGTCGAAGGTGTTGGTGAAGTGCAGGTGTTTGGTTCAGCCTATGCCATGCGTATCTGGCTTGATCCTTCGCTGCTACGTAGTTATAACTTGGTGCCAGCTGATGTGGTCAATGCCGTACGTGCGCAAAACGCGCAGGTGTCTGCTGGCCAATTAGGACAAGCGCCTGCAGATACGGATCGACAGGTTATTAACGCCACGGTTACCGTGCAAAGCTATTTACAAACCCCTGAAGAATTTAAAAATATCTTATTAAAAACCGATACCTCTGGGGCGAAGGTTCGCCTAGGTGATGTTGCAAAAGTTGAAATCGGCAGTGAAAACTACAGTGTGACTGCGCTTTATAATGGGCAGACTTCCGCTGGTCTCGGTATTTCTTTGGCGGGTGGTGCAAACGCGCTTGAAACTCGTGAAGCCGTTGGCGCTCGTATGGCGGAGCTTGAACAGAATTTCCCAAAAAATCTGACGACCGTTATTCCTTATGACACCACGCCATTTGTACGTTTGTCTATTGAGCAAGTAGTCAAAACACTCATCGAAGCGATTGTTTTAGTCTTTATCGTCATGTTCATTTTCTTACAAAACTGGCGCGCGACCATTATTCCAACGCTTGCTGTACCCGTGGTATTACTGGGTACTTTTGCCGTCTTATATATCGCTGGCTTTAGTATCAACGTATTGACCATGTTTGCCTTGGTATTGTCCATTGGTCTACTGGTCGATGACGCCATCGTGGTCGTCGAAAACGTTGAGCGTATCTTGGAAGAAGACCCTCATATTTCCATTAAAGACGCGACCATACAATCGATGGGCGAGATTAGTAAAATCGTTGTCGGTATCGCCTTGATTCTATCGGCCGTTTTCGTACCGATGGCCTTCTTTGGTGGCTCAACCGGTGTCATTTATCGTCAGTTCTCCATTACCCTGATTACCGCCATGGTACTGTCAGCATTAGTGGCGCTTATCTTTACCCCTGCCCTATGTGTGACCTTGCTAAAACGTAGTAAGAGCCACGAGAAAGGATCTACTGAAGAGCAAAAAGGTTTCTTCGGTTGGTTTAACCGCTCTTTTTATAAAGTCAGCCGTAAGTATGAAAATTCTGTCGGTAAAAGCTTTAAATTTAAGTGGTTATACTTAATCGGTTATGCCGCCATTATCGGCGTCATGGCCGTGGTATTCTTACGTATTCCGGGCTCGTTTTTACCCGAGGAAGACCAAGGTATTATGTTTACCTTAGTACAGCTTCCTGCTGGGGCGACGCTTGATGAAACGGAAGCGGTACTAGAAAAAGTCACCAACTATTATGAAACCCAAGAAAAAGACAACGTGGCGTCTGTGTTCTCTGTGGCAGGCTTCAGTTTCGCCGGTCAAGGTCAAAACATGGGTCTGGCTTTCGTACGTTTGACAGACTGGGCGGAGCGAAGCGGCGATGAAAATACCGCACAAGCGGTCGCTGGTCGAGCGATGGGCTATTTCTTTACTCAGTTAAATGAAGCACAAGTCTTTGCAATTGTACCGCCAGCTATTACCGAACTAGGTAATGCCAGTGGTTTTGATTTGATGATTCAAGATACAGGTAACGTCGGCCATGAAGGCTTACTCGAAGCACGTAATATGCTGCTCGGTATGGCTGCGCAAAACGATCAAGTAACAGGCGTGCGTCCAAACGGACAAGAAGATGCGCCGCAGTTAAAAATTAATATCAATCAAGAGCAAGCCGCTGCTTATGGGCTGTCATTGGCTAACATTAATAGCGTGATTTCTACTGCTTGGGGTTCAAGCTATATTAATGACTTCGTTGACCGTGGTCGTATTAAGCGCGTGTTTGTCCAAGGCGAGCCAAGCAGTCGTACCAATCCTGATGATATCAGCAAATGGTATGTTCGTAATGATGCCGGTGAAATGATTTCATTTGATGCGTTCTCAAGCAGTGAATGGCAATCAGGCTCACCGCGTCTGACCCGTTATAACAGCTTACCGTCAATGAATATCCAAGGTAGCGCCGCCCCTGGTCTTAGTACGGGTGAAGCGATGAGCTCGATGGAAGCGATGATGCAAAAGCTACCTGAAGGTATTGGCTACGAGTGGACAGGTATGTCACTTGAAGAGCAAAAGTCAGGTGCCCAAGCGCCGATGCTTTATGCCCTGTCGATCTTGGTGGTATTCTTATGTCTCGCCGCTCTATATGAAAGCTGGTCTATCCCCTTCTCTGTACTATTGGTCATCCCGCTTGGGGTGCTAGGTGCGGTGATATTTACCTGGTTACGCGGCTTTAATAACGATATCTACTTGCAAGTTGGTCTACTAACGGTCGTTGGTCTATCAGCCAAAAACGCTATCTTGATTATTGAGTTTGCAAAAGAGCATCAAGAAGAAGGTAATACGCTAAAAGAAGCGGTTATGATAGCGGCGCGTCAACGTCTGCGTCCAATTATCATGACCTCACTTGCGTTTGGACTTGGTGTTGTGCCATTATTCATCGCCACAGGTCCGGGCTCAGGCAGTCAAAACGCCATCGGTACCAGCGTGGTAGGTGGTGTTGTCACCGCGACGTTATTAGGTATCTTCTTTATTCCAATGTTCTTTATTTGGGTACGTAGTTTATTCCCTTACAAATATGAGAATAATAAACCGAACGATAGAGATGATGGTAACGACGGCACACCTGGCCCGCAAAACCCAACACCTTCTGACCCAATGCCTTCTGATAGTTATCAGCCTGCAAGCTTTGGAGATAATATACAATGAGTGCTCAAAAAAACTTTACTTTAAACTCAGCAGCGGTAGCTACTATAGCTACCACTGCCCAACCAGCGCTAGCAGTACTGCGTAAAAATGGCGGTCGCCTCATTGGCCTCACCGCCTTAGCACTGAGCATGGCTGCTTGTAACACCATTCCAAAAGCAGATATGCGTCCTGTGCTTGCTGAACCAAACGTGCCTATCGAACAAACCTACGGCGCGTTCGATAAAGAAACCGTCAGTAGCGCCAATCAAGCCAGTATTGCTGGGCAGCGCTGGCAGGAGTTTTACAGCGACGAGCGCTTAAAAGGTCTGATTGCGTTAGGCTTAGAGAATAACAAAGACTTTGAAAGTGCACGTTTGGCCATTGAGAAAGCACGCGCGCAGTATCAAATTACCGATCTTAATGATCTGCCTAGAATTGATGGTAGCGGTGGTTACACGCGCCAAGCGCAAAATAGTCGCGATAAAAACCCTAACAGCTCATATAACGTCAACCTTGGTCTTGCTAACTATGAGTTAGATTTTTGGGGTAAAATTTCTAGTCTAAAAGAGCAGGCGTTACAAAACTTTTTAGCGACTACCGCAGCCAAAGACACCACTCAAATCAGCCTGATTAGTAATATCGCTCAAAGCTATGCCAATTTAAGCTATAGCCTTGCGCAGTTAAAACTGGCTGAAGCGACGGTCGAAAGCCGTGAAAAGTCTCTATTTATCGCTGATAAACGCTTTGAAGCTGGTATTGACCCTAAACTGCCATCGCTGCAAGCCAGTGCGTCATTAGAAAATGCCAGACTTGCCGTTTTACAGGCACAGAGCAGTATTTTAAGATCGCGTAATGCGCTGCAGTTTTTGGTCGGTGGCCCCATTCCAACCAATCTTATTCCAGCCCCTGCTGTTAGCAATATCACAAGCCAGCAGATATTCAGCGCCGGCTTACCAAGTGAATTGCTCCGCTATCGCCCTGATGTATTGGAAGCAGAGTACAATCTAAAAGCCGCTGGTGCCAATATCGAAGTGGCACGAGCTTCTTACTTCCCATCTATCAGCCTAGCCAGTAGCGTGGGCTTGAGTAGTGGCAGTTTAGATGACTTATTCAAGAGTGGTTCGGTTGGCTGGTCATTTGGTCCAAGCATTAGCGTACCTATTTTTGATGCGGGCCGCTTAGATGCCAATTATGATGTGGCAAAAATTGAGCGCGAACAGACACTAGCAAACTACGAGCGCTCTATCCAAACCGCGTTCCGTGAAGTATCAGACGTCCTAGCGACA
Organism: Psychrobacter sp. M9-54-1; assembly: GCF_016613355.1. Taxonomy (NCBI): domain Bacteria; kingdom Pseudomonadati; phylum Pseudomonadota; class Gammaproteobacteria; order Moraxellales; family Moraxellaceae; genus Psychrobacter; species Psychrobacter sp. M9-54-1. Next base: position 59,698 of record NZ_JADGFW010000002.1, on the reverse strand, counting down.
CGAGCGACATTGGGCGACCAGTTGGCCGCGCAGTACCGTTTGCAAGATAACTTTGAACAAACGTATCAGATTGCCGATGCGCGCTTTAAAGCGGGTATTGCCAACTACCTAGATGTACTCGATGCGCAACGCTCATTGTTCTCAACGCAGCAAGGCATTTTGGACTTAGAGTTACAAAAAATCATCAGCCAAGTTGAGCTCTACCAAGTGCTAGGCGGCGGTGCCAACCTTGATGTGCCAACCGTCATTCCTGTACCGCATAAAAACTTGGTGCAATTGGTCAATCTACCGGCCAATAGCAATAAAGCCAAAGCAGTCGATGCCATCGAAGCGGCCAGCTCTGCTCGCGTGGCTTCTGCACAAGAAGCGCAAGCGATTAAGCAGGCACAGCCAATAGAGAAAGCAACTTTTAACCCAACAGCTGTTGTCGATGTCAATAATGATGGCAAAACGGACGCTGCTGTAGGCGTGGTCACTGAACAGACCATTACGAAAGAGGCCAAGGTTGAACCAGTGCCGGTCACGCAGATTAATGAGCGTTAAGTAGCTGTAAAGGCTGTGGGAAAATTTTCCTCACCTTGATAGTCGATAACTACAATCAGCCCTACCGACTTGGTAGGGCTTTTTGCTTTCGATAGTCACTATTGGTTATAGTAGTGCCAGTTATCGTACAACATTATACCAACGACCTTTTTATTCTCTTAATGATACCAATCTTATAAAAACCAGTCTTAAAACAGCTGTTTCCATAAAGCTGATAGATAACCATGCTTAAAATCAAATAAGGAAACCTCATGACTTATACTTTTAACCGTCAATTCCCTGAAACCCGTCTACGTCGCTTGCGTTATAACGATAACGTGCGTTCGATGATTCGTGAAGTTGAGCTGCATCCTAAGCATTTTATCGCCCCTGTTTTTGTATTAGAAGGTGAAAACAAGCGTGAAGCAATCGCTAGTATGCCCGGCGTTGAGCGCCTATCGATTGATCTGTTGATTAATTATGCCAAAGAATTATTAGCAGAGGGTGTTACTACTATCGACATCTTCCCTGTCATTGATAATTCATTAAAAACGCCTGATGGTAAATCGGCTTATGATGAAAATGGCTTAAGCGCGCGCGCCGTCAAAGCAGTCAAAGATGCCGTACCAGAAATGGTGGTAATGACTGATGTGGCGCTAGACCCTTATACCTCTCACGGTCAAGACGGTCTGCTCGATGACTCAGGCTATGTGGTCAATGATGAAACGGTCGAAGTCTTGGTCAAGCAAGCGCTTGTACATGCCCGTGCAGGCGCTGATATCATCTCGCCAAGTGATATGATGGATGGGCGTATCAAAGCTATGCGTGATGCCTTTGAAGCTGAAGGCTTTGTCAACACCGCTATCATGGCCTACTCTGCCAAATATGCTTCTGCTTACTACGGTCCGTTCCGTGATGCCGTTGGGAGTGCCGGCAACTTAAAAGGTGGGCATAAAAAGCAATATCAGATGGACTTTGGCAACCGTGCCGAAGCGCTGCACGAAGTTGCTATGGATATCAATGAGGGCGCTGATATGGTGATGATTAAACCGGGTCAGCCGTACTTAGACCTAATTCGTGAAGTTAAAAACACCTTTGGCGTACCAACCTTTGCGTATCAAGTGTCTGGTGAATACGCTATGCATATGGCTGCTATTCAAAACGGCTGGCTAACCGATGCGGTGATTTTGGAATCCTTGATTGGTTTCCGCCGTGCAGGCGCTGATGGGATTTTGACTTATTTTGCCCTAGAAGCTGCGCGTCAGTTGAATAACGCTTAATATAAATTAAATCGTTTTATACAAAGAACCGCGCTAGCTTATATACAAGCTAGCGCGGTTTTTTTTAGCTTAATTTAAAAAGCTCAATAAAAGCTAGAAACGTGCACGGTCATGAGGTTCGTTAAAGTCAAGCAGCGGACCGACGGGGATAATACGTGTAGGATTGATGTTGGCGTGACTGGTGTAATAATGCGCCTTGATATGCTCGATACTGACCGTCTCGGCGATACCGGGCACCTGATATAAATCACGCAGATAACCCCAAAGATTGGGATAATCAACAATACGGCGGATATTACATTTAAAATGCCCAACATATACCTCATCGAACCGTACTAGCGTGGTAAATAAGCGCCAATCGGCCTCAGTAATCGTATCACCGAGCAAGTAACGTTGGTCAGCCAAACGTGCCTCTAACGTATCAAGCGCGTCAAATAGCGTCACTACCGCTTCTTTGTACGCAGCTTCGGTTGTGGCAAACCCTGCTTTATACACGCCATTATTCACCGCTGAATACACGAATTCATTAATCGTATCGATTTCTGCGAGCAACGCTTTTGGTAAAAAATTAACGTCCGTCGCCCCTACTTCATCGAAAGCAGAATTTAACATCCGAATAATCTCAGACGATTCATTACTAACGATGGTATGGGTTTTTTTATCCCATAATATTGGCACTGTGACGCGTCCGGTATAATCAGGCTTAGCAGCGACATATACTTCATATAAATAGCTGGCATTGACAATAGGGTCAGCAATCACGCCAGCTCCTTCTGCAAACGTCCAACCTTTATCGCCCATAAACGGATGCACAACAGACAGCGAAATCATATCTTCCAAGCCTTTGAGCTTGCGATAAATCGTGGTGCGGTGTGCCCAAGGACAGGCAAGCGAGACATATAAATGATAGCGATTGGCTTCGGCCTTAAAGCCACCCACGCCAGTTGGGCCTGCGCTACCGTCCGCTGTTACCCAGTTTCTAAAACCAGCATCTTCGCGTACAAAGCGTCCATCGCTCGCCTCGGTGTCATACCATTTATCCTGCCATTGACCATCGACCAATAAGCCCATGTTTTGCTCCTAATTATTTTAGTTTTAAATGAATGGATACTAAAAACGACTGCTAGCAAACAATCAGCATTAAATAACTGTCATCGTTATTAGTTTTAAGAGTTATAGTAACATTTCTATGTGGCCTAGCCATTAGCTTTGTTCGTCTCTCAAACAAAGCTTAATGGCTAGCAGGTCTAGCGGAACAACAATGAGCAAGCGTTGGTGCCACCATACTTTATCAAAGATTAAGATAATGTAAGTCTCTTTCAAACAGCATTAAATACCAGTTATTTTGAACTGAGCTATTATTGGTTCTACAGCTTATTGCCGCGATCTGCATTTTAGGGGCTGTAATAAAGTAGATTGCTAGGTTAAGCATCTCGACTACTCATACTATCAGTCATTTAAGATACTTTAGAATTTGATGGAATAGGATTTTATAGTGACCAATGTTTTAGAGCTATTGCACACCATCCCGAATTGGCACTTGGCTGGCTTGTTTGTCGCTGGCATGGTCGCTTTTATCATCTCTACGGTGTCTGGTGGCGGCGGGGCCATGCTATTGATACCTGTTACCTCTTCAATGATAGGAACAGCCGTTACGCCTCCCGTGATCAATTTGGCCACGCTTATTAGCAATGCCTCACGGCTCTATCTATTTTGGCATGACATTGATTGGTCCTTGACCAGATACTATGTTCCTAGTGCCATCGTAGGGGCATGGCTTGCCGCCTTGGTATTTAGTCGCTTGGATGCAGGGTGGATTCAGTTATTGGTTGGCGTATTTTTGGTATCGACCATTTTCCAATATAGGTTCGGTAAAGTCGATAAAACCTTTGATATGCCAAAATTCGGCTTTATACCTTTGGGTTTTGTCATTGCTTTTATGAGTACTTTGGTCGGTGGTCTCGGCCCTATACTCAACCCTTTTTATATGAATGCTGGGCTAGAAAAAGAAAACCTGATTGCTACTAAAACTGCCAACTCCTTTTTTGTGGGTATCATGCAAATCGGCGGCTACGCTTTCTTTGGCGTATTCCCTGCCAGACTTTGGCTATATGGACTGGTACTAGGGTTAGGTGCGGTCGTCGGCAATATCATTGGTAAGCATTTTTTAGCGGGAATGACGATTAGTCAGTTTAGAATAATGCTACTCATACTCATGGTTATTAGTGGGCTGATAATGATAATAAGAAACGTCAATGTGCTGTTTTAATAAGTCATTTGGTTTTATTGACGATCTATCATAATGATTAAATGATATTGACTTCATAACTAAATTTCCCTGCCAGTCCATATGACTCTCTATACTCGATAGGGTCACCCTCTAAATTTTTGGCAATACGGCATACTTTAACCAAACTTTCTTGTTTATTATTGCCTAAATAAGGGTCTATATGATTGGTTATAAAAAATAGCGTCTCTACGGCAGACGACACAAACTGTCCACACTTTGTATAATAAAAAGGATAAAGAAGATTCTCAAAATCTTCAGGCGCCAAGTTGGCAAAGGCTTCGTAACAGCTTTTAGGAAGCCATATCTTTTCACTCAGTAAGACTTTGTCTTCGACGATACGAACCCGCTCTATATAAATGAGCGCTTCATGTTCATCTATATCTAATTTTTGGTTAATATCATCAATCGCGTCTATCACTGAGATTTTTTTAATTATTCCCGTTGGCGTGACATAACCAGACTCTTTATCACGAAATTTAAAAAACCTTAATAATGAGCTATTAAAATCTGGACGCTTTAAAAACGTCCCTCTGCCCTGCTGTTTTATTAAAACCCCTTCCTCCACCAGTTTTTCAACCGCTTTACGCACGGTGCCTACCGATACCTGATATTTATCAGCAAACTCCTGCTCGCTAGGTAAAGGTGTATTTTCATCCCACTTGCTCTCTGTCAGTAAGGTTTGTATGTGCCATCTTACCTGCTCATATCGTGGCATTTTAAAGTTTTTGAAATTGTCTATCATTGTTTCACCGTCATGGAAAATTTTTAATAACTCGATTCTTTTTAAGCGACATTATTGCCGTAAAAGTAAGACCATTCTAATCGTTTTAATAGGTATTTTTGATCCGCTTGTTATTATCAACCTTATCTAATTCATATGAGTTTTTTTGCTATCATTCTACTTAATTAGAGGCGCTGCTCAGGCTTATTTGACTTATCGTTTATGAAGTTATTTTTCGATATTAGCGTACTGCTTTTTACTCTATAAAAGCTGCTATGGCTTTTTATAGAATTCATACCGTTAAAATCAAGGGGCAGTTGTGACACTTTATATTCTCGCAGCCATCGTAATATGCATTATTTTAGGCTATACCACCAAAATCAATATCGGCTTGTTTGCTATTGCGTTTTCGTATCTGATTGGTTGTTTCGGTATGGGTCTAAAGGCTTATGAGATTATTGAGCTATGGCCGCTAAAAATCTTCTTTGTCATTTTTGCTGTGACGCTTTTTTATAACTTCCCTCTCGCAAACGGTGCGTTAGAAAAACTATCGAACCATTTAATCTATAGGTGTCGTCATTTTCCAGCATTTTTGCCATTGATTATCTTTTTTGTTGCTACAGTTGTCGCAGGCTTAGGCGCAGGCTATTACACCGTTTTGGCGACAATGGCACCGATGATTCTGCTTTTGTCTAAACGTACCAATTTAAATATCGTCATTGCCACCTTATCTGTCAATTATGGCGCGCTCGCCGGTGCAAACTTTATTACCTCACAAAGCGGCGTTATCTTTAGAGAGCTGATGCGCGGCGCAGGCGTTGCCAATGACAATAGCTTTACTTATGTTTTAGGGGTTTTCGCTGCTACTTTTGTCATACCTGTAATCCTCTTGGGTGGCTATAGCGTGTTCAATGCCAAAAATAGCAAAATCTCGATTCAAACGACAGTGCCAGAGCCTTTTGATAGTAAGCAAAAACAATCTATTATGCTGATTTTTATCATGATGGCGACTGTGCTTATAGTGCCCATTTTAAATCTGCTCATGCCGCAAATATCAGCGATTGAGTTTTTGAACGCTCGGATTGATATTGGTTTTATCGCGGTTATTTTTGCTTTAATCAGCCTATTTTTAAAGTTAGGCGACGAAAGAGCGGTGATAGCACTCATACCTTGGAATACGCTTATTATGATTTGCGGTGTCGGTATGTTGATTCGCCTCGGTGTAGAGGTAGGAGTTATTTACGAGCTCACCGAATGGCTCAGTACCAACGTCCCTATCTGGTTGATACCGACGCTAGTCTTCGTTATCAGCGCAATCATGTCCGTATTTGCCAGTACACTTGGCGTCGTCGCCCCTACTTTATTTCCTATAGTGTTACCCCTAGCCGTTGCTTCTGGCATAAGTCCTTTATTACTTTTTACCTGTATTGTTGTGGGCGCGCAAAGCTCATCACTGTCACCTTTTTCATCAGGTGGTAGTCTCATGTTAGGCGCTTCTCAAGTCGTTATAGAAAAAAATAAGCTCTTTACTGCTCTGTTATTCAAAGCCGTGCCCTTAGACATCTGTATTGGGATAATAGCAATCTTAGTGATCCAACTTATCTTTTAATGCCTTATAAATAAGAGAAAGCTATAAAAGTGTTTGTTATTTATAACTGAAAGCTAAGCATAAGAATAATAGTCAATACCCTTATGCGTCTCTATAGTATAATAAAATTCATACAGACATACATATGTTTCTTGTCATTTACAAAATATTCTGTTACTTTTATACAGTGACAAAAAAACATATTTTGATGAAATGCAGTAACTTCGTTAGTCTGATCGTAGCTTCAAACATTAATAACGGGTTGCGCCGATCAGAATTCTATTGAAACTTTAGTACAAATATACACACAAGGAGTGTCGTGTGAAAAAACTTTCCTATCTGGCTCTTGGCCTATCTATTCTATCTTTGACTGCCTGTAACAACGCTAATGAAACGACCAGTACAGACGCAGCCGCGACAGATGGCTCAAGTGAGCTGACTGCTCCTTCACGTCCTGAATGTATCGCACCTGCCAAGCCAGGCGGCGGCTTTGACTTGACTTGTAAGCTTGCTCAAGCGGGTTTGAAAGACACTGGCATCTTAAAAGATCCTATGCGCGTGACTTATATGCCAGGCGGGGTTGGTGCGGTTGCTTATAACAAAATCGTTGCCAATGATCGTGATAATGGTGATGCCATTATTGCCTTCTCAACCGGCTCTATTCTTAATTTATCACAAGGTAAATTTGGTAAATTCACTGAAAAAGATGTGAAATGGCTAGCCGGTGTCGGCACAGATTATGGCGCTGTCGCCGTCAATGCGGATTCAGACATCAAAACTTTAGATGATTTGGTTAAGGTTCTAAAAACAAATCCAAAATCAGTCAGCTTCGGCGCGGGCGGTAGTGTCGGTGGTCAAGATTGGATGCAAACTGCCATATTGGCCAAAGCCGTTGGCGTCAATCCTAACGACATGACGTATGTGGCGATGGAAGGTGGCGGTGAAGCAATCACAGCGGTCATGGGTAATCACATCACCGCCGTTAGTGCTGGCATTGCCGAGCTTATGCCGCAAACCACTGCTGGCAAATTGCGCGTCCTAGCCGTATTTGCCGATGAAAGGTTGGATGGCACTATGAGCGATATTCCTACTGCTAAAGAGCAAGGCTATGATGTCACGTGGCCGGTCGTTCGTGGTTACTACATGGGTCCAGATGTGAGCCCAAGTGCTTATAACTGGTGGAAGGATGCCTTTGATAAGATGCTTGCCGATCCAAAATTTGCTGAGCTACGTGAACAGCAAGAATTATTGCCGTTCTCTATGACCGGTGAAGAGCTACAAGAGTATGTTTATAAGCGTACGGGCGAGCTTCGTGAGTTGTCTGCTGAATACGGTCTTGTTGAGGCTGAAGCCAAATAGTGAGCTTGGTGTTCAATCACGTTATTGATTGAATACTAAAGTTTAATCGTATTCTCAAAAGGCTGGCAAAAAATAGAGATGCCAGCCTTTTTGCCCTAACATTCTAGGAGTCCTATTATGACTATGGAACGTCTGTTTTCTGGGCTAATGGCACTGGTGAGCTTATTTTTGATATACCTAGCCATTGGCTATGTCGCCCCTATTGCCTACGATCCCATCGGCCCTCGCCCTTACCCGATTTTAATTTTTTCATTGCTGGCATTTGGCGCGCTAGTTGTTGCTTTTCGTCCAGCAAGCTTTACCAAGCCGATAGAATTAGGGCTTACCAAACCAATCATTAGAAACTTAGTACTTTGTGCGCTTGCGTTACTTGTCTATGGTTTGATTTTTGAGGTACTGGGCTTTATTGTTGCCACCATTCTGATGTCCTTTGCCGTAGGTTTACTATTTGCTGGCAACCCGCTTAAAAGCTTTATCTTTTCAGTGTTAATCAGTATTGGCTTATACGTCTTATTTGACATACTTTTGGATGTCAAATTACCACTTGGATTGTTATCAGGGATAATAGGATAGCCAGTATGGATACTTTTGATTTTTTGATGCATGGTTTCGCTATTGCATCTACCCCAGAGAACTTACTGATTGCACTTATCGGTGCTTTTTTGGGTACCATTGTCGGTATGTTGCCTGGACTTGGTCCTATTAACGGTGTGGCGATATTACTGCCTTTCGCCTTTGCTTTAGGATTACCACCAGAAAGTGCGCTCATCTTACTTGCCGCCGTCTATCTTGGTTGTGAATATGGTGGTCGTATCTCCGCCATTCTTATCAACGTACCAGGTGATGCTGGCGCTATTATGACGACGTTAGATGGTTATCCATTAGCCAAACAAGGCAAAGCTGGTATTGCACTGTCTTTATCCGCCGTTAGTTCCTTCATTGGTGCAACGATTGCCACGATCGGTGTGGTTTTATTTGCCCCGTTATTAGCCAAGTGGGCCATCTCATTTGGGCCCGCCGAATATTTTGTATTGATGGTATTTGCTATTACGTGTCTAAGCGGTTTGGTCGGTGATCAACCGGTTAAAACTGGTATTGCCGCTCTAATCGGTCTTGGTTTGGCGACGGTTGGTGTCGATGCGGTTACAGGGATTTACCGCTTTACTTTTGATTCGGTCAATCTATCTGATGGCATCCAATTTACCACCATTGTAATTGGTTTTTTCAGTGTCAGTGAAATCTTAATCTTACTCGAAAAAACTACTACTGGACACAAGGTCATTGAGCAAGGTAAGCGTAGTTTATTAAACCTTAAAGAGTTTATGTTTACCTTGGGCGCGATGTTACGTAGTGGTTTAATGGGCTTTGTCGTTGGTATCTTGCCAGGTGCAGGGGCTACTATTGCAAGCGCCATGACTTATGCCAGTGAACGCAAAATCGCTGGTGATAAAGGTACGTTTGGCGACGGTGATCTGCGCGGTGTTGCATCGCCAGAGGCAGCGAATAATGCCTCAGCTTGTGGCTCGTTTGTGCCTATGCTGACTTTAGGTGTGCCAGGTTCAGGTACCACAGCGGTCATGATGGGCGCATTGACTCTATATAACATCACACCAGGTCCGCAGTTATTTACCGAGCAGCCTGATATCGTTTGGGGTCTGATTGCCTCTTTATTTATCTGTAACGTTATTTTGCTGGTAATGAATATTCCATTGGTTGGCTTATTTGCAAAATTGCTAAACGTGCCAAATTATATCTTAGTACCAGCAATTGCTGCGGTCAGCTTTGTTGGCGTATACTCGATTCATAGTACGACTTTTGATCTGGTCTTTATGGTCGCACTCGGGGTGTTCGGTTATTTCTTACGTAAGTTAAACTTCCCATTATCAGCGCTTATTTTAGGTTATGTTTTGGGCGAGCTGATGGAATCTAACTTAAGACGCGCGCTATCTATTTCTCAAGGTGAGCTAAGTATTCTGTGGGGCAGCCCTATCACTATGGTGCTATGGCTGTTGGCAATTTTGATGGTGTTTATGCCAGTGTTGCGAAGTATCTATCGTAGAAAATTTAAGCCTGCTGTTTAGTTTTTAGCGATTCTGTTTTTGAAACACTCTGCTGTGGTGGTTGTACTTTAAGTATGATCACCATTTTTTTATGAAAATTAGCGTCTATCGTCTAATTTTCCTACAAAAAACATAACCATTGCATTAGCTAATGTCGTCTTTTTGAATCGTGCGGAGCTGATTATCTAACTGTGTTTATAAAATGTTGGGTGCAGATATTTCCTGCTACAACGCTTGTAAAACGGGCATAAAAAAAGCCCCAATCATCAAGATTGGGGCTTTCGAATCTGGTAGGCGTAACTAGATTCGAACTAGCGACCTCTACCATGTCAAGGTAGCGCTCTAACCAACTGAGCTATACGCCTATTTAGGACATGCATTTTAGCAAGTTTTTAAAACTTTGCAAGCCTTTTCTATCACAATATTAGGTTATTATAAGAATAGCTAATTTTACGCTTTATAATGAAACACTTAAGAGAATTAGAGTACTCTAAATAGTTTCCACTATCTAAGACAGCTCATAGCTTATAGACTGTCAATATTATAAAAATATAACTTCTTAATCGAGATCATCAGATGACCTTACGCATTCATGCTTTATTTCACACAGATTACGAAGACCTCAACTTTATTAAGCATTGGGCAATTAATCATCAACACACTATTACCTACACGCGTTCTTATAATAAAGACACCTTGCCAGCGCTCGGCAGTTTTGACTGGTTAATTGTGATGGGCGGGCCGATGAGTGTCCACGATGAGGACAACCATCCTTGGTTAATTGAAGAAAAACGTCTGATTAAACAAAGTATGGATAGCGGAAAAACAGTGATAGGTGTATGTTTAGGGGCGCAGCTTATTGCGCACTGCTTGGGGGCGAGCGTAAAGCCGGCAGGCGTAAAAGAAATCGGCTGGTTACCCATTCAGTTGACTAAAGACGCTCAGGCGCATCCTTTACTACAGGACTTACCAAAGCAGCCGTTTACGGTCTTTCATTGGCATGGCGATGGGTTTGAATATCCACAAGGAGCGATTCCGTTAGCGACATCAGCAGCGTGGCCTAATCAAGGCTTTCTTTATCAAACGCCGCAGCAAAAAGCGCTTGCCACTTGGGTCATGGTTTGGCAGTGTCATTTTGAAGTCACCAAAGAAAGCATCGTTAAGATGGTAGCAAATGGCGACAATGCCATTCAAAAAGGACTAATTAACTATCCTAAAACCGTACAATCACCTACTGAGATAATAACGCTTGGCGATAAATATATTGCCGATAACAATGCGCGCTTAGCAGCCATGCTCAATCGTATGACAAAGACGGCGGACATTTAAACCTAATCTTTCAATCCTAAAAAAACTTAACGGTTTATCTACTTTTTACCCCTTTTAGCCGCAAGCCCACCCTTTATCGAGTCTGCTGGTTTGATGCCGCCATTTTTACCCCGCCATAGGTAACCAACACGACACCAAGCGCTATCAAGGATGCACCCAAAAACAACCCTTCTGGCGGACTTTCTCCCTGCAAAAAGATAGCGACAGGCACACCGACGACCGCCCCAACCGAACCTAATAAGCTTAGTAATACTGGGCCGCCCGTTTTTTGCAGTAAAAATAACAGTAAAAACTGACCAGCGAAAACGAACGCCTGCACCGCAATCAACCCTAACGGCAACATCTCAGCTAGCGGAACGGCAAGAGAATAATTAGGTAAAATGCTAAACAAACCAAGTAGCACGGATGCGGCTATCAGCATACCCGGTGCCAGCGCGCTCGGAGAGAGATTATCAGGCCAATATAAGGTGCGATAAATATTACCAATTGCCAATAAGACCGGACCACAAAGCGCTAGCCCAATCCAAAACACACTGGCATCGGGCGCAGCGAATTTACGGGCGGCGAGCACCCCGGCGCCGACAAGTGCCGCGACCACGCCAAGCGCGCGCAGCTTGGTAAAGCGCTCTATTCTTAGAATGATAGCGGCGAGATACGTCAATAGCGGCGGCAGAGAAATAATCAAGGCGACAAAACTGGCGCCGACATGCGGAATAGCGGAGAAGAAAATGAGATTGGAGCCTGCCACACTCACCAACGCCGCAACCAAATAATAGCTCAGGGTTGATTTACTTAACGGCGGCAGCTCGCGGCGTAACAACGCATAACTAAATAAAATAAACGCCGCACCCGTAATAGACCAAAACAGAAATCCCAGCGGCGTCAGACCGACCTCGCCGGCAAATTTGGCTAGATTGGTAGAAATACCGATCAATCCACCACCCGCGATCAAACACAGTACAGGAATGAGCCAGGCTTTTTTACCTTTAGCCATGGACTGCGGCGCTGACTGACTCATAGACTACCTTACTCTTAAAACAGCGGCCTTATTCATCGTCATTAGCCCTGTTACTATTTTATTGATTAGCATTATTGTTAGCTTTTATTTCATCACGATAGATTAGCACTCGCGCCAATGCAACCATAAACGAGTATCAAGCTCATATTGATGATAGTTCGGCTCCATATGACAGCAAAGTTGATAAAAGGCCTTGTTATGCTCTTGCTCCTTAAAATGCGCCAACTCATGCACCACTATCATTCGCAAAAACTCAGGCGGCGCTTCCTTAAATAGGCTGGCTACCGTGATGCTATTATGTGATTTTAGCTTGTTGCCTTGCACGCGCGATTGGTAGGTATGAATGCCAAGTGCCTGATTGAGCACCGCAAGCTTACTGTTATAAGAAACTTGCGACAGCGGACTGCTTTTGCGCATATACTGATTTTTGATCTCATTAATATATTGATATAGCGCTTTATCGCTTTGTACTTGGTGACGGTTTGGATAGTTTTTATCCAAATACTCACCCAGCCTGCCCGTGCTAATCAGCGTCGCCGCTTGGCTTTGAATTTGCTCAGAGTAATGCGCGATATACTTTAATGTGGTCAATGTGTTTGTCCTTGACGTTTCAATGTTTAACGACTACTAATGCCTGTTTACTTAATGTGCCACAGAATTAGACAATAAATTCATCACCACTACCCCACCAACAATCATCGCAATGCCGATGATCGCTGCGGTATCGAGCGTTTGCTTAAAAAAGAACAGTCCTACTAATGAAGTCAATACGATACCAAGCCCGCCCCATAATGCATAAGCTATACCAATAGGGATGATTTTTATGGTTTGGGTTAATAAATAGAACGAAATCGCATAAAGCACCGCCATAATGAGCGTGGGCACAAAGCGCGTAAACTGCTCTGACTTGACCAAAAAGGTAGTGCCAATGACTTCGCAGACAATAGCGATGGCAAGGTAACCGTAAGCAATCATGGTTGGACTCATATGTAGGGCACCTATATTGGTAGAAAGTATTGAATTAGAAACAGTCAGTTAAACAAAACGATAAAAAATCTGGGCTAACTATTTTATAGGTTTATATGAGTGCGTGAAATAGAGATTTTAAGGGTTAAAGTAATATAAGGTTTTTCTTTAGTTTCAAATAGATAGTCTTATCAAACTAAGGAATAAAGTAAGTTGTTATAATATTAAGAAAAATTAATTTTTATACACATTTTAGCAGCAGCAATCATCGTCACCGTCAATAAAGGCGCCGCTTTAACAAGAAACACCCACAATTTTATCCTATTTATAATTATATTTATTATTTATCGCCTAATAAGGTTGACAGCCCAGAACTACTTGGCTAAAATGTGCCCCACATAACGCAAACAAGATAAGCAATCGCACCTACCAAAGGCTTTGTAAAACTTGTTTAATCAACCGTTATCACAACTTATTCTCCAATAGCTCAGTTGGTAGAGCAACGGACTGTTAATCCGTGTGTCCCTGGTTCGAGCCCAGGTTGGAGAGCCATATTCTAAAAGACCTTCATCAACTATTTGATGGAGGTTTTTTTGTGGTCGTTATTTAATCCTTAATATCTTACCTTATTCACCAATACAATATTTATACGGCGACGGTGTTCTTTTAGCGACTTTTATTGTATGGTAGGAGTGGCTGTGACCAAGTTCGTTTTTGTCTGAGTGTTTTATTCCTACTCACTAAAAGTAATGGTTTATTATGATACCTGTTCGTATAAAAAATAAATTCTCTGATCATCCGCAAAAAATCACGCGTCCGATCAGTATTCGCTTGTCTGAAGAGATGATTAGATTATTAGAGTCTACCTCAGCAGAGCTGGGCTTTAAACGTATCCAAGGTCTGATTCGTCTTTATATCCGTCAAGGATTGGATCGCGACCATCAAGATTATACCTTGGCGCATGATGAAGTGTTTATTGAAAGCCTACGTAAGCGTGGGGTCAGCCAACGTATCATTGATGAGGCGATTGTGGTCACGCATAATAATACTACCACCCACCCGCTGTCTGAGCTGCAGGATAAAGAGTAGCATTTGGCTTATCATACATACAAAAAAAGACTAAGTTTGCTTAACGGCGCTTGGTCTTTTTTTTGCTATTTAATTTAAACTTGCTACGTAAAATATGCCCTTCTCAATGCGCTTAATAACATCGAATACCCATTAGCGATAAACATACATACAAAATTATCATAAGCGCTATATTGATAAGCGCTATATTGGTCTAAAAGTTATTAGTATCTGTATGGGTTGAGAAGGAGGCATATGATGACTGGTTTATATAAACACGCAGGCCGTGCACGCTATATTAAAAAGGTTATGTTATTGGCATTTACTGTAGCGATGTTGCCAGTTACCAATGGCTGCACACAGCCGCCAGCAGATCCAAGTAGGCAGACTATACCAACCAACTCTGACCAATGGCAAAAAAAGCTTGGCGATACGTTTGAGCGGTTGCCTGAGGCTGATAGACAGCTCTTGAGCCGCTATATGCTACGTATGAAGCTTAGCGGCGCGTATGAGTCCGGAGCGATGCCACGTATCACCATCAAGCAAGCCATTATCCAGCAGCGTGAATATGAACGCTTGCATCCAAATAATCCCACTGGCAAAAAAAGCCCGATTGTCACCAGTCCGCAAGTGCATACTGCCAAAGCACAAAATTACCCTGTCGCTTTACTGCCCGTCAGAACCAGCGATAGCGACAGTTTAAACCAAGTAAAACTACAGTTTATGCTGTCAAACCACGGTAAGGTAGCGATTAAAAGTTTTAAGGGTAAGCTCACCATGCAAGAGGCCAATTTGACCAAAAGTAAAAGCTTTAATGTACCGTTGACCCAGTTCCAGCCACCAATCGAACCTGAACAGTCTGGCAAAATCATCATCGAAAGCAGTATTGAAGATATCAATGTCATGCGCGCGATTAAAAATCATACGGACATACACATTGAGATTAGCGAAGGCAAACTGGTATTAATGGATGGGCAAGAAGTAGAGTTTGAGCAAACGCTGGCGAAATAATAGAGAGTTCATATAGTCCATTCAAAACAAAATCGATAGGAGCATAACGATGTGCGACTGGTATAAATTTTCCTTGCTTGCTGCTAGCGCAGAGGCTGCGAAAAACCCATCCCAGTCGCACGGCACGGTATCAGTTTTAACGTAAGGCTGCTATGAAGCGGTCACTAAGGCTTTTAAAAACCACATTTATGCAAACATAAAAAAAGCCCCAATCAATAACTGATTGGGGCTTTTTCGAATTTGGCGGAGACGGAGAGATTCGAACTCTCGAAGGGCTATGAACCCTTGCCGGTTTTCAAGACCGGTGCATTCAACCGCTCTGCCACGTCTCCATTGGTGCATCATTATATAGATATCATCGTATAATGCAAGCGCTTCATATTAAAAAAATGAAATTAATTTACAGCCAGTTTTAAATCAATGACTTAGCTTGTGTCAATTCTTTCTACTTAGCCTTTTTATCTCAGTATATTCACTTCAAATATGTTATTTACTTAAAGCGAGATGTAAGCACATATCAAGCAGCCTGTTGGCATACCCCCACTCGTTATCGTACCAAGCAAACACCTTATATTGCTCGCCTACTTGCATCAACTGCTGACCATCGATAATCAGCGATTCTGGCTGATGGATAAAATCACTGGAAACGAGCGGCTCATCAGTATACGCCATGATATTTATCAAATCACCAAGGCTAGCAGCTATTAACTTTTCTCGTATCGCATCGACGCTGACATCCGGCGTAACAAAGACAAACGTCACATCAATCGCCGCCACATCGATGGTCGGTACGCGTATCGAGTGACCGTTTATTTTGCCTACCATCGCAGGCAATACCCGTTCTGTCGCAGCAATACTACTTGAGGTGGTCGGAATAATATTATAACCAGAGGCGCGCGCGCGTCTTGGGTCGCGGTGCGCTTGGTCGAGCACTGTCTGGTCAGCAGTCACGGCATGAATCTCGGTCATCATTGCCGACTTTACGCCAAATGCCTTATCAAGAGTAGCAATCAGCGGCACCAATGCCTGCGTGGTACAAGAAACGCTCGAGATAATCGGCAGCTTGCGTGTGAGCTCAGCGGTATTGACGCCCATGACAATACAAGCATCGACATTGTCAAAGGGCGCTGCACCAATAATGACTTGCTGTGCACCCGCTGCTATATGTAGCTGTGCTTGCTCATAAGAGCGAAAATGCCCCGTACACTCTAATACCACATCGATACCAAGCGTTTGCCATGGCAGGTTTTTTGGGTCAGCTTCTGAGAGCATTTTGATGCAATAAGTCAGGTTGTTCTTAGTCAAACACAGCTGAATATTGTTATTATCGTCTAAAACCTCCGCACTGACGCCAAGGCGACTTAAGCGACCATGAGTACTATCGAATTTTAACAAATGCAATAAGATATCAGCCGATGCCAAATCATTAATCGCCACCACATGAATAGCGCGTCCCAACACCTCAAAGCGCTCTAACAAGGCACGCAGTACATTACGTCCAATACGGCCAAAGCCATTGATAGCAATCCTCAAGGGCTGCGTATGCTCGCCTGTCGCATGCGTAAGCGCCACTCTAGGTTCGGCGTTCAATTGGTAAGTTGCGCTAGAAAAATCAGGCATAACGTCAGACATAAAAGGGTATCGCTATAAAGAGATATAAAAAGAGTGGCGCGCTACATTGAATATTATCAGCATGATGAGAGTCTATCTTTAAAGATTTTTTCTCACTGATTGGAGGCTACGGCGTAATAAAAATCAATGCCAAACGAATGGTGTTGTAATTAATCGCTTGTTTTAGATGCTCAAAAATTGGACGCAGCTTAACACTGCCATCATCGTTAAAGTCATTAGGGTTATTGGCGACCTTAATGGCCACATAAGCGTTGCCAACCGCCGTCATCACTTCATCGTCTGGGCGCAGATGATCACAAGCCAAACTTGGATCTTGCGATTTTAATTCTGCAATATGGCGCATGATGGTCGATTGTGACAGCTGCCGCGCTTGTGAAATTTCGGCAATCGATAAGCTCTCTTCTAATAAAATACGAGTCGCCAGCAAGGTGCTGTCCGATTTATCAGAAACTTGATTGCCAAGTTTCTGTTTTTTATCTATCTGCGCTTGTTGTTGCTCGCGGCGTTTCTTCTGCAAATTGGCATACGCTTCAATCACCGACTTGCTAAGCGTGCCGCCTGATTTTAGAATAAATTTCTCATGCGCCTGCGTCATGCTTTCTTCATCGAGCATGGCATAATTGGCATCCGCTTCCTCTGACAGTGCCAAAAAGCGTTTATCGGCGCCGCGTGCCAGCGGATCAAGCTGCAAGCTCATGTCATTCATACCGAGCAATTGCAAACCTGCCAGCGACTTTAAGCGTGACAATGCCACATAACCTTGTCCAAGCTCAAAAGTGCGCGATAAATCAATCTCGGCCGCCTCAAGGGTCATGCCTTGCGATTTATGAATAGTAATGGCCCAAGCCAAACACAGCGGCACTTGTAAGTAGCTTGCCAGCACGTCGCCGGTTTCGTCTTCGATGATCCATTCTTCAGGCTCAGCGATGACTTCACGACCTGAGTTTAGTCGAACTACAGGCATTTTTTGCGTGGTTGGTTTTTCATCTTTTGGTTTTTCCTTACTTTCTTTATCTTTTTTGGCTTTGTTTTTCGTATTCTTAGCAATAGCATCTTGCGCAGTATCTTCAATCAAATCATCGCTCGTATCTTTACTATCGTCAATTTTTACCGCAGCAAAACCAATCAGCTCACCCATCGTGCCGTTAGAGACACCAAGCTCGCTGTTGTTTTTGATAAACATCACCTTAGCACCGACCTTTAATACCAAATCGTCTTGAGTGCGTACCGTTTTTTTGAGGGTCTCAACCAATTTACTATCGCCAGTCGAGGTGGCCTCAAAACGCATCATCTTCCCATCTAAGGCGGCCAGCTCTTTATCATTGATTTTATTAACGTTGAGATTATGGGTATAAAGACGGGTACGCTTGATATCAACGTCTTGATCAAAGGTCGCCTCTAAGGCAGCAATGGCTTCAAAGGTCACTTCTTGACGACGGATTTGATTGAGGATATCGTCTAAATCAAGCCCGCCATTTGCTGCTTCGCTCACTTGTCGATGTTGCTCAGATAGATAGCAAATATGAAATTTGGCATCGAGCCACGCTTCACTCATAAAAGCAAACTTTTCACGGTTGGTTTCGCCTTTACTTCCAATCGGTGGCAGCTGAAAAAAGTCGCCTGCAACGACGACCTGAATACCGCCAAAGGCCTTGTCGTTTTTGCGCACATACTTTAAAACTTGGCTGACCAAATTCAGCTGCTTAGCGTGCAACATCGATATCTCATCGATGATAAGTACCGCCGTGTCTTTTAATCTATCGGCCAAAAACTGTTTACGAGATAAGTTGGCCAAATCGCGATCAGATAACTCGTCTTTAATCCCAATGCCCGACCAACTATGAATGGTCGTGCCGTTCATATGGGTGGCAGCAATTCCGGTACTAGCCGTCACGGCAACGGGGACACGGCGCGCGCGTAGATAATCGATATATTGGTTGAGTGTATAGGTCTTGCCTGAACCTGCTGAGCCAGTCAAAAAAACATTTTGACCCGTTTTTAAAATATCAAGAGCAGAAGATTGACGCATATATCCAAACCAACCAATAACATAAGAAAAAGGAAACTACCGTCGTAGCATCATAATGGTAGCAATTATAACAGCTGTACCAAGTTTTCGAACCAATTTAAGCAGATACTTATGCATAACCTAAATTTATGAAACAACCTGATTTGCTTTAGTAAAAGTAACTATCCTTATGTATAAAAGTTCAGTAGGATAGACTGACAACCTGATCAGGAAGATCCAGCAAAACCGTGCAAGTGACTTTATAGATATGACCTCAAAAGATCATATATCAAAGGCTTGAACGTTTATTTGCTTTATAAATTAATACAACAAGGAGTCGTTAATGCTACACGCCTATCCCAATACAGAAAACAGCCCCGTCCAATTCCGCGAAAAATATGACAACTTTATCAATGGTGAGTGGGTCGCACCAGCCGATGGAGAATACTTTGACAACACCAGCCCCATTGACGGTAAAGTCATCTGCCAAGTCGCCCGTTCAAAAGAAGCGGATATTGAAAAAGCCTTAGACGCTGCTCATGCTGCCAAAGACGCTTGGGGCAAAACCAGTGTCGCTGAACGTGCCAATCTACTGCTCAAAATTGCAGATAAGATGGAAGCCAATTTAGAAGCCATCGCCATTGCCGAAACGTATGAAAATGGCAAGCCTGTACGTGAAACCCTAGCAGCAGACATTCCATTAGCTGTCGATCACTTTCGCTATTTTGCCAGTGCCATTCGTGCACAAGAAGGCGGCATCAGTCAAATTGATGATGACACGGTTGCTTATCACTTCCATGAGCCACTTGGTGTCGTCGGCCAAATTATCCCATGGAACTTTCCGATCCTCATGGCAGTATGGAAGCTAGCCCCTGCGCTTGCTGCTGGTAACTGTATAGTACTCAAGCCTGCAGAGCAAACGCCTGCCTCTATCCTATTTATGCTAGAGACGATCGGGATTGCTGATATCTTACCAAAAGGCGTGCTTAATATCGTCAATGGTTTTGGCGTTGAAGCCGGTAAACCACTGGCCTCGAACCCGCGCATCAACAAAGTGGCCTTTACTGGCGAGACCACCACTGGTCGCCTTATCATGCAGTATGCCAGTGAAAATATCATTCCCGTGACGCTTGAGCTTGGTGGTAAAAGTCCAAACATTTTCTTTGCCGATATCATGGATGAAGACGATGATTTCTTGGATAAAGCCGTTGAAGGTTTGGTCATGTTTGCCTTAAACCAAGGTGAGGTTTGTACCTGTCCGTCGCGTGCGCTGGTACATGAGAGTATTTATGATGAATTTATCAAACGCTGTGTCGAGCGTGTTGAAGCCATCAAAATGGGCAATCCATTAGACACTGACACCATGATTGGTGCACAAGCCAGCTCAGACCAGTTAGAAAAAATCTTATCTTATCTGGATATCGGTAAAAAAGAAGGCGCGAAAGTCTTGGTTGGCGGCGAGCAAGCCAAACACGATGGCGAGCTTGGCGACGGTTATTATGTGAAACCGACCATCTTTGAAGGCACCAATGATATGCGCGTGTTCCAAGAGGAAATCTTTGGACCAGTACTTGCCGTCACGAAATTTAAAGACGACGAAGAGGCCATGAGCATTGCCAATGATACCTTATATGGTCTTGGTGCTGGAGTCTGGACACGCAGTGTACACAAAGCCTATCGCTTCGGACGTGGCATCCAAGCAGGTCGCGTGTGGACCAACTGCTACCACATCTATCCTTCGCATTCTGCATTTGGTGGCTACAAGCAATCGGGTATCGGCCGCGAAAACCATCTGATGATGCTCGATCACTATCAGCAAACCAAAAACATGCTGGTATCCTATAGTCCTAAAGCGATGGGCTTCTTTTAAATCAGTCTTTCAATTCAGTTTTTTAAAGGCACTTTATAAATAATTATAAAGTGCCTAGTTGGTGCTCTCTGAGCATATCGACTTAAAAGGCAGTAATAAGGAGAAAGTAACGTGACTAATAAGATGAAAGCGGCCGTTTTACATGAATTCGGACAACCCTTACAGATTGAAGAAGTAGATATTCCGACCCCAGGTGCTGGTCAGATTGTGGTTAAAATGCAGGCTTCAGGTGTTTGTCATACTGACCTTCACGCTGTCGAAGGTGATTGGCCAGTCAAACCAAGCCCCCCGTTTATCCCTGGTCATGAAGGTGTCGGCCTGATCACTGCTGTGGGTGAAGGTGTTAAGCATGTTAAAGAAGGCGACCGTGTCGGTGTGCCTTGGCTCTACTCTGCCTGTGGTCACTGTACGCACTGTCTAGGTGGCTGGGAAACCCTGTGCCTAAGTCAAGAGAACTCTGGTTATTCAGTGAATGGTAGCTTTGCAGAATACGTATTGGCAGATGCTGACTATGTTGGCATTATTCCTGAGAGCGTTGACTCTGTTGAGATTGCACCAGTTCTATGTGCGGGTGTGACGGTATATAAAGGTCTGAAAATGACAGACACCAAACCAGGTGATTGGGTCGTCATTTCAGGTATCGGTGGACTTGGTCACATGGCGGTACAGTACGCCATTGCCATGGGACTGAACGTTGCTGCCGTCGATATTGACGATGAAAAGCTCGATTTTGCCAAAAAACTGGGGGCAAAAGTCACCGTCAATGCCAAAAACACCGATCCTGGTGAGTATCTGCAAGAAGAGATCGGCGGTGCTCATGGTGTGCTAGTGACAGCCGTCTCCTCTAAGGCCTTTGATCAAGCGCTGACCATGCTGCGCCGCGGTGGTACTTTGGTCTGTAATGGTCTACCAACAGGCGACTTCCCTGTTTCTATCTTTGATACGGTACTAAATGGTATTACCATTCGTGGCTCAATCGTTGGTACACGTCTAGACCTACAAGAGTCGCTAGATATGGCAGCGGAAGGTAAAGTAAAAGCGACCGTTGCCGCTGAGCCGCTTGAGAATATCAATGATATTCTTGATCGTATGCGTGATGGCAAGATTGAGGGACGTATCGTGATTGACTACGCTATGTAGACATTGCAACTGTCTCAGTGATTGGTACGTTTAGTCACAAAACATCACTTAATCACTAACGCTAGGTCGTATCGTTTTCAGCCACATGCTATGAATGATGTGAGTGAAGATGATACGACCTTTTATATTTTACCGATTAGTTTGGGTAAAATATAAAAATAAGGAGCACGTTATGAAACTTGAAGCGACAGAAGCCTGCGTTGCGTTAATTGAGCTATTAAAGTCCAAACACGGTGACCTGATGTTCCATCAATCTGGCGGCTGCTGCGATGGCAGCTCACCGATGTGTTATCCGCTGGGTGAGTTCAAAGTTGGTGGTCAAGACGTACTCGTCGGTGAGCTTGCTGGTTGTCCATTTTATATGGGTAAAGCCCAGTATAAACTCTGGCAACATACTGATTTAACTATCGATGTAGTCGATGGTCGTGGTGCGAGTTTTTCACTGGAAATACCTGAAGGCAAACGCTTTATTGTGCGCTCTGAAATATGCGCCATTGAAGATTGAATGAATGCCTAGCGTCAGTATTCTGTTAGGTCTATACTAATCAATGACCTATATACTGGAAAGCTAGCTCTCCAGTTTGATTGGCATGGAAGCTATAAGGAATATAAAAATGGAATTTGACGCAAAATTTGATTACGTCATCGTTGGTGGCGGTTCTGCAGGTTGTGTGCTCGCTAGCCGGCTGACAGAAAACCCCGACATCAGTGTTTGCTTGTTAGAGTACGGCGATGAGGGCAAAGATCTTGCTATTCGCGTCCCTGCAGGGCTCATCCTTCTCGTCCCTGGCAAACCGCTAAAATCAAACAATTGGTGCTTTCATACTACGCCGCAAACCCACCTCAATAACCGCCGCGGCTTCCAACCTCGTGGGCAGTGTTTGGGTGGCTCATCAGCCATTAATGCGATGATTTATACTCGCGGCAGCGCGCTTGATTATCAGCGCTGGGTTGAGCAAGGCTGCGAAGGTTGGGGATTTGATGATGTCCTGCCCTACTTCATCAAGTCAGAAAACAATGTTCACGGTAGCGATGCGCTGCATAGTGATAGCGGGCCACTGCACGTCAGTGATTTACTCAGTCCTCGTGAAGTCTCAAAAGCGTTTGTAGAGGCAGGGATAGCCAATGGACTTGAGCATAACCAAGACTTCAATGGCAAAAAACTTGATGGTGTTGATCTGTATCAAGTGACGCACTTTCATGGAGAGAAACAAGGTCAACGCTGCTCTGCCGCTGCCGCTTATCTACATCCAGTACAAAACCGGCCAAATCTGACGGTCATTACCCATGCGCAAGCCAACCGCGTCATTATTGAAGACAATCAAGCAGTCGGCGTTGTCTATGAAAAAGATGGGGTTAAACAAACCGTTATGGCGCGTCATGAAGTCATATTATCAGGAGGCACCTTTGGCTCACCCAAAGTTCTCATGTTATCGGGCATAGGTCCTGCTGAACACTTGCAGTCACACGGTATAGATGTCGTGGTAGATGCGCCTGAAATCGGTGGCAACCTACAGGATCATTTGGATGTGGTATTTGATTACGAGGTAAACACCACGGATGTCATCGGTATCGGCATGATTGGTGGCAAAAACTTCTTTAAAGCGCTTTCACAATGGCGAAAAGATGGCACTGGCATGCTATCGACCAATTATGCTGAAGCGGGTGCTTTCTTTAGCGTTGGTGACGCCCCAAAAGAGTGGCCAAATACCCAGCTGCATTTTGTCATATCTCGCGTGATTGAACACGGTCGTGACCTTAGACGCGGTTTTGCTGTTTCTTGTCACGCCTGCTACTTGCGCCCTGAAAGCCGCGGTACGGTTAGGCTTGCGTCAGCTGACCCCTCAGAGTGCGTATTGATTGATCCCAACTTCCTCTCCCATCCTAAAGACGTAGAGTATATGGTCGCAGGCGCTGAGCGTACGCGCGCCATCATGCAAGAAGCACCCATCGCCAAATATATCACCGAAGACTACCCTGCCCCTTATATCGAAAAAGACGGCATGCTTGGCTATATTCGTAATAAATCAGATACCATCTATCATCCAGTCGGCACATGCCGTATGGGTTCAGATGATAAGTCTGTGGTCGACTTAGAACTAAAAGTGCGCGGCGTCAATGGATTACGGGTTATTGATGCGTCTGTGATGCCGACCTTGATAAGCGCTAATACCAATGCGCCAACCATTATGATTGCCGAAAAAATGGCTGACTTCATTAAAGCAAAACATCATCACGCTGAGCAAATCGCATCATAGAAAAAATAAGTAAAATATTTTACGGCAAGCGCTTTTATCTCATAAACTTTTCTATTGAAGATAGCGCTTACATTCAAAAATACGGATATTAAAACGGGACATTTTCTATCAAATTAAATATATTGATACCTTGCGTTACAACTGTGTAAGGTAGTATATTTAAACCACTTATTTATATTGTTATTTATCGCAGCCTGCAATTTGAGTTAAAAATCTCTGACTCATTTTCTTTTTGCATAGTATAAACACTCTATTTATAAACACTTTAAAGGGAATTAGCAGCTCGCTGATTATAGGATTCACTTATGAACCTATAGATATATTGGCGACTACTTATCATTACATAGGATGTAAGAATGCAAAAATCACTCTTCAAACTGCCCCTGTTAGCGACCGTTATCTTGGGTATCAGTGCCTGTAGCGGCGACAATAAAACCACCGACGACTCTGCTGCTAGCTCAGACGCCAAAGGCGCAAAAACCTTGCTTTATTGCTCAGAAGGTAGCCCTGCTGGTTTCGACCCAGCTCAATATACGGCAGGTACGGATTTTGACGCTAGCGCCTACCCTATTTACAACGCTTTAGTAGAATTTAAAAGAGACGGCACCGAGATTCAGCCTGCGCTGGCTGAAAGTTGGGATATCAGCGAAGATGGCAAAACTTACACCTTTAATCTACGTAAAGGCGTCAAATTCGGTAAAACCGATTACTTTACCCCTACCCGCGATTTTAATGCTGACGATGTTGTCTTTACCCTAGAACGTCTCACCAATCCAGAATTTGAATTTAATAAAGCCTACCCTGCCGAATTCCCGTATTCGGTCGGCATGGGGTTGCCTGATCTTATTTCTAATATTGAAAAAGTTGACGACAATACCGTCAAAGTCACCCTAAGCGAAACCAACGCGCCATTTTTACAAAACCTAGCGATGGCCTTTGCTTACATTGATTCTGCTGAATACGCTGACCAATTAATGGCTGCTGGTAACGCAGCTGATATTAATACCAAACCAGTTGGTACCGGTCCTTTCGTCTTTACGTCCTACCAAAAAGACGCACAGATTCGCTATACCAAAAACCCAGACTATTGGAACAAAGATGACATTCATATCGACAATTTAGTATTCGTCATCACCAAAGATTCGGCCGTGCGCGCGCAAAAGGTGCAGGCTGGTGAATGTCATGTGTCTGCTTATCCAAAACCTGCCGAAATTGAATCTGTCAAAAAATCCGGCAAAGCCACGGTTCTCGATCAACCCGGTTTTAACGTCGGCTATGTCGGCTACAACGTTGAAAAACCGAAACTTAGCGACCTTAAAGTTCGCCAAGCGTTAGATATGGCGATTAATAAAGACGCTATTATCAACGCGGTTTATCAAAGTGAAGGCCTCAAAGCCACCAACCCTATGCCGCCAACGCAGTGGGGTTACGATAAATCGATCAAAGATGCGCCTTATGATGTCGAAAAAGCCAAAGCCCTTATCAAAGAAGCAGGTGCGGATAACCTTTCTATCAACCTATGGTATATGCCGGTTCAGCGCCCTTATAACCCAAATGCCAAACTCATGGCTGAAATGCTACAAGCAGATTGGGCGAAGATTGGTGTGAATACCAAGCTTGTCACTTATGAATGGGGTGAGTACTTAAAACGCGCCGCTAAAGGTGAGCCTGATGTCATTTTGGCAGGCTGGACCGGTGACAATGGTGATCCTGATAACTGGCTTGGTTCGCTATTATCTTGTGACGCGGTCGGTGGTAATAACTACTCGCGCTGGTGTAATAAAGATTTTGATAATTTAGTGACCAGTGCCCGTCAGATTACCAATCAAGATGAGCGTGTCGATGATTATGTAAAAGCTCAGCAGATATTTAAAGAGCAACTGCCTTGGACGACAATGGCGCATTCGGTCGTGACCGTATTCACCGCACCAAACGTTGTCGATTATAAAATCAGTCCGCTTGGTGCCATACGCTTCGATGGTGTGAAAGTTGAATAGCATCAGCCAATAAAGTCCGGTATGACAGGCACGGTTATTTAATTCATATTTCATATTCGGCTGGTCAGACGTTTTGTTTGTTCCAGCCGAATTTCTATGAATCAAACGTCTTGTTAAACATTTTGTCACGGACGCTTTTATCACTGCTAATGCTTTACTCTTCGATTTATAACTTTTGAACCACAACTATTGAGCAGCCCATGCTACTTTATATTCTGCGTCGAATTGCGATTTTAATTCCTGTCTATATTGGCTTAACGCTATCCACTTTTACTCTGATTCGTCTCGTACCTGGAGATGCTGTCGAGATTATGATGGGTGAACGTATGGTCGATCCAGAGCTACATGCGCGCGCCCTAGAAAGACTTGGATTGGATAAACCCCTCATCGTCCAATATTGGGATTATTTAACCGGTATATTGACCGGTGACTTTGGAGCGTCTTTTCGTACCCGCGCCCCCGTATTACAAGATTTCTTTGCCCATTTTGTCCCAACGCTGGAGCTTGCAGTATGTGCGATTATCATTGCGAGTGTCGTCGGTGTCAGTTTAGGTATTTTTGCAGCGCTGCGCCGTGGCACATGGATTGATTACACCTTAATGTCAGGAGCGCTGGCTGGCTACTCGATGCCTATCTATTTATTAGGGCCTATCCTAACCGGTATATTTGCCCATTATTTAAACCTTTTGCCGGTCGCCGGTGTCATTTCTGTCGCGCAGTTTTTAGATGTTCACCCACTCTACGGCTCTTGGTTATTGGGCTCTTTAACATCCGGTGAGCCTGGCGCATTTTGGGACGTGGTAAAACATTTTATTTTGCCTTCTATTGCCTTATCGACCATACCACTGGCGATGATTGCGCGCATGACACGCTCGGCGATGCTAGAGGTATTGGATGAAGACTATGTGCGCACAGCACGCGCCAAAGGTTTATCGCCGCGCCGCGTGATATTGGTACACGTGATGCGCAACGCCTTAATTACCGTAGTCACTGTGATTGGCTTACAGATGGCGACCTTGCTCGCTGGCGCGATTATCACTGAGACCATCTTTAGTTGGCCGGGCGTTGGTAATTGGCTACTTGATGGCTTTTTTACCCGTGATTACCCTATTGTGCAAAATGGTATTTTATTGGTCGCCACCGCCTTGATTTTAGTCAGTTTATTTATTGATATTTTATATGGTTTGATCAATCCGCGTATTCGACATACCTCTTAATTTGATAATGATAAATACCCATATTATAAATAGTGGTGATACGCGCTTGCATGATTTAGAGCAATTTTTAGCAAATCCTCAACTTTTCAAGAAATGAGGTTCTACATGCTCTTAGCGCTGGCCACTATAGGAACTACTCATGAAGCCTTCTGTTCTTCCCTCAGATCTTAATTTGATAGCTGCCACACCGCCGTCATCTCTGCAGTTATTTTTGTCGACGTTTTGCCGAAATAAAGGCGCGGTACTGGGCTTTCTTGTCTTAGCCTTGATGGTCGTTATTGCCATACTTGCGCCCACCCTTGCGCCGCATGACCCTTATGAATTATTTACCGGCCAAGAGCAATTACCACCCGCCTTTTTAAGTGGCGGTGATAGTATGTTTTGGCTCGGTACTGATGATGCCGGCCGCGATACGTTATCACGGGTAATGTATGGCGCGCGTTATTCTTTATTTATCGGCCTTAGCGCAACGACCCTTGCGATGTTGGTCGGTATCTCTTTAGGACTGAGCGCGGCGTTTTGGCCAAAGGTTTGGGGCAAAGCGGTGATGCTGGTCAATGATATTTTGATGTCTTACCCCAGCTTACTATTAGCGATTATTATTGCGGCTATTTTAGGCCCTTCTATGACCAATACCATTATTACCATTGCCTTGGTTTGTACGCCGCCGTTTATTCGTCTAACTCGGGCAACGGCGATGGTCGAGCTACAGCGTGAGTACTTTATCGCTTCGCAAGTGATGGGTGCTGGCGTACTACGCTTATTATTTATCACCATTTTGCCCAATTGTATGGCACCGCTTATCGTCCAAGCGACAATGATTTTTTCCTCTGCCATTTTAGAAGCTGGGGCGATTGGTTTCTTAGGCTTTGGCGTGCAACCACCAGATGCTGAATGGGGCGCGATGCTTGGTACGGCGCGACAATATATTCAAAGTAATGTTTGGCTCGCCATTTGGCCCGGCGTCGCTATTTTCTTAGCTGCCCTGTCAATTAACTTGACGGGTGATGGCTTACGCGATGCGCTAGATCCCAAATTAAAGCAGGTGACCTAAATGACTGATACGTTAAATACAATCGTCACTACTGAAACTTCGATGACTGGTTCATTAAAAAAAGAAGCGCCACTTTTATTGGATATTGAAAATCTTTCGGTCACCTTTGGTCAAGGCGCGCGCGCTTTTCGCGCCGTTGATGATGTATCGTTGAAAATCACCCAAGGTGAAGTTCTCGCTGTCGTTGGGGAATCCGGTTCAGGTAAGTCGGTCACTATGATGGCGCTGATGGGCTTATTGCCGCCTTCTGCAACCGTTCGCGCACAGCGGGTGATATTTGACAATAAAGACATGCTGAGTATGTCCGCCAAAGAAAAACGCGGCATCATTGGCAAAGACATTTCGATGATTTTTCAAAATGCCATGTCCTGCCTAAATCCGAGCTTTACCGTTGAGATGCAATTGGGTGAAGTACTGCGTAAACACCTTGGCTTACGCGGTTCGGCGGTTCGCACGCGCATCTTAGAGCTGCTTGAGTTGGTTGAGATGCCCGATGCCAAAAACCGACTGAAAGTTTATCCGCATCAATTATCGGGCGGTATGAGTCAGCGTATTATGATTGCCATGGCGATTGCCTGCGAGCCAAAACTGCTTATCGCCGATGAACCCACCACCGCGCTTGACGTCACGGTACAAGCGCAAATTATGGATTTGCTCGGGCGCTTACAACGTGAAAAGCAAATGGCCATGGTATTGATTACTCATGATTTGGGTTTAGTCGCGCAAAACTCACGTGATGTCGCCGTTATGTATGCCGGACAAGTGGTTGAAACCAGTACAGTGCCAGAGATTTTCCAGCATCCTGCTCACCCTTATACCGATGCCTTGCTACAAGCTATTCCTGAGCTGGCTATCGGCCAAGATAGGCTCAATAGCTTACCGGGTGTGGTACCAAGCCAATATGACCGTCCAAGTGGCTGTTTGCTCTCGCCTCGTTGTCCGTATAAAGAACCCGCTTGCGAAGTGCCGCCGCCTATTTTAGAGACGCCTACTGGCAAAGTGCGCTGTATTCATGCCGAACTACCAAGCTTACCTACTCGCATTTCTACCCCGCACCCTGCTACTTTGGAGTCCCAAGTATGAGTGATAAAGTGGTCTTAAAAGCAGACAATTTACACAAGCATTACCCAGTATCGCAAGGTTTGGGCAAACCAAAAGCATATGTTAAAGCGTTAAATGGTATCTCGTTTGAGCTTCAAGCGGGCAAAACACTTGCGGTCGTTGGTGAGTCAGGCTGTGGCAAATCGACACTTGCCCGCCAATTGACCCTAATTGAAGAGCCGACTGATGGTGAGCTGTCTATCAATGGTGAAGCGACCACTGGCTATAGCAGAAAAGCGTTAAAAGATTTGCGCACCGAGATTCAGATGGTGTTCCAAAACCCTTATAGCAGTCTCAACCCGCGTCATACGATCGGTTATCAATTAACCGAGCCATTAGATATCCATACCAAACTGTCAAAGGAAGAAAAGCGCGAAAAAATAAACGAGATGATGAGAAACGTCGGTCTACGTCCTGAACATGCTGGCCGTTTTCCGCATATGTTTTCGGGTGGTCAGCGCCAACGTATTGCCCTCGCCCGCGCCATGATGCTCAATCCAAAAATCGTCGTTGCTGATGAACCGACCTCAGCGCTCGATGTATCGATTCAAGCGCAAGTATTGAATCTATTTATGGATTTGCAGGACGAGTACCATACGGCGTATGTTTTTATTTCACACAACTTATCCGTAGTCCGCCATGTCGCCGACGATGTGATGGTCATGTATTTAGGTCAAGCCGTCGAACATGGGCCAAAAGAGGCAATTTATAACGCGCCAAAGCATCCTTACACCATCGCTTTATTAGCGGCTGCGCCAACTGTCAGTGGTCATAAAAACGAGTTAACGCTACATGGTGAGCTGCCAAGTCCGCTTAATCCGCCAAGTGGTTGCGCCCTACATAAACGGTGTCCTTATGCCAAACCTCAATGCAGTGAAGTAGAACCAAAGCTGCGCGAATGGGATGGCCGCTTGGTTGCGTGTTTACGTTTGGAAGAGATTTATGGATAAGCGGCATTTTGTATTTAGCGGTACATTAGCTTGTGCGGTGCTGTTCGTGATGACTGCTGCCCAAGCCAATGACTCTACCGGCTATATTGGGACAGGCGGGGTTGGGTATATTAAAAATAAACATATCAGCATGCATAGTGAAGATTTATACATCTCAAAAGATGAAGTCCGCGTCAATTATGAATTTAAAAATCTAAGCAATAAAGACATTACCGAGACCCTTCTTTTTCCTATGCCAGCTGTGCCTAGCTTTACAGACTCAGATTACGCTAATACTAGTGCTACTTATGATAACTTTAAAATTTGGGCCAATGGCAAACCTATCATTCCTGATCAGCATGTCCGCACTTTTATGTACCCGATCATCATCGAAAATGGTGAGCGGGACTATGCAGAAACCCCTATTGATACCACCAATATTTTCAAGGCTTGTGGTATTAGTGACGCTGAAATGATGTCACCTTGGACCTATCGGTTTGATACCGACGATATCAATCAACGGCTTTTGGACTGTAATAGCAAGGCACTCGATAAGTTTATCAGTGATAGAGAAAGTCTCTATATCCCTTGGGATTCACAGGTGATTTATAGTTGGGAGCAAAAGTTCAAAGCCAATACGATCACCAAGGTCAAACACACGTATAAACCGTTAGTAGGTGGATCAGTATCTTTAGGCGAGGAAGAATTTTCAAATTTTTGTGTAGATAAATCAACTCAGCGAGGATTTAATAATAACGGACGGCCCTATCATGCCTTAAGCTATATCCTAACGACGGGAGCAAACTGGGCCAAACCGATTACTCATTTCAAACTGACCGTCAAACGCGACCTTAACGAACTGGTCTCCTTCTGTTGGAAAGGTAAAGGTAAAATCAAAAAGATTGGACCAACGACGTTTGAAATAAAAGAAAGTAATTTTGTGCCAACCCATGATTTTGACGTCGCTTTTATTATGAAGTAGCCGTTAGTTTTTAGGATAACTATCACCTAATTAATATTCACCACACCGCGACACTTAGGAAATTGACTGCAACCAAAAAAGGTCTGACCTTGCTGCTGGCCTTTTTTTGCAACGCGCTTGACCATCTCACCATGGCATTTTGGACAAGCGGGAGTATTATCAGAAACAATTGACGCTTCAACTGGCTCGATAATAGAAGCCTCCTTAGTAGCATCTTTCTCTATCTCCGGCTCTGAGTCCAAAACCTCAAATGGGGTAATAAAGACATTATCATCATTATTGAGTTGAGAGATAGGCAGCACATTGCTAGAAGAGACAATCGGTACATCGACCGCTTCAACTTCCGTTTGCCCAGACCATCGCAGTACTTCTCTGCTTTGAAGAATGGTATTTTTAGGAGGTTGTTTTGCTATTAATTCAGGCGCAGGCTGATTCGCTGATGTAGTAACTGACTTAGCATTTGGTTTATCACTAGCTTGCTTGTTTGACGGATTATGCTTCTCTTTTAAATAGGCTTTATGCGCTCTGTTAGTACGCCAAGACTTGCTAAATCGATTGTTTTCAATTTGCTCAACAATGGCTTTGACTTCTTCATCGGTAAGCATTTTATCTTGTTTTTTCTTGATATAAGATGCCATGCCGCTCGTCAATACATGCTCTGGTAACTTATCGCGAGTTTTAAGCTCACACTCGCCGATAAAGGCAATCATCGAATGGAAATAACTCATCTCAAGTTCTAATAAATCAGACAGCGTTTTTATATGTAGATAATTTTGGCGCAATGGATTTTGAAATTTATACTTGCGACCCATGATGACCTGCGTCCATTGTCGCTGCTTTTCGTTACCAAATATCCAGCCTTTATAGTTTTTGGTTTCGATGACAAAGATGCCATACCTAGAGACGATGACATGGTCAATTTGGGTGCTGCCGCCATTTGCTAATGGCAAAGTGATATTGTTTAGACGATGATAAACGTCTTTTTCAAGTTTTAGCCACATGGCCACATTGATGACGGTCTCGCCGACGATACCTTTAAAGCTGGACATCAAAGACATGGTTTTCTACTATATAAAAAGTCATATTGGTTATTTTAAGCGATAAGCCAGTATAAGACTTACTTCTAAATCGCTCATAACTTTAATAATACATTGAAACAGCACAATTGTAGTAGGCTATCGTATTATTATTTCAGCTATAACGCTCAGTTGCGCCCTAAAAGCATGTTCAATACTGACGACTTTAATACCACCCTTTGGATCATACGTATGAATACTCGCGCCGCCTCTTTGTTAAAGATTACGCTTGGTACCTCTTTATTATTATCTTTGCCTATAATGGGAGTCGCCGCCAACACGATGCCACAAAAGTGGAAACTGGACGTGCCTAAGACCAGCGCTGATTTTGAGGTCAAGTATTTAGGCAAGGCGACCACTGACGGTAAGTTTCGTAAAGTAAATGGCGCGATCAATTATGACGTCAAAAAGCCTGAGAGTACGACCATTAATTTTACCGTGCATACCGATAGCATCGATACCGAGCGCAAGCTACGTGACAGTTTTTTGCGCCGAAAGGAGCTGCTCAATACGCAGCAGTATCCAACGATGACATTTGTTTCAAAAAAGATCAAGATGATTACACCGAAACAAGCAAATGTCACGGGCGATTTTACCGCTTTAGGTCAAACCAAACCGTTAACGGTAAGAGTGACTTTATCTGATGTAGAGATTGACCCCGCCACCTCTAAACCGACGTTAAAGTTTCGCGCGACAGGCGTGGTCGATCGCTATAACTACGGGGTGACAGCCTTCCCGAAACTGATTAGCAATATCATTCCGCTTGAAATATCAGGGAAGCTGATTGCAGCTAATTGATTAAGTGACAAAAAACCCAACTTAGAATTTCTAAGTTGGGTAGATAACATTATAGATTTTCAAGACGTTCTTTACAGAAACGCTTAATTATTTAAAAATATTATGACCTAAAAATCACTCGAAAATAGATTAAATATTATAAACATATTTTCTAACGTTTTTAGTACTGCCATATTTGCTCTTCTGCTATACCAGTCTTATCTATTTTATTTCTTCTCTTCTGAATTTTAGTATCTATTTTTTCCTGCTTTTTCATTGCCTTTTGGTTGATATCGTCTATCATTGCTTGAATCTTCTTATCAACTTTGGCCTGTTCTTTTTGATGATACTTATCTACCTTATCTAGCTCTTTTTGACGCACCTTGTCTATTAATCAACGTGCCAGTACAAAACAGGTACACGTCCTTAAGCTCGCTTTAAATTAGCAAAATAGATATAACACTAACCACGGTCAACTAAAAAAACACATTAAGCTTGGTTATAGGGCGGCTGGTCGAACTTTGCGTTACCATTTAACGACTCATGGTGCATTAAGTCTCGACACTAACCTACCCAGCAATCTATTTACAGGGCTTTTTATAATATTTCAAAACCAAAAGTTAATCACAAAAAAAAGAGCCACCATATTTTTCTAGTAGCTCTTTCTTGTTTAAACGCTAACTAAGTTAGGTTTATTAAACCAAACTATTCACCGCATCAATCACCGCTTCCGTAGTAATACCAAACTCTTGATATAGCTCCTCAGCTGGCGCGGATTCACCATAAGTCGTCATACCAATGACTTTGCCATCTAGACCGACAAACTTATACCAGTAATCGACGTGTGCTGCTTCTACCGCTACGCGGGCGCGGATATTAGCTGGCAATACCGCTTCACGGTAGCTAGCATCTTGCTCTACAAAAATCTCGGCACATGGCATAGAGACGACACGGACGCCAACGCCATTTGCGCTCAATGTTGCGTGCGCTTGCATAGCAAGACCAACTTCTGAACCTGTCGCGATGATAATCGCTTGTAGCTCACCTTCCTCTTTCGCTAACACATAGCCACCTTTAGCGATGTTAGCGACTTGCTCGCTATCACGTGCTTGATGTGGCAAGCTTTGACGGCTAAAAATTAACGCAGATGGATTAGTTTCAGACTTAATCGCTTCAACCCAAGCGCTGGCCGATTCGGTCGCATCACACGGACGCCATGTGCGTAGATTTGGCGTGGTACGTAAGCTAGTCAATTGCTCAACTGGCTGATGCGTCGGGCCGTCTTCACCCAAACCAATTGAATCATGAGTGTAAACATGAATCACACGCTGCTTCATGAGTGCGCCCATACGCACCGCATTACGCGCGTATTCCATAAACATCAGGAAAGTTGCCACATAAGGGATAAAGCCGCCATGCAACGCGATACCATTGGCAATCGCTGTCATACCAAACTCACGCACGCCATAATAGATATAGTTGCCGTCAGCGTCTTTTTCGATGCCTTTCGCACCTTTAAATAGCGTAAGGTTTGAGCCTGCCAGATCCGCTGAACCGCCCAATAACTCTGGTAATAACGGCTGTAAGGTATTAATCGCATTTTGACTGGCTTTACGACTGGCAACATCGCCGCCCTGCTCTTGCGTTTGCTGAATATAGGCTTGTGCTTGGCTTTCAAAATCCGCTGGCAATTCTCCGTTTAAGCGGCGTAGTAACTCAGCTGCCAACTCTGGATAGGCTTTTTTATAGGCTTCAAAGTCGGCATCCCAGTTCTTTTGTTGGACGTCGCCTTTGGCTTTTGCATCCCATGCTTCATAGATTTCGTCATCTAATTCAAACGGCGCATGAGTCCATGCTAAAGCGTCACGGGTCAAGACGATTTCGTCATCACCAAGTGGTGCACCATGACTGGCTGCTAAACCTTGCTTGTTTGGGCTACCAGCACCAATCGTCGTTTTACAAATAATTAAGCTTGGCTTAGTGGTCTCAGCAATGGCTTGCTCAGTGGCTTTGGTAATCTCATCGGTATCGTGACCATCGACTTTGATGACCTGCCAGCCATAGGCCTCAAAGCGCGCTTGCGTATCATCAGTGAACCAGCCTTCGACATCGCCATCGATTGAGATGCCATTATCATCATAGAAAAAGACCAATTTGCCCAAACCTAACGTGCCAGCCAATGAGCAAACTTCATGGCTGATACCTTCCATCAAGCAGCCATCGCCTAAGAACGCATAAGTATGATGGTCAACGATGTTATGGCCGTCACGGTTGAACTGCGCCGCTAAGGTTTTTTCTGCAATCGCAAAACCAACGGCATTGGCAATACCCTGACCTAGTGGACCCGTTGTGGTTTCAATCCCTGGCGTATAGCCAAGTTCAGGATGGCCTGGAGTTTTTGAATGCAGCTGACGAAAGCCTTTTAAATCATCAACGCTGACATCATAGCCTGATAAATGCAGCAAGGAATAAATGAGCATCGAGCCATGACCGTTTGATAGTACAAAGCGATCGCGGTTGTGCCATTGCGGGTCAGCAGGATTGTGCTTTAAAAATTTGCGCCACAATACTTCGGCAATATCAGCCATGCCCATCGGCGCGCCTGGGTGTCCAGAATTGGCTTTTTGAACCGCGTCGAACGACAGTACACGGATGGCATTGGCAAGTTTGCGTTCATTAATTGGGGTCGGCATAGAGTGTCCTAATATTCGAATGAAAAGTATGGAGCATAAGAGAAAGGGTTACTCAGAGGGCAATCCATCAGAAATACGACAAAAATACAATGGATGTCATCAAAAGATAGACTATAAAATCACATGCAATATTAACATATTTGCCATCAGGCAATCTAAAAATGCGCTGACAGAAGCGTTTGTATTTAACAATCATTCGTATCAGTTTTATTAAACCAGTACGTATGAAAAAACCGCGAGTCAGCAACCAACCCGCAGTTTAGATAAAAAACTAAATCATTAAGCTAAAATGGTTTCAACTCCGCCCATGAACGGACGCAATGCTTCAGGAATGGTGATACTACCATCAGCATTTTGATGATTTTCCATCACTGCCAATAACGTACGACCGACTGCCAAACCTGAACCATTTAGCGTATGCGCTAGGCTGGTTTGCTTGCCATCTTTAACGCGCGTGCCCATACGGCGAGCTTGGAAGTCGCCACAGTTTGAGCAGCTTGAGATTTCACGATAAGTATCTTGGCTTGGCAACCACACTTCGATGTCATAAGTTTTTTGAGCGGCAAAGCCCATATCGCCAGTACATAGTTTGACCACACGGTACGGCAGATTCAACTGCTGCAAAATGTACTCAGCTTGTGCCGTCATCGCCTCAAGTAAGTCATCTGATTGCTCAGCGGTAGCGATATTGACCATCTCAACTTTTTCAAACTGATGCTGACGGATTAGACCACGGGTATCGCGACCATGCGAGCCGGCTTCACTACGGAAACATGGCGTATGGGCGGTAAATTTTAACGGCAGCTCTTTGATATCCAAACGTTCACCGCGTACCAAGTTGGTCATGGGCACTTCGGCCGTTGGAATCAGATAAAAATCTGTACCTTCGTTATTGGTATGATTGGTCAATTTAAACAAATCATCTTCAAACTTCGGCAATTGACCCGTACCTTTTAAACTCTCAGAATTGACGATATAAGGCACATAGGTTTCAGTGTAGCCGTACTTGATGGTATGGGTATTGAGCATAAACTGAATCAAAGCGCGATGCATTTGCGCAAGCTGACCTTTTAAGACGTTAAAACGGCTACCTGTTAATTTTGCAGCGGCTTCGAAATCAAGCATACCTAGCGTCTCACCGATATGAGTATGGTCTTGAATCTCAAAATCAAACGCGCGCGGCGTACCCCATTTGCGCACTTCGACGTTATCATCTTCTGATGTCCCGACTGGCACATCGGCGGCTGGGATATTTGGGATTTGCATGGCCGCTTGGCTAATACGCTCTTGCAAGGTACGCAGCTCATCTTCAGCTGTCTTAATCTCACCGCTGACACTTTGCATCTCAGCCAACAGTTCGCTGGCATCTGCGCCCGATTTTTTTAGCGCACCCACTTGCTTAGCACCGGCATTACGACGCGATTGCAGCTCTTCGGTTTTGACTTGCAAAGACTTACGTTCGTTTTCGATACTTTGCCAAAACGCCATATCAAGCGCATAACCACGCGTGGCCAGCTGCTGTTGTAAATCCGTTAAATCACCGCGTAAGAGTTTTGGGTCAATCATAATAGTTGCCTGTAGCGCCAAAAGTGAGTAAGAAATAAAAAGGGAAAATAGTAGCCAAGTATAGTGCTTAGATATCACTAGCCATAAATGAGATAAAACAAAAAATAGCGCGCAAAGCCTTATAAAACCACTATAAAGCTTTGCCATAAGGCCACGTCAATCTGAATAATAAATAATAGTCACTATCATACCAATACCGAGCAGATTTGACCATGTTTTGGCTATATTTTGCCACAATCTAGCACTTTCTTTGCACAAGCTTTATGGGTTAAATAACAAATAATAAAAGTCACGCCATGCTCTTATACATCAAGTTCTCTCATTGACCTTAGTATAAATAAGGATGCTATCTGAAAAATAACCGAGCTATTGGTCGACAGACCCGCTTATATGTTTCATTTAAGAGCAGTTTTCGGTAAGATAAGCGCATATCTTTATTCTACTTTCCGCCAAGCATCGCTAAGTATGGCATCGCAGCCTCGCTTTGGCGCTTTTCATCCCACGCTTTTAAAATACGTATCTGAGAAACCTTTATGGCCCTGTACCCCTACACGCTTCAACCTGTCGCCTTAAACCTAACCGAGGCCGAATTTCATCAAGCCCAATATGAGCTATTTGCCAGTGCCAGCCCGTCGTTTGGTCTGTCGAGTATTAAGATGAAAGAGTGGATTATTATGGCAGTCGTCGTCATATTAGCCATCGCGGGCTTGGTTTTTTTAACTGGTTATTCGACCATTATCTTTTGGCTGATGCTAGCGGCGGTGGTCATTTATCTATTGGTACGTACCCTTGGCTTTAAATGGTATGTCAAAAAAGAGTTTGAAAAACAAGTTGCTGACCAAGAAATGCCTGATGAGATGCGTCAGATGAAATTGGGCGTGCAAAAGCATGGTTTAGTCATGGCAATGCCAGTCAATCAGCCTGATATGTTTAATAGCAATCAGATGCGCGGTATGCAGATGCGTGCTGGTAGCACTCAGCAAGCGGTTATTCCTTGGAGCGCCGTCAAAAGCTGGGATGAAACCGATGACTACATCTTCATGATGTTTGAGCTAAAAGGTCAACAGGGCAGCCAAATCATTCCTAAGCGTTTACAAGCGCAAAAATTCCCAATCGATACCGTACGTCAGCACCTACAAGAAGTCATTGCCGTTAAAGGCTTAAACCCTGAAAACTTACAGCCACCTGCAAAACTATAAAAGTGACTTTTAAATTAAGAAGTAGCTTTTAGAGTGCTGTGGTTAGTCGTTTTTTATAATTCAGCATTAAACTTATATAAATGTTGGCTTTATAAAATAGTATGAATAGCGTGGATATTGTGACTTTATAATTCTATCAAATCAATCACAGACTTAGATTAATTGAATTTAACTTATCATAGTATCTTTGCTATTATAATAAGCATAAACAGATAAGGTATAGATACCTAAAAACCTGTAGAAGATATATAACGAGCATAGCAATGCAGGATATGACTTGCTACACTCTTAGACTTCTACATTTGCCTTAGATGATTAAGTCTAAGTTTATAAAAATAACCAGTCTCTCAAATCAACACTCAAACTATAAGGATAATATTATGAGTAATACTAATAATGCAACCAACCAAATCGGTCTAGAAAAAGCAGATATGAGCGAAGTGATTGATAAGTTAAACGATCTACTATCAAGCTATCATATGTTTTATATCAACGTACGTGGTTATCACTGGAACGTAAAAGGTGAGCATTTCTTCACCTTGCACCCACAGTTCGAAGAGCTATATACCAATTTGCAAGTAGAAATTGATGAAATCGCTGAGCGTATCTTAACCTTGGGTGGCACGCCATTGCATGCTTATAGTGACTTTAGTCAACATACCAACATTCAAGAAGATAAAAACGTTAAAGACGGTAATGCTTGCGTGCAAGGGGTAGTGACTGGCCTACAAGCACTGATTGAAGAGCAACGTGAAGTGTCAGCATTGGCAGAACGAGCGGAAGACCAAGGTACAGCAGACTTAGTTGATGAGTACGTACAGCAGCAAGAAAAGCTGATTTGGATGTATAACGCTTTTTTGGCTAAATAACGGCTAAACAGATAAATACATAAAACCATTTATCACTCAATTCGTTTATTAACTGAATAGATAGTAAGTAAGGAAAAAGCACCTAATTTAGGTGCTTTTTTTGTGTTCGCTTTGCTAAAAATCGATAAACGTTAAGCTCTTTCAATAGCTGAACCTATTCTACTTCTGAATCCACTGACGTATTTTTTCACGCTCGGCTGGCGTTGCTTGTAACCAAAGTTGCATAAACTGATCTAAAGTACTGGTAGAGGCAGCAGCGCTTGTCGTTTGCTGAACTGTGGTCACAGCACCTGTATTAACAGTGCTGGCAGTAGGTTGACCTAACGCAGCAATGGCACGTTGGTTTTGTAGCTCAGCATCATTTGCGCCGCCAAATACACCACCCAATGTTTTACCCAAACCTGATAGCAAACCACCTTGGCTGCCTTCCAAAGCTTGCTGACTGGCAACTACCGTATTATTCTGTTGCACCGCTAGGGTTGGACGCTTGGCATACTCTCTTGCTGCTTCATATTTTTCTGGCTGATTTGGCATAACGAGACGATAGGTCTGATTATCTTTTAATTCAGCCGTCACACTCACATTACCCGAGCGCAAATAATCGTGCTCATCACGGCGCAAGTTATATAAGCGATCATATTTAGCGGTAATCGCATGCTGACCAGGCTCTAAGGTAAACGACTTCGTCAGCGGCTGAAACGGGCTTTGCTGGATTTCTTGCCCATTGATAGCGGTCACTTTGATATGGTCATCAACAAGCAGAGTCACTGCCGCGTGCGATAACATAGATACTGAACCAGCAGCAATCAATAAGGAGCCAACAGTCAGTTTTTTTAGCAAAGAAGCGTTTGGTTTCATAAGTTATTCCAAGGATAGTAAAGTAGCGGTATAAAGGGCGTGTCTATGAACATTAAAAACTAATTATTAAAAGCTAAAGGTCAAAAAACGAAAGGTTAAAAGTCGAGCGGCATGGTATGTTGATCTTGATTAGCGACCTCATTGTCACCTTGCGTTTCTTGGGCGATATCAGCAAGCTCGGCGGCGAGCGTCTGCTCATCAATCGTGCGCAGCGCATCGCTAATGACCGCTTTGGATATATTACTACGACCAAGGTTAGAAAACATCGGCTGAATGTAATTTAGGACGTCCATCATAGCGCCGATACGATGCGGCCCTTCGGTGAGCAAATGATTGATAATACGCTCATCAAACTGCCAACCGCGGCGGCGTAAGATAGATTGTAGCAAAGCTTGACGGTCTGCCAAATCGTGACCGGTTGGCACTTTAAAGCTTGGTGACTGCGCCAAACGGGTGAGGAGATCTGTTAACTGAAACGGTAATTCGGTCGCAGGTTTGTTGGAGGCAAAAATCAGCTGCCGTTGTCCTTCTCGGCTACGATTGATTAGGTGAAATAAGGCTTCTTGCCATTGGCTGCTTTGCTCAAGCACTTCTAAATCATCAATCGCAATCAAGGAAAAATTTTCTAAAGAAGATAGAACATTGACATCGGTATGAATCAGCTCATTTAATGACAGACAAATCGCGGATTTGTCCATCTCGATAAACGACTCACAGATGGCGGATAATAAGTGCGACTTGCCCGTCTCTGGGCTGCCAAATAGGTACAGCTGACCTATCAGGCCGACATGTAGCTGCCGCACTGCATCGATAATAGACATCCAACCTGGACCGGCAAAGTCGCTGAGACTCGCATCATGCTTAATGTCCAGATTGAGACTTAGCTGTGCTTCTGCCATGAATCATCAACTCGGTTTGCGTAGCGCAATCACTAAAAAGGCTAAACGACTAATATTCTGTAAACTGGCTTTGCTAACTTTCACATTTAGCAAAGCCAACCTAATAACGGTAAATACCGTTAATACTGCGCCTATATATAACATATTTGCAAAATGACTGACAAGTCTTTTACCCATTAAGCCCAATCTATCATTATTCATAGAATGTCTGGGCGATTTATTTTTCTTCAAATAACGCCAATTGTTTACGGCCTTTATAAAAGTCAGTAGATCGATAATAGGCGTATAAATGACGGAATAAGACATTAAGCACAGCGGACACCGGTAGCGCAATCAGCATACCGACGAAACCTAATAAGCTTGCCCCAGCCAATACGGCAAAAATAACCCATAACGGCGATAAACCGATTTTGTCGCCCAACAATAACGGTTGTAAAATATAACCCTCTGCCGCTTGTCCGACCAAAAACGCGCCAACCACTAAGGCTAGATAAGTCCAGTCTAAACCAAATTGGAATAAAGAGGCGATAATCGCGGCGATAAAGCCGATACCAAAGCCTAAATACGGTACGAAGCTTGCGATACCAGCCACCATACCAATAATCAAACCAAGCTCAAGCCCAATAAGCTGGAGCTGTACAGCATAAATGACGCCTAATAATACCATGACCAATAATTGACCTTTAATAAATGCCATCAAGGCTTGATCGCATTCTTTAGCAATGGCAACCACCTTTTTGCAATAAGGCGCCGGAATTGCCATTTTCCAAGTATGCAGACGCTGATCCCAATTAAATAGGAAATAAAAGGTTAAAATCGGCACCAGTACAATCAAGCCAGCATTATTAATAAAATTCATACTAGAGACCAAAATTTGGCTCATCATGCTGCTGGCATCAGCGAATTTATAATTGGTCTGCATATAATCAACCAAAGTATCAGAAAAGCCTTTGGCTTCGAGTTCTGGCAGACGAATACGGCTGTTATTGATAAACCACTCACGTACAACTTGGTTATACCAATTTAATACTTTGGGTAGATATTCCCACGCCGCTTGCAGTTGATGCCATAAAGTCGGTATTAACCACCAAAGCAGCAGCACCATACCAAGCGTAATCGTCGAATAAACGATGATAATGGCTATCCAACGCTTGATATATTTTGATAAACGCTTAACCAGCGGATTAAACAAATACGCCAACACAAAAGCCACGACAAACGGCACGATGACCGGCATCATCAAATACAATAAAAATACCGCTATAACAATCGCAACGACGATAAATAAGCGCCGAAAAAAGGGATCTATTGGTTGGTTTATCATTAAGGGTAACCCTACGATTAAGTCAATGTAAAATACTGGCATCTGATGATTTGTTCACTGAAATATGTCTTCAGCGGCTTTATATTTGTCATGGTCATTAGCAGCGTCATTGTCGTAGGTTTTGCCAACGACTTTGGCG
The DNA here is from genome assembly GCF_016613355.1 of Psychrobacter sp. M9-54-1. NCBI lineage: Bacteria > Pseudomonadati > Pseudomonadota > Gammaproteobacteria > Moraxellales > Moraxellaceae > Psychrobacter > Psychrobacter sp. M9-54-1. The sequence continues at coordinate 16,898 of NZ_JADGFW010000002.1, read as the reverse complement.
TTCTATTATCGCAGAGTCGAACAAAAAATCAGTCATTTTTTGTTTCTTAATTTTTTATTGTACCTAAGACGGCTTTATTAGCTCTCTTCTGCAAATATCCGCCAAATATTGGTAAGTTGCTTTGCGGCTAAGGGTCATTTTTGGGTATAATGCGCGCACTATCTGCAAAATTAACACGACCGATCCGCTTTTCTACTGACCGACCTTCATTCCTTATAAAATTTGTGAGATGACCATGAGTAACAAGCCTTCTTTAAGCTACAAAGATGCTGGCGTTGATATTGATGCCGGCGATGCGTTGGTGCAACGTATTAAATCAGTGGCAAAAGCCACCTCTCGTCCTGAGGTTGTGGGCGGACTTGGCGGTTTTGGGGCGCTTTGTCGTATTCCGACTGGTTATACCTCACCGTTGTTGGTTTCGGGTACGGACGGTGTCGGTACCAAGCTTAAATTGGCCTTGCAATTAAACCGTCATGACACCATCGGTATCGACTTGGTGGCTATGTGCGTCAATGATTTATTGGTTTGCGGTGCTGAGCCATTATTTTTCTTAGATTATTATGCAACGGGCAAGCTTGATGTCGATGTCGCGGCAACTGTTGTCACGGGCATTGGCGAAGGCTGTAAATTATCAAATTGCGCGCTCATTGGCGGCGAAACCGCTGAGATGCCGGGCATGTATCAAGATGATGATTATGACCTAGCCGGTTTCTGTGTCGGCGTAGTCGAAGAAGCGGAAGTTATCACCGGTGAAAACGTCAGCGAGGGCGATGTATTGATTGCCCTTGCTTCAAGCGGCGCGCATTCTAATGGCTACTCATTGGTACGTAAAGTCATCGAAGTTAGCGGTATTGATGTCACGACAAGCGATGAGCAATTAGATGGTCAGCCTATTCAGGATGCACTGATGGCACCGACACGTATTTATGTTAAAGCCATTAAAGCCTTGCAAGATAGCCTTGGTAGCTCAGCCTTACATGCGATGTCACATATTACTGGTGGCGGCTTAACCGATAATCTGCCACGTGTACTACCAGATAATTTAGCTGCTAGTATTGATACGAGCAGCTGGCAGTTCTCAGAGCTATTTACGTGGCTACAAACCCATGGCAATATCGAGCAAAGTGAGATGTACCGCACCTTTAACTGCGGCGTCGGTTTTGTCATCGTTGTACCTAAAGACAAAGCAGAAGCGGCTATCAAGACCTTAAATGATGCAGGCGAAAAAGCTTGGAAATTGGGTGAAATGGTTAGCCGTGAAGCGGACGCCGTGGTGTACCGTTAATGCCAGACGACAATTTAAAAAGCATGGCAAAGCAATCCGCTAAACCGTTACGCGTCGCTGTTTTGGTATCTGGTAGTGGTAGCAACCTGCAAGTATTGATTAATGCCATGCAAGCTGGCGCGCTACCGATTGAGATTGTTGGCGTTATCAGTAATCGCGAAGATGCTTATGCCATTACTCGCGCCAATGACGCTGCTATTCCAGTCGCCGTCTTATCTCACGTTACTAGCGGCAAACGCATGGGGATCAAAACCTTTGAAACCCATGCTAATGCTCAATTAACCACTTGGCAGCCTGATGTGACTGTGCTTGCAGGATTTATGCGCGTGTTAAGCGCCTCATTTATCGATAATGCGCCTGCGCCCATGATTAACCTGCACCCTGCTTTGCTGCCTGCTTATAAGGGCCTAGATACCCATCAGCGTGCGATACAAGCGGGCGAACGCCATCATGGCTGTAGTATTCATGTGGTCACCGCCGAGCTTGATGCCGGTGCTGTGTTGACCCAATCGCTGCTTGAAGTCAATTACAAAGACACTGCGGATAGCCTGCAAGCACGCGTACAAAAAGCGGAGCATCAACTCTTACCGTGGACCCTATTGCTGATTGCTAAGGGTATTATTGACTTAGGTAATCCGCATGAGGATACTAATTCATCTTATCTACCGGCTTTACCGCTAAAGCTATGGTTAGATGTTTAAGCTTTTCTAATAAACTAAAAAGCAGAATCCATAACGGGTTCTGCTTTTTTATGCTTAAGTCAAAGATAATATATAGTGAGTGAAAAGTAATATCGATACATCACGCACTGCTTATATCGTCGCGTTTTTAGGATATTTTGACTATATAGCAATAGCAAAAAAAATACCTCGTTACTGAATAACGAGGTATCTAAGATTAACAGTCTAAAACACTTTAATAATTAAGCAGGCTTTTTATTAACCACATGTACTGCTTTAATATTGACAAATTCTTTGATACCAAAGCCACCATGTTCACGGCCATAGCCTGAATCCTTCACGCCACCAAATGGCAGACCTGGATTGACCAAATTATAGCCATTGATGTAAACCATCCCCGTATCGAAATGCTGCTGGGCTAAATTAATCGCTTTCTCTTCGTCTTTTGAAAAGATAGCACCGCCGAGACCATAGCGACTGTCATTGGCAATGCGGAAAGCATCGTCTTGGTCTTTGGCACGAATAAGCGCGGCAACAGGACCAAATAACTCATCTTTATAAGCTGGTTGATCGGGTTTGATATTTTCCAAAATCGTTGGTGGATAAAACGCGCCCGGCTTATCAGGTACTTCGCCGCCAATCGTAATGGTCGCACCTTTATCCACGCTTTCTTGCACTTGCTTGTGCAAAGTATCGCGTTGTTTGCTACTCGACATCGGACCTACGTCAGTCGACTCTTCCATTGGATCGCCAACTTTATAGCTGTTGAATTTTTCGATCACTAAATCTCGGAATTTATCATACACGCTATCGACGACGACAAAACGTTTGGCGGCAATACAGGTTTCGCCATTATTGTATAAACGTGCATGGGCACAGGTCGCTGCTGCTAGATCTAAGTCGGCATCCTCTAGCACAATAAAGGCATCATTCGAGCCAAGTTCCATAACCGTCTTTTTCAGTACTTTGGCCGCTTGCTGCGCCACTACTCGGCCAGCGACATCACTACCCGTTAAGGTAACACCGCGTACTTTTTCGTGCTCGATCACTTTTTCAGATTGATCATGATTGATAATCAAGGCACGGAATAAGCCTTCTAGTAAGTCAGATTCTTGCATGATTTTTTCAATCAATTGACCTGAGCCAGTCACGTTGGATGCGTGCTTAAGCAGGATACTGTTACCGGCCATCAAGTTAGCAATGGTATAGCGGAATACTTGGTAAGCTGGGAAGTTCCACGGCTGGATACCATAAATAATACCGATAGGGTCATAGCTGATTAGGCCTTTTTTAATGCCTTCGATATCGCGTTCATCGTCAGCTAAAGCAGCAACGCCTTCACTCGCCGTAAAATCACAAATCGCTTTACATAAATCTACTTCAGCTAAGCTTGCCTCTAAGGTCTTACCACGCTCTTCAGTCATTAGCTTCGCAAGCTCGTCCTTATACTTCATTAGCGTCTCGCCAATCGAGTTAATGACTTTGGCGCGCTCATCGGCATCAACCAAACGCCATTTTGAAAACGCTTCGTGCGAGGCATCGATGATTTTGTTCACTTCATCATCGCTCATATAAGTGTAATTTTTAATGTCTTTGCCCGTTGCTGGATTCACAGTGGTAATATCTGCCATGATAATTGTCCTTATTTATTTGCTTATTATGTAATGGATACTTATTAAACGAGCCATGATGACTAAGAAATACTCTATCGTTAAGTGTGTCGATATTATCGAATTACTTAACAATGCTCGCTTTAGTTGTCTTTTTTCTTAATGTCTTTCTAGCATAGCAAAATGCATTGGTTATAGTTTTACAAGTTATGAAGAAGTGTGCTTAAGATGTTAATAATGTGACACCCTTATAAAGACTGGCTTTATTTAAAAAAACTAAATTTAGAGAATCTTTTGAGTTAAGGAGCTTTTAAATTAAAAAAGGTTGATCTAAAAAATAGAGGCAATAAAAAAACTAGCCCATGATACATGCGCTGGTTCTTTAAAAGTTGTGCTAAAACAAATGGTTAATGACTGGAATCTCTGGTGGCGGATTCTCTTCTTCGGCGACTACTTGCCGTGCTACATGCATAATCAGCTGACGTAACCAACGATGCGCTGGGTGATGCTGTAACAATGGTGACCACGCCATCGTCAGCTCAAACTCAGGGATAAAGAATGGTGGCTCTTCCATAATGATACTGTCATTATTGGCCTGCATTCTCGCCACCCGCGTCGGCAAGGTCGCAATCAAGTCTTTATTGGCGGCAAGCATCGCTGGCATTTGATAGTGACGGGTAAAGACGCTGATTTGGCGTTTTTGACCTAGGCGTTGCAATGCCTGATCGATAGAACCGAGCCCACCTGATTTTTCTGGATTGACCCCAAAGCCAACGCCCATACCTGTTTTGGACACCCAAACATGCTGCGCCTTGAGATAATTTTTTAAATTAAAACGATTGGCATATGGCCCTTCAGCGGATAACAAACAGCTAAATGTATCGCGCCAAACCAATACTTGGTGGAAACTTTGCGGAATCTCATTAAAACGGTTAATCGCTAAATCTACGCGACCTTGCTCCATATCACGGTAGGAAACATCAGAGGGCGTCAGGAAGTCCAAAATCACATTGGGCGCTTCAGAGCGTAGTGCTTTGACCAGTTTTGGCACCAAAGTCGCCTCAGCATAATCTGAGGTCATGATACGAAAAACGCGCGAGGTACTATAAGGGCGAAACTCGGTACGCGGCTCAAGCACTTGCGTCAAATCTGCTAATATCTCACGAATACGTGGCTGCAGCTCAAGCGCGCGCTCGGTCGGCGTCATACCTTCCGATGAGCGCACCAATAACGGGTCATTAAATAACTTACGTAGGCGCCGCAAAATATTACTCATCGCCGGCTGGGTAATGCCGAGCTGCTCAGCTGCACGTGTGACGTTTTTTTCACGCAGTAGTACATCTAAATGTACCAACAAATTCAAATCAACCCGCTGCAAATTCATATCTATTTCTCTTTACCGTAGAATAAATGCCACCATAAGCTTAAAAAAGCGCGGCATCTTCCGTTCTATTATTTTGCAAAATTGTTTTTCGACTGCTTAAATCAAGCGTTTTTCTAACTAAATAATTTTAATATATGCTTATTATACCCCAGTTTACCCTGCTCAAGCCATTGTTATATCTATACTATAACCAAATGAAATACCCAAGATAATATTCATAAACTAGATAAATCAGGGTAACCTAGCTATAGTGCTTAGCAAGCGCTGATAAGTCATTTTTAAATCTTATGTCATCAGCACGGCTTTTAATGATTAAATGATGGCTGCTATTTTATCGCATTTTTATACTAAAAGATGGTCAGAAAGCTTATTGCGTAAGCTTTATTATGCCAGCCGTTTTTTATAAATTTGGCGTTTTGCTCGCGGCAGTTTTTAGGCTTGAATTGATACTATATACGTTTTAGGGTAATAAGTGGTTTAACTGGCAAGCACATCTTAACTAAAACAGCGTCAATTAAATCTAAAAAATAAAAGCTGACCAATAAGACAGGTTTTATTTGCTTTTATAATCATTTTCTTATAGTTTAGTAAAGATTGCTCAGGCAAAAGGTTTATATCCCGAACTTTACTTTTGCCAATGTATTTCTTTTCAAGAAACATCATTTTACCAGCAACACTTATCTGCATATTTTACTTAAGTAATTTACATCCCCTTTAATCCCCACCCCACCAAGGAGACTATAGATGTCAACTGCATATAAATCAGCGATTGATCTAGTACGTGAACTAAAGCAAAAGCACGGTAACTGGCAGAATATCAGCGAGACTGATGCCGCACGTATGATGATGCAAAACCGTTTCAAAACTGGTTTAGATATCGCCAAGTATACTGCAAAAATCATGCGTCAAGACATGGAAGATTATGACAATGATACGTCTCAGTACACGCAATCTCTAGGTGCATGGCACGGTTTTGTTGCTCAGCAAACTATGTACGCTAAGAAAAAATACTTTGGCACTACCGCTAAAACGTACATCTACCTATCAGGTTGGATGGTTGCTGCTCTGCGTTCTGAGTTTGGTCCTCTACCTGACCAATCTATGCACGAAAAAACGTCTGTGCCTAAACTAATCGAAGAAATCTACACCTTCTTACGTCAAGCTGATGCTAAAGTGTTAAACGACTACTTCCGTGAGCTAAACGCTGCAGAAGAAGCGGGTCAAGACACTTCAGCTATCCTAGAAAAAATCGAAAACTTCGATTCACACGTTGTGCCAATCATTGCTGATATCGATGCCGGTTTCGGTAACGAAGAAGCGACTTACTTGCTAACTAAGCAAATGATTGAAGCCGGTGCTTGTGCTATCCAAGTTGAAAACCAAGTGTCTGACGCAAAACAGTGTGGTCACCAAGCGGGTAAAGTAACCGTACCGCATGAAGACTACATCGCAAAAATCAATGCGATTCGTTATGCATTCCTAGAATTGGGCGTTGAAGACGGTATTATCGTTGCTCGTACTGATAGTGAGGGCGCATCACTCACGCAAAAAATCCCAGTATCAAATGAGCCAGGCGACCTTGCTTCTCAATATATCGACTTCCTAGAAATGGAAGAAGTGACCATCGAAGAAGCTAATGAAAATGACAGCCTTCTTAAGCACAACGGCAAATTGGTTCGTCCTAAGCGTCTAGCTAACGGTCTATATCAGTTCCGTGAAGAAACCAACATCGACCGCGTCGTACTTGACTGTGTCACTGCTCTAGAAAACGGTGCTGATCTACTATGGATCGAAACACCTACTCCAGACGTAGAACACATCAAAATGATGGTTGACCGTATTAAAGAAGAGCAGCCAAAAGCGAAGCTTGTATACAACAACAGCCCATCGTTCAACTGGACGCTAAACTTCCGTAAGCAAGTTATCGCTCAGTGGGAAGAAGAAGGCAAAGACGTATCAAGCTACAACAAAGACAACTTGATGAGTGCTGATTACGACGGTACTGAGCTTGATGAAGCTGCTGATATCGCTGCGAAGAACTTCCAACGTGACGCATCACGCGAAGCGGGTGTATTCCATCACCTAATCACGCTACCGACTTACCACACCACTGCACTTAGCGTTCATGAACTTGCTAAAGGCTACTTCGGTGAAGAAGGTATGCTTGCTTATGCAGCTGGCGTCCAACGTAAAGAAATCCGTGAAGGCATCGCTTGTGTTAAACACCAAGCAATGGCGGGTTCTGACCTTGGCGATGATCACAAAGAAATCTTCTCTGGTGAAAACGCTCTTAAAGCTGGTGGTGGCAAAAACACCATGAACCAGTTCTAATAATCGCTCACTTATAGTTATATTTTATAAGTAGCCGTTATAAAAAGCCGTCCTACCTTGTAGGGCGGTTTTTTTTGGCTTTAAATAATTTCCCTGTATAAAACGATAGCGTTATTAAATAGCCATTTTTAGCACATTTAGATGTCTATCGATTGAACTGGGAACACGCCCTAGTATCCGCTAATCAGCCAAAGTAAAACTTTTACTTGTCATTGTTCGATAGCTTTCATACGATGGTAATTATTTAACAGGTATTACTAACCATTCATAACTATAATCGGGAGCCATCATGCAAGAGATAGAGCTGAAGTTTCTAGTACCAGAATCGCGCCTAAAAGGTTTGATGCGCCAAGCGAATATTAAATCCTCACAGCTTACGCAGCTGGCCGCGCATTATTATGACACTCCCGATCAGCAGCTCGCTAAGGCGGGTATTGGCTTACGTATTCGTCAGGAAGGCGATGCGTGGGTGCAGACCATCAAAGCGGGTGGCGACGGTATTGCAGCGCGTTTAGAGCACAATGCGGTACTAGATACCCAACAAGTCCAAGCCATGTTGGACACCAATACGCTCATGCCTGATTTGAGCATTTATCAAGACACTTCCATCGCCCCTGCTCTAGAACCATTTAAATTAACGAAACTGGCCAAAACGCTCACCCGCTTATATGTCACCGATGTCGAGCGTATAACGCGATTGCTCACAGATAATAGCGACAAGGACAGCAGCAATCAGATTGAAATGGCATACGACTGCGGAGCGATTATCCACGGTAGAGATGATACTCAGCGCGATAGTATTCAAGAAATCGAGTTTGAGCTGATATCAGGCGATGTAGATTTTTTATTTACGACTGCCAAAACCTGGTGTCAGCGCCATAAACTCTGCTTGTCTACAGTGACCAAAGCCGAGCGCGGTGGCTTATTAATTACGGGGCAACAACATAGCCGAGCGGTTAGCGCCAATCTTAGCGCATTACCTGTCGATAAAGACAGCAGCAGGCCGGCATTTATACGGGCAGTCGTACATAATTGCCTATTGCAAATACTACCCAATAGTAGCGCCATCGTCGCAGGCAGTACGGACAATGAGCATATTTTACAATTGTATAACGGCATTCAGCGCTTACGTACCGCGCTTAAGCTATTTAAAGGCTTCTCCGATGAGCTCAATCCTGACTGGGTGATTATTCTTAAACAAACAGCGACTTTACTGGCTGATTATCGCAAGCTTGCTTATCTTGCCAGTCATATCGAGCCCTACTTACAAGCGCATGAGGCACCAAGCGTTGATTGGTCGGCAGAAATTGAAGCGGCGAAAATCACTCCTATCGATGCGGTACGTGCCAATAATTTACAACTGACGTTGCTTGAGCTAATAGCCTTTACCATGAGTGACCCCAACCTTGAACCACAGGCGAATAAACGCGCCGCTCATAAGCTTAGAAAAACATTGGACAAACGTTATAAAAAATTGTTGAAAGCTGAGAGTAAGCTCCATGAAGCTAGGAATGCTAACGCGGATAGCAAAGATTTAACTGGTGTCAATTTGGAGAGCGTGAGTTCAGAAAGTATTAACTTAGAAGGCGTTAAATCAAAAGGCGTTAATTTAGAAAGTAGAGAGCCGCAAAGTCTGCAGACGAAGGATATAGATTTGCCAGCCAAGGACGAAAAACAAGCCCAGTATAAACTGTACCGACAGCTTGAAAAATTGCGCTACGTTAGTGAATTTGCAGCACCCTTAATCAACAATGAAAATCTCAAAAATAAAAAGCTTAGCACTAAAAAGTCTGAAAAGAAAAGTAAGCGCTTCCTAAAGCGTCTCGTAAAAGCACAGCAAGCGCTTAGGCAACAACTTGATACCAATTATTATCAGCAGTGCTATCAATATAAAGCGAGCACAGACTCGAATGCCTTGTACGGCGCAGGCTGGTTGAATGCTTCTTTAATAGATACACAGAAAAAGTCTAAAAAACGCTTAGCTAAGCTTAAATCTTCGGATAAGTTCTGGTAATAAAAACTAAAACTGGCTTTTTGACCCTGTATCTTACTTATAATTAACTTAACCTTTACATAATTCAAAAAAAAGACAGCGACCATCAGGTACGTTGTCTTTTTTTATGCGTAATGTTTTTAAGCATGATGTTTTTTAAGCGTAGTGTTTTCGAGTAAATATCAACGAGCAATAATGGTCACAGTTGTGCCCTCGGTCACTTGTTCAAATAACTCCAAAATATCCTCATTGCGCATCCGTATACAGCCGTGAGAGAGCGGCTCGCCCATTGGTTCGCTGTCTGGTGTGCCATGAATATAAATATAACGCTGATAAGTATCGCAGCCGCCGTGAACATTACTGCCTTTATTCAACCCCTCTTCAAGACCGCGTAACCATAAAATACGGCTTAATATCCAATCGCGCTCTGGATACAGTTTACCAAGCTCTGCACTATAGACCTCGCCTGTCGGTTTGCGTCCCACAAATACCGCGTTCATGGGTTCATTGCCGCCGATTTTTGCCGCGATAATGTGCTTACCAAGGGGTGTGCAGCCGCTATCTTGCTGGCTGCCAATACCGTTTTTAGCGGTCGATACCGTATATTGAGTCATTCCTTTATCGTATTTATATAGCGTTAACGTTTGCTGAGCAATGTTAATAACCAGTCGCACATCAGAATTTTCGTTAAACTCTTCGGTAAAGCTTTCGTTATTTGTCATAAGATTTTCCAGCGCTCATAAATCTACAGCGGTTATTATCAACTGCGTTGAGAGTAAATAGTGAGCGAAATGTTTGCGTTTTTCTATTATTAAGGGATTGTATCAAGGCTTTTGGCACCGTAATATAGGGGCACACTTTTTGATGCTAGCAGATTATGACGACTATTTCACCGACACGTGTGTCGATGTATGATTTTCTCTATCAAGATACCAAGCCGATGGTGTCATTATTGGCAGACGTGGCTAAGCTGTCATTACCGCAAGCGCGTTTGGCGATGGATGCCAGTTTGCAAGCGATTATCAGCGCCTTACTTGCTTATCAGCAGCATAATGATGGCCAAGCAGTGAGTAAAAAACTGTTTACTCGTACCGCCGTCAAAGAACTAAGACGATATAATTCAATGAATTTTTCGACCATCAATGCGACTTTATATTATCGCCAAGAGGTGGCCGATGCGATTTTTCATGAGAATGCGCGCGTGATCAAAGCCAGTGATTACATTGCAGAGCGCATTGAGGCGACGTCACCGCAAGTGCAAATACTACTCACCTCTTTATGCGTGATTGTCTTACGTGAACTGGCGATTTTAGCAGAATATAGCCAGCTTGATAATGAGGAGCTGGACAAATGGTTCGCCTTGCAGCCGCAGTTTTTATCCGTCGAGCGCTTTGTGGCCAATAAACCAGCGTTAGAATCTACCAAGCGGGCTGAACCTAATGAGAATGAAAAAACAACCACTTCTACAGAAACTGCTTTACAGTCAGACTTAAAAGTAGATGTAGAGACAGAAGTAAGAAACACCACAGAACGCACTTTATTAAGCACAGCGCAGCTCGCTGATACCCCGCCCGCTTTTGATCCTTATTGGCACGAGTTGACGACATTTAAACCTGAAAACCATGAGCCTGTCCAAGACATGCAGCTAGCGACGGGCAATTATTTAAAGGTCATTGGGCGCTCACCTGCGAATGCTCAGCAAGGCAAACATAATGACTTATTGGTGTTTGCCGAAATGTCGGCCATAAGCTTGCCACACCAGCGTTGGCTGTTGCAACTGGCGAAAATTTCAGAAATATATTTGCAGCGTAACCGCCTAAGAATTACCTCCGAGCCTGCCAGCGCACCAAAACCACCTTTGGTAAGCTTAGGTCTAATTGGCGGTAATAACGACAATACGCCGACCACCACCAGTGAAAAGCCGATTGAATACGACGCACCTATACCACTTTGGAAAAACCCCGTTATCCTAATAATTATTGCAGTTATTGGTGTACTTGGCGGACTAGCGGCACTTAAATATCAAAACCAAAAATCTGACGGTATCAAATTGGCAACAGAAGAAGTCATCGAGCAAGACCTTATAAAGGAGCGCCAACAGCAGGATGTGGCAATTGTTATGATGGAAGACGATGAAGATGGTGCTAAAGAAACCAAAGAAGCGGCTCAAAAAGAATAATTCATAGATAAGTTTTGAAGTAGACGAAAATAGTCGAACAACCCTTAAAAAAACCAAAAAAAAGGCGCTAACTTATTAGCGCCTTTTTTTATGGTTTATCTAACACAGTGTAAAGAATCTTTTACTTCGATAAATCACGACCACGGCTGGCTTCAATCGCCAAACGTAGACCATTTAAACGAATGAAACCTTCGGCATCTTTTTGATCATAAGCACCGGCATCATCTTCAAAAGTGGCGATTTTTTCATCAAACAATGAATCATCTGACTTACGGCCGACGACGCTAACCGCACCTTTGTATAATTTGACGCGTACGGTACCGTTGACATATTCTTGTGATTTGTCAATCAAGGCTTGTAACATCATACGCTCAGGGCTAAACCAATAGCCGTTATAGATAATTTTAGCGTAACGTGGCATCAGCTCATCTTTTAAATGCGCCGCTTCACGGTCAAGGGTTAATGATTCGATACCGCGGTGGGCTTTTAACATAATGGTACCGGCTGGGGTTTCATAGCAGCCGCGTGATTTCATACCGACATAACGGTTTTCGACGATATCCAAACGGCCAATACCGTGCTTACCGCCAATCTCATTCAGCTTAATCATTACTTCATAAGGCTTAAGCGCTTCGCCATCGATGGCAACGATATCACCTTGTTTGTATTCTAATTCTAGATATTGCGCTTCGTCAGGTGCTTCTTCTGGACTGACTGACCAGCGCCACATATCGTCTTCTGCTTCGGCGTATGGGTCTTCTAAGATGCCGCCTTCATAAGAGATATGCAGTAAGTTGGCATCCATTGAGTACGGAGATTTTTTCTTATTGCCGGCATAATCGATAGCGATATTATGTTCTTCGGCATATTTCATCAAGCTTTCACGGCTTGATAAATCCCACTCACGCCACGGCGCAATGGTGACCACGTCAGGTGATAAAGCAACGGCACCAAGCTCAAAACGTACTTGGTCATTACCTTTACCAGTCGCACCATGACTGATAGCATCGGCGTTATGTTCTTTAGCAATTTCAACCAAACGCTTAGCAATCAAAGGACGCGCGATAGAAGTCCCGAGCAGATACTCGCCTTCATAAATGGCATTGGCGCGGAACATCGGGAACACATAATCGCGGGCAAACTCCTCACGTAAGTCTTCGATATGGATATGCTTGATACCCATCGCTTCAGCTTTGGCACGCGCCGGCTCAACTTCTTCACCTTGACCGATGTCAGCGGTGAACGTAATCACTTCTGCATCATAGGTTTCTTGTAGCCATCTGGCGATGATTGAGGTGTCAAGACCGCCGGAATAGGCCAAGACGATTTTATTAATATTTTTTGGATCAAGCTGAGCCATGAATAACTCCTAATATAAGAATTTATTATCGAATACATTTAATGAGAAATAAAAATGCGCAGGATAGGAAGAAAGAAATAAAAAATAGATTGCCTGCTCAGTGTACATCATATTTACGAGCGGCAAAAGTATCAGCGCCATTCGGTGCTAGGTTTTCACCGATAATTAGTATAAATGCATACATAGGCGCTGGTTACTTATCAACGAAATCATAACGCTTTTATGTACAGATATTTCGCCGCATATTTAGTCAAGTAGGCAAATCTGTTATGATAGCAGCTCAGCTAGACTCCCTTTTACTGCCGTATAAAGATATAGAGCGCGAAGATACTATGACCGATTCGATTAGAGAATTAACCCTGCTGCAGCCAGATGATTGGCATATTCATTTGCGCGATGATAAAGCGTTGGCGACTACCGTTCCGCACGCCGCCCAAAGCTTTAACCGCGTTATCTGTATGCCAAACTTGGTACCGCCTGTTAAAAATATCTATGCGGCGCAAGCCTACCGTGAGCGTATCCTGCAGCATTTAGAAGCAAGCGATTTGAGTGCGGAGCGTAAAGCAGCTTTTGACCCACGCATGACCTTGTATCTCACCGATCAAACCACCGCTCAGGATATCGAAATGGCAGCAAAATCTGGTATCGTGCAAGCGGTCAAGCTCTACCCAGCTGGCGCCACGACCAACTCTGCCGACGGCGTCACTGATATCAATGCTTGTGTTGATGTCTTTGAAGCGCTGGAAAAATACAATCTACCACTACTGCTCCATGGCGAAGTCACGCACGATCATGTCGATATTTTTGACCGTGAAAAGCGCTTTTTAGACGAAGTGTTGGCGCAAATCATCGTTAAATTCCCGACGATGAAAATTGTGCTAGAGCATATCACCACCAGTGATGCCGCCGATTTTGTTTTAGAGCAAGGCAATCAAGTGGCTGCTACCATTACGCCGCAGCACTTAATGTTTAATCGCAATCATTTATTGGTTGGCGGTATCAAGCCGCACTTTTACTGCTTGCCTATTTTAAAGCGTGAAAGCCATCAAAAAGTATTGTTGGATGTCGCCACCAGTGGCAATCCAAAATTCTTTTTAGGCACAGATTCGGCGCCGCATGCAACGAACGCAAAAGAATCGGCTTGCGGCTGTGCCGGCTGCTATAGCGCTGCTAATGCCTTGCCGCTATACGCCACTGCTTTTGATAGCGTAGGTAAAATCGATAAACTAGAAGGATTTGCCAGCCGCTTTGGCGCCCAGTTCTATGGTTTGCCAGTAAATGAGAGTACCATCACGTTGATAAACACGCCGATGCAAGTACCGAACAATTACCCTTATTTTGATGGCGCGTCGTTAACGCCCCTATTGGCTGGTGAGACGTTACCTTGGTCTATTAAAGCTTAATAGCGACAATGTAAAATTGTCTGCCTGCATTTATTTCTATCCTATGCTAGGTCTGCACTTTTGCTAAAACGCCAATTCGCTTAGCAAAAGTAAACCTCCTATCATAGGGTATTTATTGTTTATTTCATTCAATACCACAGCACGACTGATAAAAGCGATTTAACCTGATATGACCATTCAAAATGATGCCGGCTTACCTAGAAACAATTTGACTAATACGGAAAATGCCTGTCTTACTACTACCTCAAGTTCAAGCGCTACTGCCGATAGTAACGGCGCAACAGATGAACAAGCACCCATGCGCTTAAAAGAGCGTTTTCGTAAGTTTTTACCTGTTGTCGTCGATGTCGAAACCGCAGGCTTTAATGCGCAAACCGACGCCTTATTAGAGATTGCTTGTATTCCTGTACTACTTGATGAGCAGGGTGTATTTTATCCAGGTGAGGCATTTAACGCCCATATCGAGCCGTTTGAAGGCGCAAATCTTGAACCAAGCGCGCTTGCCTTTACCGGTATTGATCCTAATAATCCACTGCGTAAAGCCATTGCTGAAGATGAAAAAACGGCGCTGCGCCGTATTTTTAAAGGCTTAAAAGAAGTACGCCGCGCTGAAGACTGCCGTCAATGCGTTTTGATTGGCCATAATGCCCATTTTGACTTAGCGTTTTTAAATGCGGCAGTGTTGCGTACCAACAGCAAAAACCATAATCCGTTTCACAACTTCTCAGTTTTCGATACCGTGACGCTGTCTGCGCTTGCATTCGGACAAACTGTACTCGCGCGTGCTTGTAAGGCTGCTGGGCTTGATTTTGATGGTAATGATGCGCATTCAGCGCTCTATGATACCCAAAAGACGGCTGAATTGTTTTGTCATATTTTAAATAGCTACCCGATGCTCGCGAATGCTATCCATAACGAGCAGGAAAATACTGAGACAGCCGCTAACAGCACTGTCGATAGCAACGCTGACGACACCAAGTAAAATAAAGCATACGCCCTTTGCATTGTTAAACTCAATGAATAGTGTTATCTATAGCTAATCACCTATTATGGATTAGGTGAGCTTAACAAAAAGGGACTTTGCTATGGAACCACAGGTTAAATTATGGGCAACCATTATCGGTTACATGCTACTGGCGTTAACCATTAGCGCTTGTACGTCGTTGTGGATTCGGCATCATTTAAAGCGAAAAGACCTACATCCACGGCGTGCGCTTAAAAAAAGATACTTAATTTCAAAAAGACGTCGAAAAAGGCTTGACAGCAAGCGCGGTCGCC
This sequence comes from Psychrobacter sp. M9-54-1, assembly GCF_016613355.1. Taxonomy (NCBI): domain Bacteria; kingdom Pseudomonadati; phylum Pseudomonadota; class Gammaproteobacteria; order Moraxellales; family Moraxellaceae; genus Psychrobacter; species Psychrobacter sp. M9-54-1. The sequence continues at coordinate 1,395 of NZ_JADGFW010000002.1, read as the reverse complement.
ATTAAAATACGCACCACTTCGGCATAAATGGTGAAAGCAGCTGAAGTGTTGTTACTAGTCCCCATCGTCTAGAGGCCTAGGACACCGCCCTTTCACGGCGGTAACGGGGGTTCGAATCCCCCTGGGGACGCCACTATTTGGCGTCACTTATTAGCAAACTTGCTGTACAGCATCAATAAGACTGATAAGCGCACCAGCAAAACCCTGCTCATAGAAATATGAGTGGGGTTTTTTTATGCCTATTTGTTTTTCACGAATATCTATAGTGAGTGAAAATTAATATTGATACATCACGTACTGCTGATATCAATTTTTTGTAGCCTCTGTCTGCGCAAGCACAGCAAGCAAGAAAAGTTGATATCAGCAGTACCGTAGCTTTTTTAGAATATTTTGACTATATCTGTCTTTGATAAATATTTATAAATACTCGTAAATAAAGCGAGCGTGATTTATATTATTTTCTCGCAGCAAAAAGCCAGCACTGAATGCTGGCTTTTTAAATATCTATGCGCTAATTATTTACAACAATTTACCAAATCTTATCGGCTAACATCAACCAAAGCAGCGCCAACACGATTAAGCCCGCTAAGACACTTTGAATTAAGAAAAACGCTTGATGCTGACCGACGACTTTACCTAAGGTCACCCCTAGCGTACTGTATTTTATCGGCTGGGTATCAAGCTCACCAGTCTTTTCTTGATCTTCATAATAACCTTGCAGAATATCTAAAAATTGCTGCCAGCCATTAACTTCCCAAGTATGGGGCTTAAATGGCATAAAAGATTTTAGCTTTGGCTCATTCATCATCCAGCGCTCAAGAGTGATCGAGCGTAGCGACCAACCCGCAAAACGGCGTTCAGCAATCGCCGAAAAATCCAATATTTTTAAATCTTTATGTCGATCATCGACCAACAAGCGATTTTTCAGATTGGTCAATGCTTGTTCTGACCCTTCTACACATTGGAAAAAGTAGCCGTTGCCGTAGCAAAGGATACCGGTAATGTTATCGGCTTGATTACGCTCAATCGCGACCTCTGCGATGTCATTAAGCGTACTCGCACTTGCAAGACCAGTCGACGTAATGTGGCTCAGATATACAAGCTGGCAGAGATCTGGCGTTACTGGATTTGTCGAATCATTGACTGTTGACAATCAGCTTCTCCCTATTTTCAGGTAAATGTAGCTAAGACAACCATACTAACTTTCGATAAAAAATACTGACAAGACGTTTGAGGATAGCAAATCCGCTTGTTATATTATTGATTTATAAATGTTTATATTAATTGTATTAAGTTGGTTACATCATAGGCTAATTTCGTCATCAAAGCAATATATGTTTATTTTTAAATGACTACTTATTAATAACCCCAGTTCGGGATAAGCCACATTGTAAC
>NZ_JADGFW010000019.1:0-128742 GCF_016613355.1 Psychrobacter sp. M9-54-1 | reverse complement strand
TACAATGTGGCTTATCCCGAACTGGGGTTAAGTTAAATAATAGGAAAATCAATAACAAAGCAAAAATAGGGAAAAACTCAGTAATTATTCTCTAAATCACTTCATCAATTTTTTTGAATTCAGGCAAATTATAAAAATAAATGCCCATGATAATGCCGATAAAGCCTACAAAGGCAATGTATAGCGCCGGCGAAAAGCTGATATATAAAGTGGCGTAACCAAGCCCAAAAGGCACCAACACTCCGACAATCCCATAAGCAACATTATAACAAAGTGCCATACCTGTCAGGCGCACGTTGGTGGGAAATAATTGTACCAAAATGGCCGGAACCATGCCCACAATACCCGCACAAAACCCTAACAGCGCATACATGATAAGAATGTAATCGCCACTTGCTTGTAGATGATAAAAGAATGCAAACATCTGCGCAATCAATAAGATAGAACCAATGGCCAATACTTTACCAAAGTTTTGATGGTTGGATATGATCCCGTAAAACACACAGCCGAAAATCATAAATACGATGCCTAAACTGTGTGAAAAGCCAAATAAATCATTATCCAAGGTAAAACGCAGCTCAATTAAATCGGGTAGGAGTAGAATGATAACGGTGGTGATACTGGCTATGATAAAGGTGAGTAGCAAGCCGATAAAGATAGAATGCTTACAATGCTTAAAGAGCAGGATAAAGGGTTTGGCAATATAATCACGCGGCTTTGCGGCTTTCATGGCGATAAAAAATGGCGATTCATCTATCCAGCGCCATGCCAATAAAGGCAGCACGCTTAGGATGGCCGCCATAAAAAATGGTACCCGCCAGCCATAAGCGGCCAGTTGCTCTGTGGTCATGGAGTTGGTTAGCCAAAGAAAAAAGGCGTTGGAAAATAGTACACCGACAAAAAAGCTTGCCGTCACATAACTACAGGCGACTGACAAATATTGGCGCGGCACATGCTCTGACACAAAAACCCAAGCCAGCGGCACAAAAAGCCCAAACGCCATCCCTTGTATTAGGCGTAAAATAATGAATAAAGCAGGCGCAGCCATACCCCATTGCGCATAGGTTGGCAAGCAGGCCATCGCCAACAAGCTTGCAGCGGTCACCAAAATACTCATTAATAATATCGGTTTTCGTCCACTGATATCACCAAAGCGCCCAAAGATAACCCCGCCAAACGGACGTGCCAAATACCCAATCGCAAATAGCCCAAGCCCTTGTATTTTCGCCATCGCCGCGCTGGTATTAGCAGGAAAAAAGGCAGCGGCTATGATATCGGCAAGATATAAATAAATCAAAAAATCAAAAAACGCGACTGCGCTACTAAAACAAATAAACAGTACGGCATTTCTATCTTTAGAAGACATCAGAGCATATTGAGAACGAGAAGGCATAATAGATCACGCATCCACTTAAAGAGGGGTTTATTAAAATGGGTAAATAAAGCGTATGAAATAACAATCGTGCGATAAAAGTATTGGCTATCTATAACAACCAATCAATCGGTAGCCATGACATGATGGCCAGCCAAACATGATCACTAATATCGACGCGCGGCTCTGAATCGTAAACGACCTTTTCACCCGCTTCTACGGTATGCCACTGCAAACTGCCATTTTCTAACAACTTAACTTCATAGGCTTGACCCAATAATTCATCGCTGAGCGCGCTATGCAATTGTTTTGCCAGCTCCTCGTCATTGATAATCACGCCCATCTCGGTATTGATGTTGGCGGAGCGCGGATCGACGTTATATGAGCCGATAAATACTTGGTAGTCGTCAACGGCAAAAGTCTTGGCATGCAAGCTGGTAGACGATTGACTGCGCGCCTTCCAAAGCTTGTTTTCGCGTTTTTCTTCAGAAGCGGTTGATTTTAGCTCGTAGATTTTTACTCCAGCTCGCAATAAGCTTGGGCGCCATTGACTGTAGCCAGAGTGCACAGCGGTCACATCGGTGGCATCAAAAGAATTGGTCAAAATCTTGATATCAATTCCCGCTTCTGCCAGCTCGACCAGCGTATTGACCCCATCTTTGGTTGGGACAAAATAGGATGAAATAATCGTCAGACGTTTGGTCGGACTGCCCAATAAGGTACGCAGCTGATGCACCAGATTGGTATCGGCTGGGACAGTTTTGGTCAATTTGCCGACGTCATCGCTTAAAAACTGCATGTCAGTCCAGCGAAAGGGCACGCGCTTATTAATTAGGTCACTATCAATAGAGGAATCTTCGATAGCGGTTTTATAGACGTCTAAGCTGCTCTTACTGTTGTTTTTTTCATCGGCTCTTAGTTTGTCTAAACCCTCTAAGAAATCAGTGGTTTCACCCTTATCAAGGGTGGCAAGGGTTTGGATATCAAAGGAGATGGGCGCTGACCAATAACTGGCAAAGCTGTTGTCAATGTCAGCGACCACTTTACCGATAAGTAAAACGTCTAAATCGGCAAATTGGCTGTTTGTATCATTGCTTAGGTATTCATCGCCAATATTACGCCCGCCAATGATGGTGATTTGCTTATCAAAAGTCATGCTTTTATTATGCATGCGCCGATTGATGCGCGGTAAACCCGTGACATAGTTCAAGGTTTGAAATTTACGGTACATCAATGGATTAATAATACGTACCGCGATATTTGGGTGGCTAGCAAAACGCAATAAATGCTGATCGAATTTGGCGCTATTATTAAAATCATCTAACAACAAACGAACGATAACACCGCGCTCGGCCGCGTCCCATAAGTCCTTTAGCATCAGCTGTCCAGCTTGGTCATCGTGCCAGATATAATATTGAGCATCGATATTACGCGTCGCCATACTGGTCAAAATACTGCGCGAAGCAAAGGCGTTGGCACCGGTCACAATCGGATGATAACCGGATAAATCAGGGTGAATCTCGTTTTGTTCACTAATAGCGGCGACTAGGTCAGTGCTATCCGTCTTTGCATTAGGGTTTGGACTGTTTTGTTGGCCGTTTTTTTGATAATTGTTTTGCTCGCGACTGCCTTGTTGGTATAAGGCATCAATACGCGCCGATAAAGCTTGGCTTTCAGGTAAATGGGGCTGTTTTGGTAAACTCTGACAGCCACTAAGACCTAAGGTGAGTCCGAGTGTTAAGCTCAATGATAAGTTAACGGGTTCTATACTGAACATCGACATAAATGAGTGACCTTAGTGGACCTAGATACAATGAAGCGCTTGTTAAAGATGGGCTTGAGTGTGTTTGCTGTTTTTACCGATGATAGCACTGATTATGGAGCGCGTGACAGTCTCGCTCAAGGCAAAATTCAAAGCGCCGCTAAGCTTAGCAGCTGTCATCACCTGTGCCTATTGTAAATACGTTATTTTTTTGGCTTACAGCACCTTATCTGGCTATGATTTAGAAATCGTACAGTCATCGTTTTTTCTTGCATTTTCTTGCATTGAGTCGTTAGAAATATATGAGCCCGTTTTGGCAAAATTATTTAATAATAACTGCTTAATAACGATTGCCCAATAACAGAAGTTTCATAACGAACGCTTAATAACAAACGCTTAATGATAAATAAGGGCCAAACACTATGCAAAAATAATATTTAGCATGCCTTTGAAACCAGCTGTTTGGAATAAGTTGCCATGCTATGATAACGCGAATGAATGGTGTTTATAATCAAAAATAAGCCGTCTGTTTAACAATCACCCGGGCAATGGAAAACTTATGAGTCAATCGCAAGCGCATGATGATAGCAATTTGAATAAATTAGACCCCAACTGGCGCGATGATGCGCTCAATTTAGATCTTGATTATGGCATGCAAACCATCGCGGTGCGGGCAGGGCAACATCGTACCGATGAGTGCGAGCATTCCGAGCCGATTTTTACTACCAGCTCTTATGTTTATACGTCGGCCGCCGATGCAGCCGCGCATTTTAATGGTAGCAAAACGGGTAACGTCTACTCGCGTCATACCAATCCTAGCGTGCGCACCTTTGAGCGTCGTCTGGCCGCGCTTGAAAATGGCGAGCGCGCCGTTGCGACCGCATCAGGCATGGGGGCGATTTTGACCATGTGTTTGGCATATCTCAAAGCAGGTGATCATCTGCTAGCAGCCAATCAGTTATTTGGCTCATCGATTGGTTTGTTTAATAATTATATGGCAAAGTTTGGCGTTGAAGTCAGCTACGTTGATTGCTTTGATAATGAGGCGTGGGCAAAGGCTGTGCAGCCAAATACCAAGGTGATTTATTGCGAAAGCCCAAGCAATCCGCTCGCGCAAATTTGCGATATCGGTTATTTAAGCAAGCTGTGTAAAGCCAGTGATATTTTATTGGTCGTCGATAATTGCTTTGCCACGCCCGCGCTGCAGCGACCGTTAGATTTGGGCGCCGATGTGGTCATTCATTCTGCAACCAAATACTTAGATGGGCAAGGTCGCGTCTTGGGGGGCGCCTTAGTCGGTAACGATAAGCTGATGCAAGAAGCGTTTACTGTCGTACGCTCGGGTGGTATCAGCATGAGCCCGTTTAATGCGTGGGTCTTTACCAAAGGGCTTGAGACACTAAAATTACGTATGCAGGCGCATTGTCAAAATGCCAATCAAGTGGCAGAATTTTTGGTCAATCATCCCAATGTCAGCACGGTACATTTTTCAGGATTAAGCGACCAACCCGCGCATGAGCTTGCGACCCGTCAGCATCATATGAAGGGTGGCTACGGCGCTATCATGGGTTTTGAAGTAAAACCGTCAGCCAGTGCTCATTCAAATAAAAGGGACGAAAAAGCGGCGGCGTGGCATGTGATTGACTCAACGCAAATGGTCTCGATTACTAACAACTTGGGCGACGCCAAAACCACGATTACCCATCCTGCAACCACCACCCATTTTCGCCTAAGCGCCGAGGCGCGCGCTGAATCAGGTGTGACAGATAGCCTTATCCGTCTGTCGGTTGGTTTGGAAGATGTGGAAGATATCATCAAAGATTTGGCGCGTGGTTTAGACAGTTTGTAAAGATAACGGTATAATCACCGTTAACGCATAAATTTTACGTTATTAATTATCATTAGCTATTAATAATTACTTATTACTATAAAAGACAAAGAGGCAACTATGAATATTCAAGCATTGATGCAACAAGCACAAACGATGCAAAAGAAAGTCGAAGCAAACGTTGAAAACGCCAAAAAAGAGCTGGCTACCAAAGAAGTACAAGCCGAAGCGGGTAGCGGTCTGGTAAAAGTCACCATGACAGGTCGCCATGTGGTCAAACGTTTGACCATCGACCCAAGCCTGTTGGAAGATGAGCCAGATATGATTGAAGATTTAATCGCTGCGGCCATCAATGATGCAGTTCGCCAAGCCGATGAGCTCTACGAAGAAACCATGGCTGGCGCGACCTCAGGCATGGGTTTACCACCAGGTATGCAAGGTCTGTTCTAAATAATGGTTTTTAAGTATAAAAACTGCCGCTTGAACACAAAAATGGGGTTGTTATCGACACGATACGACCCCATTTTTATAGCTACGATTTATAAATTAAGTTAAATAAAGGAAGCTACTTTGCTGACAGCCAAATTTGATCAGCTGGTCAAACAGCTGCGTATTTTGCCGGGCGTGGGTCAAAAAAGCGCCCAACGTATGGCGCTGCATTTGCTCACCAAAAAACGTCCGCAAGGCATGGCACTGGCGCAGGCGCTTGATGAGGCGATGCGTGAGATTGTCGAATGCCAGCGCTGCCATAGTTTTAGTGACGAGGCGATTTGTCCATTATGCCAAGACCCAAGGCGTGATGATGGCTTGCTGTGCGTGGTTGAAACCGCAGCAGATGTGATGGCTATTGAACAAACGGCGGGTTACCGTGGACGTTATTTCGTCTTAGGTGGTCACTTATCGCCAATAGACGGCATCAGTGCCGACGATTTAAATATCGACCAGTTGGTCTGGCGGGTGAAGCAAGAGCCGGTTGAAGAGTTAATTTTAGCGACCGGTACAACGGTCGAAGGTCAAACCACCGCCCACTTTATCAGTGAGGCTGTCAGCCGTCATGTCAATAAAATCACCCGTTTGGCGCAAGGCGTTCCGATGGGCGGCGAGCTTGAATATCTTGATAGTATGACCCTTGGGCAAGCGATGCAAAATCGCTCATTTTTGTAATGTTTCTGTCTCTCTGATATCACTGCTTTTTTAAAACAAAATTTTGTTCATCTGATTTTATGATATTGTTATAATTCTTTTTTCATTTTATTAAGGCGCGGTTTAGCGTTTTATTCTCTTCTATTTAAGCAGGTATCTGCCCGTGTCAAACCATGTTTCAACAGTTTCAAGCGCTCCAACCGCCTCTACTCAATCAAGTACTCCCAAAAATGCCGTTAGTGATGACAATTTAGTAAAGCAAGCAATAAATAGTGATACACAAGCAGCAGATTTGCCGCCAGAGCCAGATATCGATGCACTGCTAGATGCCGCCGATGAGGCGGCTGTTACTTGGGTACGTAAGCAGGAAGATTTGGCTGAAGTTATCGATGCATTGGCAACTTGCGGGCGGGTGGCGTTAGATACCGAATTTATCAAGCGCGATACCTATTATCCGCGTTTGGCACTGGTACAGCTCAATACTGGTAACCATGTATATTTATTGGATGCGCCGCAGTTGCAATTGGCTGAGCTGTGGCAAGCGTTGGCTAAAGTGGACGTGGCAATTTGGCATGCATGCGGCGAAGATTTAGGGATTTTTTATCTGTTGTCTGGCTGTCCGCCATTGACCAATATTTTTGATACGCAAATTGCGCTATCGTATTTGACTGGGCAGTTGCAAATGGGCTATCAGCAGGCGCTTGATGAGCAGTTAGATATGCACATTGATAAAGAACAAAGCCAGTCTGATTGGCTACAGCGTCCGCTGTCAGATGAGCAAAAGCAGTACGCGATAGATGACGTACGCTTTTTGCCCGCGCTTTATTTGAGCCTTGAATACGAATTAAAAAAGCAAGGTCTGTTTAAATATGTATGGGCGGACTGCCAGCTTTATGCCAAGGATTTATATGACGCCCAGCATATGGCAGATGATGAGATGTACCTAACGATGGCAGATTATCGTTATACCTCGGAGCAAATGGCGATACTACAAGCGGTTGCGACGTGGCGCGAGGAGCTGGCGCGCGCGACCAATCAACCGCGCACCTTTGTGATCAAAAAACAAGCCATGCGTGAAATCATTACGGAAAAACCCAGCAGTATGCGCGAGCTTGCGCATAAAACCACCATGCACCGTAGCATGCTGCGCTTATATGGTGAAGAATTGCTAAAGGTGATTAAAGAAGCAAAAAACCTGCATCCTGCTGAGCATCCAGATTGTCTGTTGCCGCCGTATCGCTCAAAAAATAAAATACTGTCAAAAGCGGTACAACAAGCAATCGATGAGCAAGCCAAAAAAATTGGCGTACCGGCCAATGTCTTGATGCGTAAAAAGTGGCTCGCGCAGCTCTATGAAGTGATTGCCTTTGATAAAGATTTAAGCGAGCTGCCAGAAGGGCTAAAAGGCTGGCGCAATGACTGGGTTATACAAACCTTGATACCGGTGATTGAGCAGCACAAAACCGAGTTGCAGCAGGGTATGGGCATAAAAGCTTAAGACAATCTCATATATGAGGCTTGGTTAAGCTTAGCGTTTAAACTGTCCATATTGCAAAAAATACTTGGTTTGTGCGGCCACTGTTTTATCGACCAGCATGCCAGTATGCGAGACGGGCAAGACAATATGATCAGTGGCTGCCTCTATTTTAGTTTCTTCTATATATACTGTGCCATCGTGTAGTAGATGTTCTGCTGATGGCATATTATTTGTCTTACAAAGTTTGCGATTATGATACTGCAAAAATAACTGCCCTAAGCCATAAGGACGATTACCGGCAATCACGCCTAAGGTAATATGCTCCGGTAAGGGCGCGACGGTTCCATCTAGCGCATCGATGTACGAGCGTCCCACCACAGCTGGGGTTAGGCGCCAAATATAATCTGCACAAACACTACCTAAATGCGGTGTCCCGAGCGTTACGCAACGCCCAATTTGCCATTGTGGATATTTAGTGACAAAGTCACGAATAATCAAACCGCCCAAACTATGACCGACCAAATCGATTGGCTGGTCAGGGTGATGGTGCTTTTCTAGCCAATCATTTAATCGCGCACTATTGGTTTTGATGCCATCACGCATACTACGATAGCCATATTGGTGGGTATTAGACCCTGCTGCTTGCAAGCGTTTGGCCAATGGCCGCATAATCCAAGCGGTTTGATGCAGACCATGGATGAGAATGACGCGGTTTTTTTGTGGCATGGCGTTTTCCAACAAAGTAAAAATAGTTTTAGTAACATATAAAAAAAATACTAAAAATATGAAGAACCAGTCTTTATAACTCATATAATCTATGTATATTAATCTAGTTCAAGTTTGACTCATTTTACGGAGCTCTATTCCCAACCTTATATAGCAATATATAATAAGGATAATCGAGAAAACAAATGCCCAACCTAGAAAGCTTAGGAAGTACTTATCCCAATGTTTATAGACAACAAGTTGGTAGTTGTGACTCAGCTTTCTGTTTTCTTCAATTTCTTGATTTTCTAAATAATCTACAAAGGCGCCACTATCATCATATCCAAAGCAGTTTTGTTCCCACCATCCATTATAATGCTGAGTTTTCCAAATTACTTCTTTATAAATACCATATAATTGTGCTTTGCACAGCTTTTTTTGGAAGTTATTACTAACTGCGCTAGGACTGCTGTTAAAAACTGATACTCCTAATACATTAGCAGTAGTAATAGGTTGATCATTAAACAACACAGTCTTCTGGTCAAGTAGGTTTACTTTAACAACTTGACAGATTGCGATTTCGTTATGTCGTTTTTTTTCACAGCTGATGTTTAACTTATAGTCATTAAAATAGATACTGATAACTGTGGCTAGAGCAGCAAAAAACATGATGCCTGCTGTGAGTATGACACCTTCAAGCTGAATGGGCTCGTGATTAGACACTGTCGTATTTTTATTTGCACGAGTCATTTTAGCTATTCCACATAAGATTAAATGAGAAGATCATTATAAAGCGTTTGCTTATAGAAACAATTGTGGTTTTAATTAACTATGGTTGATTAAATTTGAAAAGAAGCAAGCGCTGGTGAGATGAGTTTTACGTAATATCTACAGTGACGAAGTCGCACAGCAAGCAAGATACCAGTAGCAGGCTATTCTGGTCATCCTCTGTTTTATATAGAATTAATAATGCTAAGAGCATAATAAGTCAGATAAAGTAAATACAAAATAAAAACCTCCAAATCAGCTACTGACTTGGAGGTTTGTTTTTATATCAACTATTTATCTTTGTTTGAAAACTACATATAGTTTTCGATACTTGGGCAAGAACACATGAGGTTCTTGTCGCCGTAAGCATCATCAACACGTGCCACACTCGGCCAGAACTTATGGGTGCGGATGTAAGGCAGTGGGAATGCAGCGGTATCACGGCTGTACGGATGTGACCATTGGCTGCTAGTAATCATCGCCGCGGTATGCGGTGCATTGACCAGTGGATTGTCTTCTAATGTCCAACCATCTTCGCCAGCTTTGGCTTTCATTGCCTCATTTTTGATAGATTGTAGCGCACTGATAAAACGATCTAACTCTTCTTTAGATTCAGACTCAGTGGGCTCAATCATCAAGGTGCCTGCAACTGGGAAACTCATCGTTGGTGAGTGGAAACCATAATCCATCAAGCGTTTAGCAATATCACTCTCGGTGATGCCAGTTTCTTCCTTTAACGGGCGAATATCGATGATACATTCGTGAGCGACGCGGCCATTTTTACCCGTATAAAGAATAGGGTAGTGGTCTTTCAGCTGGCTGGCAACATAGTTGGCATTTAATAATGCAAGCTCAGTGGCTTTTAGCAGACCATCACGGCCCATCATCGCGATGTACATCCATGAGATAGGTAAGATACTCGCTGAACCATAAGGTGCTGCTGATACAGCTGAGCAATCATTTTGCGCATTATGTACAGGGCTCAACGTATGGTTGGCCATGTATGGTGCTAAGTGTGCTTTCATGCCAATAGGGCCCATGCCAGGACCGCCGCCGCCATGTGGAATGCAGAAAGTTTTGTGCAAGTTCATATGTAGTACGTCTGCACCGACATCAGCAGGCTGCATCATGCCGACCTGCGCATTCATATTGGCGCCGTCCATGTATACTTGACCGCCATGCTTATGAATCAAATCACAAATATGACGAATGCCTTCTTCAAATACGCCATGTGTCGATGGATAAGTAATCATCAAGGCACCTAAACGCGCGCTGTGCTCTTCACATTTGGCGGTCAAGTCATCGATGTCTACGTTACCGTTTTCATCGGTTTTCACCACGACGACTTGCATGCCCATCATCATGGCGGTAGCAGGGTTGGTACCGTGCGCTGACATTGGAATTAGGCAAACATCACGGTCCGTTTCGCCCAATGACTCATGGTAACGACGGATTGCTAAGAGACCAGCGTATTCGCCTGAAGCGCCAGAGTTAGGCTGCATAGACACTTCATCAAAACCTGTGATGGCTTTTAATTGCTCTTGCAAGCTATCAATCATTGCAATGTAGCCAGTCACTTGACCGCGTGGCGCAAATGGATGCACATTGGCAAATTCAGGCCACGTAATCGGTAGCATCTCACTGGTCGCATTCAATTTCATGGTACAGCTACCGAGTGAAATCATGCTACGGTTCATCGCCAAATCTTTGTCTTCAAGCGATTTTAAGTAGCGCAGCATTTCATGTTCGGTATGATGCGAGTTAAAGACTGGATGGGTCAAGATGTCATCGCTACGCAAGTGAGCGCCATCGAGTGACACGCGAGCTTCTGTTGGCAAGTCATGAGCTTTACTGACAAATAGTTGCGTTAAGACATTAAAATCTTGCGCATCGCTAGTCTCACTAAAGGCAACACTTAATTTGGTGTCGCCAAGACGCCATAAGTTGTAGCCAATATTGTCGGCGTTTTCAAAAATCTGCGTTGCCATTTTTTCTGAACCACAATCAACGACGACACTGTCAAAGAATTGATCATGTACCACATTTAAATTGCTATCGTTAGCGCCTTTAATAACATCAGCAAAGGCAGTCGCAAACGCATGGATACGAGTGGCGATACGCTTAACGCCATTTGGACCATGATAAACGGCATACATACCAGCTAGATTGGCAAGTAATACTTGTGAGGTACAGATGTTTGAGTTGGCTTTTTCGCGGCGGATATGCTGCTCGCGAGTTTGCAGTGCCATACGTAGCGCGGTATTGCCTTGCGAGTCTTTAGAGACACCAATGATACGACCAGGTGCTGAACGCTTGGCTTTATCCGAGAAGGCAAAGTAGGCGGCGTGTGGACCACCAAAACCCATCGGAATACCAAAACGCTGAGTGCTACCGAGTGCTACGTCTGCGCCCATATCGGCTGGTGACTTTAATAGCACCAAGCTCATGATGTCACTGACAACGCTCACATAAGTTTTGTTTTTCTTTACCGCCGCAATAACATCGGTTAAGTCTTTTACATCGCCTTCAACACCGACGTATTGGAAGATAGCACCGAAATAATCACCTGATTTAGCCAGTTCGAAATCACCAACCACCACTTCCCAACCAAAATATTTGGCACGAGTATTAATGACATCTAAGGTTTGCGGATAGATACGCTCATCCACAAAAAACTGGTTTGATTTGCTTTTGCTCACACGCTTCGACATGGCCATCGCTTCTGCCGCAGCCGTTGCTTCGTCAAGTAATGACGCGCCAGCCATCTCCAAACCTGTTAAATCAATACAAACTTGCTGGAAGTTAAGCAGTGCTTCTAGGCGACCTTGGGCGATTTCTGCTTGATAAGGCGTGTAAGCAGTGTACCAACCTGGATTTTCAAGGACGTTGCGCTGAATCACTGCTGGCATGCGCACAGGCGAGTAACCTTGACCAATATAGCTCTTATTAACCGTGATATCGTCTGCCATGGTACGTAGTTTAGCAAGCGCGGCGTGTTCACTCATGGCCACAGGTAAATCTAGCTCTTTATGCAAGCGCACAGGTTCAGGCACGGTATCATTGATAAAGCTTGCCATATCTTGATAACCAACGGCATTTAATAGGTCGGCTTGTTTGGTATCATTTGAGCCTAAATGACGATAGACAAATTCAGCTTCGTTGAATAAACCTTGAAAGGTATCAAACGTTGGGTTTTGAGAGATAGTCATAACAGTCCTTGATAAAAGGGATGATAAAGGAGATGGCTAAAATAACGAATAAATAATAACGGTTTACGGTTTTAGACGTAATGGACAAATTGAGTTTGGTCAAAGCGGAACTGGGTGTTGTAGACGCCATTATCAGCGCGCTCGCCAGCACCAATCATCATAATGATATGGTGATCGTCGCTTAAATTTAATAAGCGTTTCATCGCAGGCTCATCAAAGCCGCCCATCGGACAGCTATCAAAACCGTGCGCGCGTAAAGCAAGCATGAGGTTTTCGGCTGCAAGAGCAGTATTGTTGGTGGCCCAGTTTTTGGTGTCTTCAAAGGTATAATAAGGCGATTTAATCGGACCTTTTATGCGTCTGATGACTTGCGTTGCGCCCCATTTGGCCGCTGATATAACGTTGACTGGTCCGCGTAAGAAATCCATGGTCACAACTTTGTTGTAGTAATCTTTGACCTTTTTTGGCACTGGCGTATCCGGATATTCGCGTAAAATTTGCTTGGCGTGATCGTGCCAAATGTCGGTACGCGCAACGACCGCAATCAAGCGCGCTGAGGTTTTCGCCGCGTTTTGATTCATGCAGTTTTTTACTGAGCGTTTGCGTTTATCCGCATCATCAATTACATAAAATTCCCAAGGCTGCAGGTTGCTTGAGTTCGGCGCGAGCATGGCCAAACGTAAGCAATCTGCTAAAACGTCATCTGGTATCTTGGTATCGGTAAAACGACGCACAGATCGGCGTGATTCAACCACATCGCGAAACGCTTGTAGCTGCGGGGTATGATCAGGCGTCGCAATAATGGTTTGCTTATTAGTATCAGGGGTCATATGAAAATCCATGCTGGGATTGAGTGCGTGGCTAGGTTTGTGTGTCGAGATACTTGAGGTGCGTGGTTAATATTCTTTGCTCAATGAGTACGGCCCAAAAATGAGCGGGCGAGTGCAAATGCTAAATTGAGCGCTAAGGCTAAGTATGTTAAGAAAAGGCGCACAGATACCAGCTGACGCCAATATCTGTCATAACAAGTTGTGTTTTTAATATTAAAAATAGCGATAGCTTAATTAATTAGCGCCTATTAGCTTACTATTACAGCTCGTTTTCGTACTCATCAGCACTTAGCAAAGCTTCGTAGTCAGCGATATTGTCAGGCTTCATTTTAAAGAACCAACCTTCGCCGTATGGGTCAGAGTTGATGATTTCTGGATCATCTTCTAATGCTTCGTTGATGGCAACCACTTCGCCTGAAATAGGCGCGTAAACGTCAGAGGCCGCCTTTACAGACTCAACCACAGAGATTTCGTCATCAACCGCGATGATATCGCCAACGTCTGGTAATTCAACAAACACCACGTCACCGAGCAAGTCTTGAGCATGGTCAGTGATACCAACTGTAATCGTACCGTCGTCTTCTAGGCGCAGCCACTCGTGGCTAGCGATGTATTTTAGTTCTGCTGGGATGTTGCTCATGGTCTCTCTCCTAAATGATAGAGAATGGTTAATAAAAACAAGGGACGCTCATAATAAAAGGTGACAAGGATATCAGTCAAATTGCTGCTTGCCATTACGCACAAAGGGCAGCTTGACAACGCGGACGTCGACGAATTTACCCTTGCCGCGCAAATCGACCTGCACGCTATCGTCATCTGATAAGCTGGCAGGGACACGGGCAATAGCAATCGAATTTTTTAGGCTAGGGGAGAAAGTGCCACTGGTAATAAGACCCGTTTGTTCATTATCTGTGCCTTGATTGATGGTCACGGTCATGCCTTCACGCAACACACCACGCGTCGTCAATAGCAAACCGACTTGCTTCATGGCACTGTTGTCATCTTTCGCTTGTTGACGCTTATTTACTAAGGCTTCACGGCCGATAAAGTCGCGCTCGTCTTTTAGCGCCAGTGTCCAGCCCATGTTGCACTCGTAAGGGCTGGTTTCTTCATTCATATCATGACCATACAAGTTCATGCCCGCTTCCATACGCAAGGTATCACGCGCGCCAAGACCAGCAGGTTTGACGCCATTGGCTTTTAATTGCTCAAAAAATGCTGGTGCATCATCGCCATGCATGATCACTTCAACGCCGTCTTCGCCTGTATAGCCAGTGCGCGCCACAAACCAATCTTTGCCTTCGGTATCGGTTAAATCAGCACCAACGAAAGGCTTAAGGGCAGCCAATGTATCTGCCCAACTTGGTTTGACTTCTGCCAGTTTTGCAACGGCATTCGGGCCTTGGACCGCGAGCATAGCCAAGTCATCACGTTCCGTTAAAGCAACCTCAAAACCTTCGGCAACTTTTTCAAATTGTGCCATGTCTTTATCGCGGGTAGCCGCATTTGACACGATACGATATTCGGTGGCGTCTTCATTCATCAGATAAACGATTAAATCGTCAATGATACCGCCTTGCTCATTGAGCATTGGAGAATAAAGTGCTTTACCGACGGTTTTTAATTTATCGACATCATTGGCAAGGAGCTTTTGCAACCATGCTTTGGCATCCGAGCCTTTAACATCAACAACCACCATATGCGAGACATCAAACATACCGGCATCGGTACGCACAGCTTCATGTTCTTCGATTTGTGAACCATAATGGATTGGCAATTCCCAACCAGAGAAATCCACCAGTTTGCCGTCACTATCAAGGTGCGACTGGTAAAGGGGCGTGCGTTTAGGGGCGGAAGCGCTGGTATTGTGAGAACTGGTATTGTGAGTGTCGGTCATAACAAATCCTTATGTGTACATCAGTCGTACTCGGTAGAGTAATGAGCGATGTGCAGTATCATAGTAGTGAGTAGCAATCTTGCAGGGCGCAAGCAGTGCAACCAAGGGCCGTACAAAAAAATAGAACAATCAGCCAAACAGACGCCAAACGTCGGTTTAAGCAAAAGCCCTATCTGTCCTGTAACCTGAGATTTTCAACACGAACCATCATTGTGATTTTTTAAAGCAAAAGCCTTAAAAAGTCCAAGCAAATGATGTCGCATTTTCTCCCCTTCGGTGGGTAAGGCGTCGTCCGTCCTTACCGCTCTCCAGATTTGTTATGCCTTATGTTTTGGAATGCTATGCAGTTGTGATAGCAGTAAAACAGTCATGACATATGTTTTTCAGTCCTTTTACCTGAGCGATTGGCAGGGTGTATGCGCCTTCGGTGGTCATCAAGCAGTGATTAGCGCAGCTCGTAAATATAAGCGCACTTAATATAATGCCCAAGACTCTCTCCTGAAAAACGTTTTTATTATGAAAGGTTCAGGCTGTTTTTACAAGCCGTCTGCCGCATTAAAGTCGATAATGTTGTTAAAAACAAATTTTTAGCAGCAGCGCTGACAAATTTATGAATAAATAGCATGTGTAAAAGGTCATTAAATTAGCGGACTTTACAGTGATTTACCATAGCAAAACGTAAAGCGACTACTGATTGCAGCCGCAAATATGCTAATCTATGGCGATAGTTTCTGATAGGTTGTTTTTATGCATTGCGATATTTATAAATTTCCCAAACACGACGATATGTATGTTTACATTGCTCGCCCTGATTATCCTGATGATACCGATGAGATTAAAGACTGGCTTGGTGTACTGCCAAAAGAGTTTCGGGCAAGCTTAGGGCGTAGTCAGTTTGTCATGCATTTAGACTTGGCGAGCACGCCAAAATTGGCGCGCGTTGACAAAGAAGAAGTGCTGACAAAACTAAAGTCGCAAGGGTATTTTGTGCAGTTGCCGCCGCAAGATGTCATGCGCCGTCAAGCTGAGCTACGCGCTCGTGAAGCGCAGGATAATATCTACGATTGATAGAGGTTCTGAAATTAAGAGACTTTTTTTAAAATTAAGAAACTTGGCTTAAATGCATCAAAAAAGCGACGAAACATTTGCGCTTATGCATTTTGCTAGCAAGTCGTGATAAACTAATCGCTATCAAATACGCATCATTAAGTGCAGTTGATGATTATGTGTTTTGTCGAATTTTTAGTCTGACAAAACTTACCCTATACCGCTTGACGCCTTACGCGCCGCAGGTAATAAACGCAGGTAAAGAAACACGCATGGATTGGTTAAAAAGCATTATAGACAGCTTACCGATAGGCGCTATCAGTGATATCCTCGGTGAGATTACGATTTGGTGGGGGCAACTGGTCAAAGATGTGCCGCCCGCAGACTTACCTATGTATGCGTATCTTGGCGGCGTGATTATCGTTTTGATACTCTGGTTGTTGGTTGCTCGTATTTTGCCGCGCCCGCTTGGTGGTATGAGCTGGATGATGTTGTTCGCCGTCTTGCTCGCACCTGGTACGGCGCTTGGTGATCCTAGTGTGATTGCGCCGGCGAGTATCAGTGTCGTTTATGCGATTATGATGAAAGATACGGCTGGCGCGATAGCCAATATGCTGCCGATTTTAGTGGTGTTGGTCGTGGGCTTGTTTGTGGGTTTTGTCTGGCAACTGATTCGCGGCGCGTTTGAGTCCAGCTTGGATAAAGCTCGCAGCCGTACGGCGGATGATGCGCAAGCGACTGCCCAATTGACTACTGGTAATTATTTAGCAGACGATGCGGGTTTATCAGAGTCGTTTGATCATTCAGCATTGTCGTCTAAATCTGAATTGGCTAAGAATGAATTAAGTAAGCCTAAAGCTGAGGTTAGCTTAAAAAAAGACCGCAAATAATAGATATGAGTAATAAAGCTTTTTGCTGTAGATATTTATTAGACAAAAGACACCCTGCGTGTCTTTTTTTATACTCATTTATCGGCTGTACAGCCAGTCAATGATAACTACGAACGCATGAGTACTTTGGCAATTAATGGCACTGTGCTAATCTAAATAATTAGGTATCTGCTAACGACTTTCTCTAAGCTTTCTACTATATTTAACGGATAACAATAACTGATTTTAATAACTTTTTCTAATAACTGAGAATGTATTATGAGCACGACTGATAAAACGAAAAAAAGCTTTACCGGTACGCAAAACTACATTGCTACCGATGATTTGCAGCTGGCCGTTAATGCGGCAATGACGTTACAAAAGCCGCTACTTATTAAGGGCGAGCCGGGTACGGGTAAAACGTTACTGGCTGAAGAAGTGGCGGAGAGTTTAGGGATGCCGCTGATTACTTGGCACATTAAATCGACCACTAAAGCTGAGCAAGGGCTGTATGAGTACGATGCCGTATCGCGCTTGCGTGATTCGCAATTAGGCGACGACAAGGTGTATGAGATTGGCAACTATATCAAGCCTGGTAAACTGTGGGAAGCCTTTACGAGCAGTGAGCGCAGTGTGTTATTGATTGATGAGATTGATAAAGCCGATATCGAGTTTCCAAACGACTTACTGCATGAGCTCGATAAAATGTCTTTCTACGTTTATGAAACGGGCGAGACCATCACTGCTGAGCAGCGTCCGGTGGTTATCATCACCTCAAATAATGAAAAAGAGCTGCCAGATGCGTTTTTGCGCCGCTGTTTCTTCCATTATATCGATTTCCCAGAAGAAGATACCATGCGCCGAATCATTGAGGTGCATTTCCCGAATATCCAAGAAAAACTCGTCAATGATGCGCTCGATATTTTTTATAAACTGCGTAACATCCAAGGACTTAAAAAGCCACCATCAACCTCAGAATTGGTCGATTGGTTAACGTTATTGCTCGCTGATGATATGGCACAAAAGGAGCTGGAAGAAAACTTACGCGGGGAAAAGTCTATTCCGCCGCTATATGGCGCGCTGCTGAAAAACGAAGCCGATGTGAGTTTATTGCAGCGTTTTGCCAATATGATGCGTCGTTAAGCGATAGCTCGTTTGTCATAATTGACGCTAATGAAGCAGTCCAACTCGTAACTCTATCAGCCAATAAGTGATGCGACTTTTATGTTTATCAAATTGT
This sequence comes from Psychrobacter sp. M9-54-1, assembly GCF_016613355.1. NCBI lineage: Bacteria > Pseudomonadati > Pseudomonadota > Gammaproteobacteria > Moraxellales > Moraxellaceae > Psychrobacter > Psychrobacter sp. M9-54-1. The sequence continues at coordinate 110,595 of NZ_JADGFW010000019.1, read as the reverse complement.
TCTATACCCTGCGTACCTACGGCGTGCCGGTCAGTACGCGTGAGCTGCTTGACCTAAACGCGGCCTTAGATCAAGGGCTGACGATGCAGCCGCATCCTGAAAACCCAGAGCTATCTACTTTTGCCAGTCGCGAGGATATGTATCGACTGATTCGGCTTTGTATGGTCAAAGACGAGCGTCACTTTGATAAATTTGACCGTGCTATGGCAGATTATTTTGAGGGCGTCGATAGTCTTGATATGGATGAGCTGCTTGCAAAGTTGACGGATATTCCGAAAGAATGGCTAGATTTAAAGCTTGATCCAAAAAATCTGACCGAAGAGCAGCGGCGCTTGCTAAAAAAATACGGCTCATTAGAGGAGTTGATGAAAGCGCTAGAAGAGCGTCTTAAAGAGCAAAAAGAGCGTCATCAAGGTGGCAGTAAATGGGTCGGCACTGGCGGTACGTCACCATTTGGTGCTTATGGCGACCATCCAGAAGGCGTGCGCGTCGGCGGTGAGTCACGTAAACGCAGCGCTGCCAAAGTGTGGGAGCAGCGTAAATATCGCAATCTCGATGATGACAATCAGCTTGGCACGCGCCAAATCCAAATGGCACTGCGTAACTTGCGCCAATTTGCACGTACCGGCAGCGCCGATGAGCTAGATATTCACGAAACCATTAAGCGTACGGCAAAAAAAGGTGTGCTCGATATTCATATGCAAGCTGAGCGCCGCAACCGTGTCAAAGTGCTGATGCTATTTGATGTTGGGGGCAGTATGGATGTTCACGTCGAAGCATTGGAAAAGTTGTTTTCTGCGGCCAAAAACGAGTTTAAAACCTTAGAGTTTTTTTACTTTCATAACTGCTTATATGATTATGTTTGGAAAGACAATAATCGTCGCCACAGCGCTCCGATGCCGACTTATGAGCTGCTCAATACCTATGGTCGCGAATATCGGGTGATATTTGTCGGCGATGCGTCGATGTCGCCGTATGAGCTGATGACGGTTGGCGGTAGTGTCGAATATATGAATAATGAGGCGGGCATTGTTTGGCTAAAACGGGTACTGGCGCATTTTGATAAAGTCGCTTGGCTCAATCCTGAAAATCCTGCGTATTGGAATTACACTCAAACCATCGTTGAGATTAAAAAGCTCTTCGACAATAAAATGTATCCGATGACCTTGCATGGTGTGGAAGAGATGACCAATTATCTAGCGCGCTAAGGGACAGGTGTAAGAATCATTTACTTTATTTATTTTGTAAATACGCATAAAAATAGCCGTTATAAAATATAGCGGCTATTTTTTCATTTCTAATTTCTAATTTCTAATTTCTGTTTTGACTCTTGCTTTGCTAATTCTTTGTTTCTAATTTTTCGTTTCTATCAGCCCAATCATCACGCCCATCTCTTTTTTATCGTGCTTATCAATGCTTGGTGCGTAGAGTGCCGAAGCGATACCGCCATCTAAAAATAAGGCATTTGGGCAGCTTAATTCATCTTTAAACAGCGCGGCAAATTGATAAAAACTCACCGGCGCCTCGCTATTGACAAATTGTATGCTGCCATCACTGCAAACACCGGCGCCATTACGTAGCTTAAGCGAGGTGCTGTCAGACTTAAACTGCGGGTGAATCTCATTATTGATGACTAACATAGGACCCGATTGCGTCGCATACCAAGGTTGTGCTTTACCACTTTTGAGCTGATCATCTAGCACTTTGCTTTCGGTAATCTGTACTTTGCCAGATTTATCCCACCACATGACGCCGTTGGGCAACAGATGAAAGTTGCCGCCGCCTTCTTTAATATTTAATGCGCGCAGCTCCCTACCTTCGATAACCGTATAGCCAATCGGCGCATAATTTTCATTATACATGCCAGCATTCATGGCAAAGTTAAGGGTTTGGTTAGAAGGTAGCGATGCTAATAAAGCATCAAAAGTCAGTAGCGGCTGGTTGTTATCAGCATTGCTATCGCTCTGTTGCCAAAATAGCTGTAATGAATAACGCGTGTCGGTCAGCGCCTTTGCATCAATACGGCAAACGCTATAGGCAAAGGGCGTGTTTTGCGCCTGACATGACCAATTTTTGCCATCACTACTTATCGCGTCATGGTTATTATCTTCTGCTGGCTGGCAAGCGCTGATGCTTAATGCAACCAGCGCTGCCGCCAACAATGAGTAAGGGAACCTAAATATAGAACTTGGCATCGATGACTTATCTTTTTATAGGATAACGTTAGATGGTCTAAAAAACGCCATAATCCTTAATCGTCTAATGGCGGAATTTCGCGGAAAGTATTATTGACGTTACCAATTAACAGACCACCATCGATGAGATCTACCGAATCATCGGGGTGCTGGGTGGTTGGGGCATTGGTTTCTTTACCTTTATCACGCGAGTCTTTGTTATAAGCAATCAGCGCATCGTTATTGGCAAGGAAGCTATCAGGATTTGCCATCACCCACATTTGGTTAAAGACGTCGGCGCGAGCATTTTCCTCAAGCAGGGCGCCTTGGTCGGCAAAGTAAAAAAACTTTGATAACAGCTTAATCTGGCCATCGTCTAAACGGCGGGCGATATGATACGGCTGTAATTGGCTTGGATGCTGAAGACCAACCGCACCAACGATACTGGCAAGTGATTTTAGCGTATTTTTATGAAAACTTGCCACGCGCTCAGCTTTACTTGGTACATCAAGAGCTTTTTGGCGATACGGGTCTTGGGTAGCAACGCCAGTCGGGCAAGTGTTGGTATGACATGAGCGCGATTGGATACAACCAACGGCAAACATAAAGCCGCGCGCCGAGTTACACCAGTCAGCACCCAACGCAATCATACGCGCAATATCAAAGCCTGAGACGATTTTACCACTAACGCCAAGCTTAATCTTATCGCGAATACCTGCACCAACCAAAGTATTATGCACGAGCATAAAGCCTTCAACCATCGGCATACCGACGTTGTCCATAAATTCAACGGGCGCTGCACCTGTACCGCCTTCAGCGCCGTCAATGATGATAAAGTCAGGATAATTGTCCATCTCTATCATAGCTTTTACAATCGCCATAAACTGCCACGGCTGACCGACACACAGCTTAAAGCCGACCGGTTTACCGCCTGATAAATCACGTAGCTGCTGCCAAAAAGTTACCAACTCACGCGGCGTGCTAAAAGCACTGTGCGAAGAGGGCGACACGCAGTCTTTACCCATCGGCACGTGGCGCGTATCCGCAATCTCTTGCGTGATTTTTTCTGCTGGCAGTACGCCACCTTGACCTGGTTTTGCACCTTGCGAGAGTTTAATCTCAATCATTTTTACTTGCGGATCGGTTGCCTGTTCGGCAAAGGACTGCGGGTCAAAATTGCCAAGCTCATCACGGCAGCCAAAATAACCGGTACCCAGCTCCCAAATTAAATCGCCACCAAACTTACGATGATAAGGGCTGATGGCGCCTTCGCCGGTGTCATGGGTAAAGCCGCCCAATTTAGCGCCTTGGTTTAATGCCATAATGGCATTGGCCGATAAACTCCCAAAGCTCATCGCTGAGATATTAAATACCGACATATCATACGGCTGTTGACAGCGCTCACCGCCCACGATAATACGAAAGTCTTTATTTTCTAACGGTTGGCTGACCGCTGATTGCAAAAACCATTCTTTACCGTGCGCGTATAAATTATCAAGCGTACCAAAAGCATTGGTATCACTGACGTTTTTGGCTCGTTGATACACTAGCGCGCGCTGCTGGCGTGAAAACGGCACTTGTTCTTTGTCATTTTCTAATAAATACTGACGAATCTCAGGGCGAAAATCTTCAAGCACATAGCGAATATGCCCAGCGACTGGATAGTTTCTTAAGATGGCATGCTTTGCCTGTATGACATCATAAATCCCCAAACCCACACCCAATCCGCCAAGAATAATCAGCCACCAATTCATCAATAACAGCCCTGCTATAAACAGCAGGCTCGCGGCGGCAAAAGTACTGTAGCGCAACATGACGCCAACTAAATAAGGAGAATCCTGTTTGGGTTTTGGGTTTAGATTGGTACGAGATTGGGGCATAACGATACTCAACAGTGTTACGTAAATAATAAAAACGCGATGATAAAAAACAAAGTATCCATAACAAAATAACCATGTCATAAACATGGTTATTAAGAATAGATTAATTGCTTAAATTTATCGCGTATATCATACACATATGATATCACTGCGACGGTTTAATTGGGTAACAGAGTGCTAATTTTGCGCTCAAAATAACAGTTTTTAGACGTAATCGGCTCTGATTGATTATTTCAAATGATTTTCTGCTGATGATTTGGCGTCGAAGATAAGGAAAAGGCACTCAATGGCAATAACGAAAAGCATTAAAAATAAGATTGAAACCGACTGTCAGTGTCTGGTAGTAAGGTCTAAATAGTGCCTTGTGAGTTGTGACGGGTGCAGGGCATGAATGGTAAAAAAAGCGTTTGCCCGCAACGCGTAGCAGCCACTACAGTATGTTTTCAACCCCCTGCTGTGGCGGTTTGGGGTCTGACACTCGCCCAGTCGGTTCCAAAGGGGCAGTCTATCCGTTTATTATCGAATAGTATTGTTAAATAAATAAAACGGACAGAAAATTCTCATATCAATGGTTTAAAAATACTTATTCAACAAGGTCAATTTGCCAGTTATTGGCTTGAATGACGATATTAATCTTGCGTAGTTTCATCGCGATGTCGTCGGCTTGCTTTTGTAAACCGGCAACCGAAACCATGATATGCCATTTAATCTCGCGAGGGCTATAACGGTCAACCTCGGTATCAGTGGCTTCAATGGCCTCAATCAATAACTTATGGCGCATCTCTAAGGTATCACGTTCGATCAATAGTGTCAGCATCGATTGACCTTCATTGGTCTGAGCGACAGCGTTAGTTCGGTGAATACGTTCAATCAAAGCCGATAATTCAGTAATGACTTGACTGGCTTCAATCATCAGCGCGTTTGGGTCTTCGTTTGGCGCGTCGCCTTCTTGGACTTTAACATTGCTACGAATACGCCCTTTAATTTGGGCGAGCTTTTTTTGCATATCGCTACGGATGAGGAGGGCTTCGGCGAGTTTCATGGTTGACTCCAATACTTTTATTATTATTGATATTTGCTTTAAAGTTTAGCGCTTCTCATTCTTTAACACAAACCACTTGCCGAAAATTATATAGCACTTCCACCAAATAATTTTGTGCTCTCATCGCATTACCAATACCTTTATACAGCGCTGAAAAATAAATAAATCCACTCAGCTTTTCTAAAACCCACTGCCAATCCTTTCAGCCAACACCTGCAATTTTGGCACAATCATCGCTGCATATTCTTCCGCTTGCCAATTAGCACTTGGCACACTGGCATTGAGCGAATATGCATACTGCCCAGTTGCGATGTCAAAGACGCCAACGGCAACTGCCAATATATCGGTAGAAAACTCACCATCTGATACCGTATAGCTGTATTTTACATAATGCTCCGTCGCCTCGCTTAACGCAGATTGCGCGCGGTCATACTCTTCTTTGGATAAATGCTCTTGTAGATTATTACGAATCACCGACTGTCTCGCTGGCGAGCTTACTGCATAAAAAGCACGACCAATGGCAGTGCGGGCGACAGGTACGGCTGAGCCAACTTGCAGATTAACTGACAGGCGAGCAGGGCTTCGGCAGCAAGCATGATAGCGCATTTCTCCTTCGACTTCGGTGGCCAAATTCACCGATACTTCATTGCTACTTGCAAATTGCCGCAGCAATGGTTCAGCAGTTGCCACCATGTCATGTCGACTCCACGCGGTAGCACTTAATCGCACCGCGCTACTGCCCAGCTGATATTGTCCGTGCTCGGTCATACGTAAAAATCCAAGCGTCATCAAGGTATGAATAAGCCGAGTGATGGTGGCTTTTGGCAAGGCGGTCATCTGGCACAATTGCTGATGACTAAGCTGCTTATGCTGCTCAAAGGCTGCCAATAAAGTCAGTCCACGGCCCAGTGCGGTGACAAACTGCCTATCGTTATCGTCCTTACTTTGCACAAGAATAGTGGTCATTCGATCGAGTAGTGGCAGAGCTGCCGATACATTTTTTGTCATTTTATGCTCATTTTTTTTGATAAAGGTTTACAGCGTCATAAAACTTTGCTTAAATAGATTCATATTATGAAACTTAGTTTCGCACAGCAGCACATGTAAGTCAATAACCTGTGCAGTCAATTTATTTATTAATCACGATGCGTCGGTCAGGAAGACTGACATCAAGGAGATCCACATGGCAACATCTAAGCGTCCAAGTTTCGATTGGGAAGATCCGTTTTTATTACGCAACCAACTGACTGATGAAGAGCGTATGGTCACAGACAGCGCCCGTCAGTTTTTTCAGAAAGCGCTGATGCCTGGCATTTTAGAGGCCAATCGTAACGAGGACTTTGATCGTAATATCATGCGTCAAATGGGTGAGATGGGCCTGCTTGGCGTGACGATTGACGGTTATGGCTGTGCCGGTTTATCAAGTGTTGCCTACGGTCTGATTGCCAAAGAGGTCGAAGCAGTGGATTCAGGTTATCGTTCGGCGATGAGCGTGCAGTCGAGCTTAGTTATGCATCCTATTTGGGCATATGGCACCGAAGAGCAAAGAGAAAAGTATCTACCGAAACTTGCCACTGGCGAGTATGTCGGCTGTTTTGGTCTGACGGAACCAGATTCAGGCTCAGATCCGGCCTCGATGTCGACCCGTGCGCGTGCGGTTGATGGCGGTTATGAGCTGACGGGTAATAAGATGTGGATTACCAACAGTCCTATCGCTGATGTATTTGTCGTTTGGGCAAAAGACGACGCCGATGAGATTCGCGGCTTTATTTTAGATAAAGGTATGAAAGGCTTATCGGCGCCGAAGATTGAAGGTAAATTTTCACTACGTGCTTCAGTTACCGGTGAAATCGTTATGGACAAGGTGTTTGTCCCTGAGGCCCATGCTTTCCCAGATATCCGTGGTCTAAAAGGACCGTTTGGCTGCTTAAATAAGGCCCGTTATGGTATCGCATGGGGCGCGATGGGTGCGGCAGAATTTTGCTGGAAAGCGGCGCGTCAGTATACGCTAGACCGTAAGCAGTTTGGTCGTCCGCTTGCTGCAACCCAGCTTGTACAGTTAAAACTTGCCAATATGCAAACAGAAATCGCTTTAGGTTTGCAAGCGGCACTGCGTGTCGGTCGCCTGATGGATGAAGACAATGCCGCGCCTGAGATGATTTCACTCATTAAGCGTAATAACTGCGGCAAAGCCTTAGACATCGCTCGCGTGGCACGTGACATGCACGGCGGCAACGGCATCTCTGATGAGTTCCACATAATCCGCCACGTCATGAACTTAGAAGCGGTCAACACCTACGAAGGTACCCATGATATTCATGCGCTTATTTTAGGCCGTGCACAAACGGGTATTCAAGCGTTTTATTAAGCGTTATTGGCTAATTACGTGCGCTACTGTTTGGCTTCCTATAAGCAGATTTTAAACAGTAGCGTACGTTTTTCAGTTGTTCTTCATCATTTAATTGCTTAGCCATTAAATCATGAAGAACAATTTTATCATCAAAAAATCAAAAAATACGCGACACAATAAGGGATTATTATGACGGATATGGCAAAAGGTGCATTACACGGTATCAAGGTGCTTGATTTATCGAGAGTATTGGCCGGTCCTTCTTGTACCCAAGTACTTGCAGATTTGGGCGCTGAAGTCATCAAAGTTGAGCGTCCTCATATCGGTGATGAAACGCGGCACTGGGCGCCGCCAAAATTCAGCGATGACACTTCTGCTTATTACGCCACCATTAACCGCAATAAAAAATCCCTCACTGTCGATATCACCACACCTGCCGGACAAACCATTATCAAACAGCTTGTCGCCGATAGCGATATCGTCGTTGAAAACTTTAAAGTTGGTGGTTTAAAAAAATACGGCTTAGATTATGACAGTTTAAAACAAGACAATCCGCGCCTTATTTACGCCTCATTGACGGGATTTGGTCAGACAGGGCCTGATGCCAAGCGTCCCGGTTATGACTATATTATTCAAGGCTTGTCAGGGCTGATGAGCATCACCGGTCCAAGCGATGGCGAACCGCATAAGGTTGGTGTGGCAGTCGTCGATTTATTCGCCGGATTGCAGCTGACCATTGGTATCCAAGCGGCATTATTAGCGCGTCAAAATACCGGACTTGGGCAACATGTCGATGTGGCATTGCTTGATAGTGCGCTTGCGATGCTCGCCAACGTTGGTATGAATTATTTGGCATCAGATAGAGTCCCGCCAAGACTCGGCAATCAGCATCCCAATATCGTGCCTTATCAAGTATTCGAGGCAAAAGGCGCGTCGCACTTTATCTTAGCCTGCGGTAACGACAGTCAGTTTGCCAAGCTTTGTAACGTATTGGGCGTTGATTGGCATACGGACGAACGCTTTATGACCAATCCACAACGCGTTGCCAATCGTGAACTGCTTTGTAATAAGTTAACCGAACAATTCGCTAAGCAGCCGCGTGCTTATTGGTTAGAGGTGTTAGATAAAGCAGGAATCCCGAGCGGGGCGATTCATAATATCTCTGAAGCACTGGCGATGCCGCAGACTCAAGCGCGTGAGATGGTGGTTGATTTTGCTGCGCAAGGCAGCCCTGTTCGCGCACTAGGCAGCCCGATTAAGTTATCCGCATCACCGGTCACTTATCGGTCGCCGCCACCGCAATTGAGCGAACATACCGATAATACGCTTGCTGATTTGGGCTATGACAGCGAGATGATCGCCAAGCTTAAAGCCGATGGAATTGTTTAATGCTCGTCCTTAAAACCCAAACGCTGCTCAATTTGCTCTGCCAATTCAATCAGTACCGCACTGACCTCAGCTCGCTTGGATTCATATTCTGCTTGTAAAAAGCTGACTGCCATACCTGCAATAGCATTGCCAGAAGCGTTACGAATATAAGTACCTAAGCAATACATACCTTCGCGCAGTTGCCCATCATCAAGTGAGATACGACTGTTTTTAATAGCCGTCAGCTCGGTGGATAAATCTGCAAAATTATCGACACCATATTGGGTAATAGGCGTGGGGAAGCCGCTGGCATAGATGGATTTTATGCTGTCCATAGAAAAGGTGGAAAGCATGGCTTTACCAGTGGCAGAGAATACTGCCGGTACGCGCACACCAGCGCGAAAGGTAAAGCCAAGCGGCGCAGGCGCTTCATGACAAGCCAAAAACACCACTTCACCAAAATCGAGCTTGGACAACGTCACCGTATGTTGAAGTAGGGTTGGATACTGGACAATAAGGTCTTTAAATAGCTGGATGACGCCTTGCTGCTGCTCATATTTTCCCGCCCAATACATCAAATACGAGCCCAAATGAAAGCGACTGTCGCTGTCTTTATAAATGACATGTTTGGCTAATAAACTTTGCAAAATATTATGGGTTGAGCTACGCGGCAGGTTAAGCGCTTTGGCAATATGCGCCGCCGTTAAAGGTTGGGCGCTGTCAGTTATTAAATCTAAAATCTGAAAAGTTTTGTCCAAAGCAGGAACGGCAGTGGTGCTCATAAGAAACCTATAAAAGACGATAAAATTAAGGAAGTAGCAAAATAAAATGATAAATCAGCACAAAATTGATAATAGGGGTTGCAAATAAGGGATTATCATTCTTATAATGATGTCTCATATATAGAATACATGTTCAGTATATTGAACAAATAACAAGTTATCAATAATTATTTAAGTCATAACCTTTTATTTTTAGTCGTTTTTATTTTTAGTTATTCATTTATCACTATAAATCTGCAAACCTTATTTGCAAAATAACACTGACAAGGAGTGTCAACATGTCACAACAGTCAAATACCCTACAACTATCAAATCCAGACCTACTCAAACAGCAGTGCTTTATCAAAGACGGCTGGCATGATGCCAGTGATGCCGCGACTATCGACGTGAGCAATCCTTTTAACGGTGACGTCATCGGTAACGTACCAAGTCTGACGACCGATGATATCAATAACGCGGTTGCGGCTTCTCATGAGGCGCAAATCACGTGGGCGGCCAAAACTGCTAAAGAGCGAGCGGAACTACTGCAAAAGTGGGCTGACCTTATCGATGCCAATAAAGAAGATTTGGCCATCATTATGACCGCCGAGCAAGGCAAGCCTTTAACCGAATCACGCGGGGAAGTGGGTTATGCCAATAGCTTTATCCGCTGGTTTGCCGAAGAAGGTAAGCGCGTTTATGGCGATGTTATCCCTGCCAATCAAACCCAATTGCGCCATGTCATCTTAAAACAGCCGGTCGGTGTCTGCGCGGCAATCACGCCTTGGAACTTCCCAGCTGCGATGATTACCCGTAAAGCAGCACCTGCACTCGCAGCAGGCTGTACCATGATTATCAAACCTGCAACCGAAACGCCATTTTCTGCATTGGCATTAGCGGTATTGGCTGAGCAAGCCGGTATTCCAGCAGGCGTTATTCAAGTCGTCACGGGCAAATCGTCAACCATCGGCGATATCCTAACCGGCGATCCACGCATTCATAAGCTGTCATTTACTGGCTCTACCGAAGTCGGTCGTACCTTGATGGCACAGTGTGCCCCAACCATCAAAAAACTGTCATTAGAGCTTGGCGGCAATGCGCCATTTATCGTCTTTGATGATGCCGATCTTGAAAAAGCCGCTGAAGGCTTAATCGCTTCTAAATATCGTAACGCGGGTCAAACCTGTGTTTGCGCTAATCGTGTCTACGTACAAGACAGCATTAAAGATAAATTCCTCGATGTCTTTGTAAAAAAAGTCGCTGAGCTTAATGTTGGTAACGGTATGGACGAAGGCGTTGATATTGGTCCTTTAATTAATAAAAAAGCGTTGGAAAAAGTGCAAGCGCTGCTCAAAGATGCTTTGGATAAAGGCGCAACACTTATCACGGGCGGTAGCACCAACGGCGCATCAGAGCTGTCTTATAACCCAACCGTGATTACCGATATCAGCAGTGACATGGATATCGCCCATGAAGAAATATTTGGTCCTATCGCTACTATCTTTACCTTTAAAGATGAAGCCGACGTCATTCGCCAAGCCAACGACACTATTTATGGTTTGGCCGCTTACTTCTATAGTGGCAGTTATGCACGCTCATGGCGCGTCACCGAAGGTTTAGAGTACGGCATCATCGGTCATAATACCGGTCTTATTTCTACCGAAGTCGCACCATTTGGCGGCGTCAAGCAATCAGGCTTTGGCCGTGAAGGCTCAAAATACGGCATTGAAGAATATGTCGTGACCAAATATTGGTGCTCTGATGTTAGTTAATAGTTAGAGCTAATGGTTAGCTGTTTTATATTTTAACCATTTGTTTTTTATAGATTTTCACCTAGCATTTAACGGGATTCAGTAGCATGAATCCCAAATTTAGCCACGGCTTATTTTATAAACCGCCATACCATCATTGGCATCTACGTAAAGAAAAAAGAAAAGGATATTCTTATGACTACCAATCAATCATTACTTGCGCGCCGTAAAGCGGTTTTGCCAACAGGCCTTGGCATTGCCTTTCCTATTTTTGCCGAAAAAGCAAAAAACTCAGAAGTGTGGGATATCGAAGGCAATCGTTATATTGACTTTGTCGGCGGTATCTCAGTACTGAATACTGGTCACAGCCATCCAAAAATCACCCAGCGTGTGCACGAGCAGCTAGACAAATTTACCCATACTGCCGCGCAAATGGTTAACTATGAATGCTACGTCGAGCTTGCCGAAAAGCTTTGCGAAAAAGTGCCTATCAGCGGTCCGAAAAAAGCCCTGTTCTTGACTACGGGCGCAGAAGCGGTTGAAAACTGTATCAAAATTGCCCGTGCAAAAACCGGTCGTCCGGGTGTCATCTCTTTCGTTGGTGGTTGGCATGGTCGTACGCTAATGTGCATGAGCCTAACGGGTAAAGTATTGCCATATAAAAAGAACTTTGGTCCGATGCCAGGCCCTGTGTTCCATGCGTTATTCCCAGCAGAAGAGCTAAACGTGACCGAAGCGCAAGCATTGCATAGCCTTGAGATGATTTTCCAAGCGGATATCGACCCAAGTGAAGTGGCGGCGATGATTATTGAGCCCGTACAGGGCGAGGGCGGTTTCCATCAAGTGACACCATCGTTTGCCAAAGCCTTGCGCGAGATTTGCGATGAGCATGGCATCGTACTGATTTTTGATGAAGTCCAGTGTGGTTTTGCTCGTACCGGTACTTTGTTTGCGTCTGAGCAACTGGGCGTTGAGCCGGATCTGATGACCAGTGCTAAAAGCTTAGCGGGTGGCTATCCTATTTCTGCCGTTATCGGTCGCGCTGATATCATGGACGCCCCGCAAGTCGGCGGTTTGGGCGGTACGTATTCTGGTAACCCATTGGCTTGTGTGGCTGCGCTTGCTGTCATGGAAGTGATTGAAGAAGAAAATCTGCTTGAGCGCAGTATCGAGATTGGTGACAAAATCGAAGCATTTTTAAAAGATTTGAACCTAAGCAGCATCGGTCATATTCGCCATAAAGGCGCGATGTTAGCGTTTGAGCTAATCGACAACGATGGCAAGCCTGATGCGGCGGCGACTGCCAACCTAAAAGCCAAAGCTTTCGAGCAAGGATTGCTGCTTGCGTCTTGTGGCATGTTTGGCAACGCCATTCGTGTGATGGTGCCGCTCACAGTGGAGGACGAAGTGCTACAAGAAGGCCTTGATATTATCAAAGGTATTTTGACCGCTCAAGGCGTTAATTCAAAAAATGAAAGCTTAAGCTTAGGATAATGACAGTGCTGCTTTGAGTGGTGGTTTTACAACGGCGCCTTGCAAATCAAGACGCCGTTGCTGTCTCTGCTAAGCATTTTTTGAATACTAAACCTATCGCTCGATAGGCAGGAAAAGATAAAAAAGGGCAGCGCCCTATTACATAAAAATAGTGGGTATCAGTGCCGTTAAAAAGGGCTGACACGGATGACACACGGACAAGGAGTAGGTTATGTCTGAGCTAAAAAAATCGCTGGGCATGTTTGACATTATTGCTTTAGCATTCGGTGCTATGGTTGGTTGGGGCTGGGTCGTTTTAGCAGGGGACTGGATTTTAGCGGCGGGCACATGGGGCGCGATGTTAGCATTCATGATTGGTGGTCTGGCCGTTATCATGATTGGTGTTAACTATGCAGAGCTAGCGTCATCAATGCCGGTCACCGGCGGTGAGCATACCTATACCCACCGAGCGCTCGGGGTCACGGTTTCCTTTATTTGCTCTTGGAGTATTTTATTTGGTTACTTCTCGGTCGTTGCTTTTGAAGCAGTAGCGCTGCCGACGGTAGTTGAATATTTTATTCCCAATTATAACCAAGGCTATCTGTGGACGATAGCGGGCTGGGACGTTTATGCCACGTGGGTTGGCGTCGGTATGCTAGGCTCAATCATCGTCACTTGGCTTAATATTCGCGGCATGGAAGTCAGCGCTTGGTTCCAAAAAACAGCCGTACTCGGTATTTTATTTGTCGGTACGTTATTGTTTATTGGTGCGGTAATTTACAATCCTGCGAATTCAACCGCTGTACAAGCGCCTGCCTTTATCGGTGGTATCGGCGGTATGATGACGGTGATTGTCATGGTGCCGTTTATGTTTGTTGGTTTTGACGTGATTCCGCAAGCGGCCGAAGAGATTGATCTGACCCGTCCTAATATTGGTAAGTTTTTGATTGTCTCTATTATTATTGCGGTGATGTGGTATGTCGGCGTAGCATGGAGTGTCGGTCGCACTTTGCCGCTCATTCAAGCACAAGGCTCAACCTTAGCGACCGCTGATGCGATGACCAATGCGTGGCATGGCAAATGGGCGGGTATTTTACTAGTCATTGGCGGTGTATTAGGCATTTTATCGAGTTGGAACGCGTTTTTAATCGGTGGCAGTCGCTTACTTTATGCCATGTCAAAAGCCCATATGTTGCCCGCATTTTTGGGTAAGCTACATCCGAAGTATAAGACGCCAAAAAACGCCATTTTATTGATTGGTGGTCTAGCCACGCTTGCGCCATTATTTGGTCGCAAAATGTTAGTTTGGATTGTCGATGCTGGTGGTTTTGGTATCGTGATTGCTTATACCTGTGTCGCCATCTCTTTCTTAGTCTTACGCTACCGTGAGCCAGATATGGTGCGCCCGTTTAGAGTGCCAGCGGGCAAATTGGTCGGTATGTTTACCATTGTACTGGGTATTGGCTTGCTCATCTTATATATGCCGGGCATGCCGTCAGCGCTGAGCGCTATCGAGTGGTGGATTTTCTTTGGTTGGACAGCGCTTGGTATCGGTCTTTATAGCTATGCTGTTATGAAATATCCCGGTATCAGTGAATCCATCATGGCAGAGGAGTTACGCGAATTAAAAATCGTTAATCAGCTATGGTTAAAGGATAATCCACCCAAATAAAAATAAGATTTGCTCAAAATAAAGAAAGCCTAGCGTAAGCGTTAGGCTTTCTTTACATATTCACAGCATCAATCTTATCAATCAATAATCTTGCACCAAACCGTTAGCGAGATTGGCATTTTATAACGGTTTATTATCTAACGCATCATTCTTTAAAGCGTGCTTATCTAAAGAGTCAGTATCCAGTTTTTTATCCTTTAAAGTGATACTGTCTTTATGTTGCACAACTTCTTTATCAGATTTCATAACCGCGTTATCTTGCGCTATTATTTTATCCTTTTTGAGAGTAATGGGTAGCGCAGGCTCTTGATTGACTAAACGATCAGAAGGTTTATCAAAAGGTTTTATCGTTGGTTTCAGACTTTTCTTAATTTTTTTAATCGCCGCTGCATCCGCCTGCGCTTGTTCTTCTGCAAGCGATTGGTCATATAACCCTTGATAGACGAGTAGGGTTTGTTCAATCATCTCACGCATGGTGAATTTATTGGTCATCTCAGGACGGGTGACACTCTCTAGCTGGTTGCGCACTGCCTTGCAGAGCGCTTTGGCGTTGTATTTTTTGACCAATCCTTGCGGATAAAGTGGCTGTAGTATCTCGCTAAAGGCCGCTTGATCCCAGCCAATGACTGGCGTACCTAAGTGAATTGCTTGCAGGGCATTGATGCCAATCGATTCTGGCTCGTTGGCCAACGCCATGACGATATTGGCCGCCGACAGCCATTCGCGCATGTCATTACGTTTGCTGCCGACGTAAGTTATGCGCTCAGACAGTCCAAGCGTATTGCTGCGCTGGCGGAAATCTTCATGCGCCACATCACCTTCGCGGTAATCATCGTCCATAATAATGACGTGAATATTGGGAAATTGTTCTTGCAGATTACCCAAGATATCAATCAGCCATTCTTGCCCATATTCATTGCCGATGATAGTCGGAAAAACCAGCCATTTTTTGTGTTCAAGTTCAGGATATTCAGCGAACGTATGCCGCAGCCAATACACAGAAGGGTTGTGTCGATACGGATAACGGCGCGTATCGACACCGCGGTAGATGCGCTTAATAACTTTAGGCTCTAGCTCCTCACGGCGTAGGCCTTTTTTTAGATAATTGGTGACGCTATCAGAGACCGTGATGATGGTATCGACATCGAGCAGGGCTTGTGAGTACTTATTAATCGGATAAAAACCGTACATGGTCGAGACCAGTTTGGGACGACGCTTGAGGCGGGCGCGGCGCAAGGCCAAATGCAATATCCATGCAGGGGTGCGCGAATGCACATGAATGACATCAGGGTCGTATTTTTCAATCAGGCGGCGCAGCGGGGCGACTTGTAGCAGTGACAGCCAAGATTTCTTATTCATATAAAGCTGATGGTAGATATTACCATCGCGCTTTAGGCGTTTGACCAAGTCATTTTCTTCATCGGCGCTGGCAATGATAATGGAAGTATGACCATTTTTAACCAAAGCGCGACCCAGATGAAAAATGCCGCGCTCGGATTCATCATGCTTTAAGGACGACAGTAAGCGCATAACTTTCATAATAGCGTCGGTCACCAAATAGGATATCAAGCTGCTATTGTCAGTTAAAAGCGCCGAAAACTCAACCACCAAGATAAAAAGATAAGGTCAGATTTGCCATACTTTTTTTAGCTGAGAGTAAGAGTTTTTTAGCTGAGAATAAGCAGTTGGCAATAGGTATGGTTACCAAACTAGCGACGTTTTTGTAAATGCTCAGCATTTGGTAGCACTTGCTTTTCACTGAGATATTTCCAATAGCGCTGCGGCAGATATTGCTGATGCAGACGCGTATTTTTACGCTCTTTGATATTGACATTAGTAAAGTACCCTTGCCAAAATTTTTGATAGCGCTGCTCGTCCTTACTATGAATGCTGGCAGGATTACGCAGTACCGCATCATCTAGGTTAGTGATGGTTTGCAGGGCAGCAGGGCGCGACGGCGTGCTTTTACTTTTGTCATAATAAATACCATAGCCGCGCACCACATCATAAATCGCCCAATGCTGATCTTGATAACGCTGACGAAAATGCTCACCAATCAAAGGCAGTACATTAAAGTCAGGCTCAACGCGGGCAAAGTAGATATTGTCAGTGGTGTGCTCAAAACGCACAAAGGCTTCCATGCGGTGTTTTTCTCGGCCGACCGATTTGACGGTTTGTACCAATTCCAAAACATTTAGGTTGCCCAAATCTTCCATAATATGGCGGCTAGGGTAGTCAATGGCGTATTTGATTACTTGAAATAAAGTGGTGCCGATATGAGCTTTTTCTGATAAAAATCCCCAGAGGATATTGCGCATACCTGAGCGACCTAAGAGTTTATGCAGCTTGGTTAGTACACGTTCGGCGTTGTCTGTATCCATTGCTACGCTTGTTGCCTGCGCAATCAACGATGGTATATAGCAGTCGTGAGCAATTAACTGTAAAGATGCATCGTCCTGTAACTTATTGGCATAGACATAAAATACGGCGCTGAGCCAACCTTCAAAACTGGGCTCATAAAGCACAATACTAGGCGTTAAGTGACCGACAATGTAATCGTGACTTTGTGTCAGCTGTGACATTTATGTTCCTATTTAAAATAGTGACAATTAAAACCATGCTGATTAAAACAGCGCCAATTGACCATTGCGCTGATCTTTATATTTGGTTTGCGTTTGCGCCAGCACATATTGGCGGAAATTACCGCGGGTTAAATGCGCCAAATGCTCGTTTTTACCCGTTGTTGCGATAAAGTACTTAGCTCGATTGACCGCCGCGCCCATTTTTTTTAAATGATAAAGCGTCAACTGATTAAACTTACGCGCTTTGACTATCTTCTTAGCGGTCTTAGTACCGATACCGGGAATGCGCACAATCATCTCGTAAGTGGCGGTTTGTATATTAACGGGAAAGTGCTCACGATGGCGGATTGCCCAAGCCAGCTTTGGATCACAGTCCAAATCTAAGAACGGCGAGTCAGGCTCAACGATTTCGTGCGCACCAAAACCATAAAAACGCATCAGCCAATCGGCTTGATACAGACGGTTTTCACGTATCATTGGCACAGGCGTCCCAATCGCTGGCAGACGACTATCGGACAACATCGGCACGTAACCTGAGTAATAAACACGTTTTAAATCATATTGCTGATAAAAATGGCTCGATAGCTGTATGACTTGCAAATCGGTCTCATTGCTGGCGCCAACAATCATCTGACTGGTCTGACCCGCTGGCACAAATTTAGGCGTTTTTTTATGGGTTTTACGGCTCTCTTTGATGGTGATAATTTCAGTTTTAACCGTTTCCATTGGCGCTTTTAATTCATCATGCGACTTCTCTGGAGCGAGCAAAGCCAGTCCTGATTTGGTTGGAATCTCAATATTGACGCTCAGACGATCGGCATACAATCCCGCTTCTAGTAGCAATTCTTTTGACGCGCCCGGAATAGTCTTAAGGTGAATATAGCCATTAAAGCGTTCACGTGTCCGCAATATCTTGGCCACCTCGACCAAGCGCTCCATCGTATAATCGCCGCTTTTAAAGATACCTGAGCTGAGAAAAAGCCCTTCAATATAATTACGACGATAAAATTGCATGGTCAAATCAACAACTTCCTCGACACTAAAAGCGGCGCGCGGGGTGTCATTGCTTTTACGCGAGGTACAATATGCGCAATCGTATATACAGTGATTGGTTAGCAAGATTTTAAGCAGGCTCACGCAGCGACCATCTTCGGTGTAGCTGTGGCAAATACCGGTTGCTGAGGCATCACCAAGGCCACCGCCTTGGTTTTTGCGCGTACCAGCGGAGGATGAGCACGAGACATCATACTTAGCAGCGTCTGCTAAGATATTGAGCTTACCTTGCAGGCGTTCATAATTGATGGTTGCCATAATAGGAGATTACCAATTCATTTATAGGTATGTATTTTAGCAAAATTAGGCTTAAGTCATTGTATTTGTGACTAAAATAGCAATACTATACGACAACTGTTGTCGTGCTATTTATGATGTTTTTAATTGGAGGAGCAGGGGTTAGGCAAGGTTTGAACCACTTTCTCTGAGAAGTAATCTTTGACAATAATACGTCCTTTTTTATCAAACTCAACATTGTACTTGGGATAAATCGCAGATTCACTATTGCCATGAGTTGAAGATAAAGCTACCTCTTTATCAGAGAAAAAATGACGGGCAACCCAGAGTTTTTGGTCATTGTTATACTCAACACTACACTGACTTTTTGTATCAAAGTCAAAGTATAGGTCAAAATTTTGTTTTTTATCCCCACGACCAAATAGTATATTAGTGCCGCACGGACTACCACAGCCGATATAGACATGGTAAGTATCTTTATCGATTCTTTTGAGCGAAGTATGGTTCCAGCCGTAGCCACCCATGTCATCCATAAGCACGGTTTCTATCACTTCGCCATTATTTAATGTTTCGCTTTTAAGTATATAACCATCATCGCAATATTCATGACCGTCTTTACTCATATAGGCAGTACAAATTTTCGACATATAAAAGCTATCGTTAAATGTTGGTTCAGCGGCTTTAGCCCAAGATATAGAACTCAAAATACAGCCGCAAATGATAAAAGCTAGTGAATAGATAGAAACGGGTTTATACATATAGGCAGTTACCAAATATTTGTTTTGAAGTAATAGCACTATAGCAAAAGGCTGAATATTAAGGAATAAGGTGCGGATATAAAAAAGGCCTTGCTGACTAGTAAAATAGCCCACAAGACCTTTTATTAATTTTAAGATTTATTAAATAACAATATTTTAAAACATAATTTCTACTGAACTTTAGCTCGTATAACGACGGTCTGAGCAGCATTTGGACTTAGGTCAACCAAGTTCCACTTAAGACCAGAATAGTTTTCTTTTACAACCACAGTGTTGCCCACTTGCTGAATAGTTTGATAGCTATCGCCGCCCATGGTGGCAAGCGTTGGTAACGGACTGTTTAGTGACACTAATTGCACGCCATTTGGCAATGAAACCATCGCATTGATATCGGTAACAGGCTGCGCGGTGGTATTGGTATAAGTGGTGTGATATTCGATGACGTCGCCAGGCGCGATATGATTGGCGGGTACGGCCACTTCACGACCATCTTTATTTTTTAATATCTTCATGACTTTGGTTTGAGCATTAACCACACCAGGCGTGCTAAAAGTTGGGGTCAATTGCAAAGTATCTAAAGAGGTAGAAACGATTTGCGTCGTTGCCGGTTGGTTAGTGACGATAGTAGTCGTTGGTGCATTGATGACGGGCAACTGGGTCACCGGCGTCACAGGCAAGACTTCGGTCACGCTGGTCGTTGGAACCGCTATGACGTCAACTCTGCTGGTTTGATTAGTGACTTGGTTTGTCACAGGTACGCTCGTGACCGTGGCATTGCCTTGAGTAACGACACTATTAGCGCCTGAGCGAACCACATAACGGGGCGCAGTACTCACTTGTGTGCGGTAAAACGGCATGCCATCTTGCATCGTTATGCCATTCGGCGTCGCAGTGATAACCGCTGTTTTGCCGTCTGAGTAACTTTCGACCACTGTGGTACTGCTGCTCACAGATGGTACAACCGTTACTTCAGGTGCGGCATGGGCAGCAGCTAGCGACAGAAAACTACCCGCTAAGACCATTGATATGGCTGTAGGAATAGTGTTTTTTTTAATGAAGGCATGTTTAAGCGCTTTTTTATTCGTAGCCTGAAATGCTGGCGTATTGATTGGCGTGGTCATAATAGATTCCTTTAAAATAGCAGTAAATAAAGCCGCTAATGAAGTAGCAAAAAAATAAAATTTCAAAAATAAAATTGAGAAAAACAACGCTTATATAAGAAAAAACCCTCGTCAAATGAGCATGTAAATCATGTCAAATAACGAGGGCAAAGGTACTCATGATAGCCAACACTTGCTATCATTCCATCATTATTTTAGTCAAATGCTTAGCACTTAATGTGTGAACAATTATGCGCTAAAACGAATTGAGTAAAAAAGCTGCATTGTGTAACTAATACTCTACTAATAATGACGTTGTGTACTGTTTTTTGCATCTATCAGCTGCACTAAAAATATATAGTCGAATACAAATAAATCAGATACGTCGCTATCAAATCGTTCAATGAAAAGTTGTTTTTCTTGCGTGCTGTGCCTACGCCGACAGATGCTGCGAAAAACAACTTTTTATCTCGCTGTATCGTTTTTATATCTAATTAACTATACCTATCTACAAAAAAAGCTTTTGTTATCAAAAGCTTTTTTAAGGTGATCTATTTATCTACAAAATAACCAATATTAATCGTAAATCACTTTCATGATTTCATACTCGACTATGCCTTTGGGCGTTTCGATACGGACTTCGTCGCCTTCAGACTTGCCAATCAAACCACGCGCAATCGGCGAGTTGACTGAGATTTTGCCAGCTTTAAAGTCAGCTTCGTCATCACCAACGATTTTGTATTGTTTTTCTTCTTCGGTATCCATATTTTCAATGACCACACTCACGCCAAATACCACTCGGCCATCATTTGGTAGCGTAGTAGGGTCGATGACCTGTGCAGCGCCAAGCTTGGCTTCGATATCACGTATACGCGCTTCGCAAAAACCTTGTTGTTCGCGAGCGGCATGGTATTCAGCGTTTTCTTTTAAGTCGCCGTGTTCGCGCGCCTCAGCGATGGCCGCTGTAATACGTGGACGGTCGACACTTTTTAACTGTTTTAGTTCGGCTTCTAGCGCCGCATGTCCTTGTGGAGTCATGGGATAACGTTGCATGTTTTTTCCTTAAACCAATAACACCACACCATCTCCTAGTGAATAGTGAGATGGTGTCAGTGTTGTTGCAATGAGTATGTAATATAAAAAGAATGAGGTTGAGGCTGCGTCGTAAGTAACTGCACACTTAGCGATTAACTATCAGTACGGATACACTTACCGAAAAGACGCCTTAACCTGACGTAATAAAAAGCATAGTCGCAGTTCAGCCACTATGCTTTTTAGGTTTATCTTTTAAAAACTTTATTTTTCTAAAGTACAATTTTTTTAAGTACTATAGTCGTATAAAAACCAGACATAATTTTTGCCAACGCTTTTAAATAAACGTCACTATGATGCTTAATCTACTGAAATTATACCACCAAGTCAATAGTGCTAAGCGATAGTCTTTGCTTGTTCATGCAAATCTTGTAGCTTATACACATCAAACGGTAGGTCAATCGCATAAGATTTACAAACTGCATCTGCCGCGCCTAATGTCGTGACGTAGAATACTTTACCTTGTAGGGCACTGCGGCGGATAGAGAATGAATCCTCTTGCGCTTGTTTGCCTTCAGTAGTATTGATAATAAGGTCAATTTTGCCATTTTTCAAGGCATCGACGATATGTGGGCGACCTTCGGTGACTTTGTTAATTTGCTTACATTCAATACCGTTTTCCGCCAGTACTTTTTGCGTACCAGTGGTGGCAACAATGTTAAAGCCAAAATCTAGAAGCTGGCGAGCGATAGGAGTAACTTGTTCTTTATCGCTATCACGCACCGAGATAAAGACAGTTTTGGTTTCGCCCTCAGTTGGTAGACCTGGCAGGCGCTCATTACTACCGATAACCGCTTTGTAGAATGCTTCGCCAAAGGTTTTACCCACACCCATCACTTCACCAGTTGATTTCATCTCGGGGCTCAAGATTGGGTCAACACCCGGAAATTTAGCAAATGGGAATACCGCTTCTTTGACCGCATAAAATGCTGGGACGATTTCAGTGGTAAAACCTTGATCTTTCAATGACGTACCAGCCATACAGCGCGCCGCGACTTGTGCTAATGACGTACCGATACATTTAGATACGAAAGGTACGGTACGGGCTGCACGTGGGTTCACCTCTAGAATGTAAACCGTTTCGCCTTTTACCGCGAACTGAACGTTCATCAAACCGACGACGCCAAGCTCTTTTGCCATCGCAACGGTTTGCGCGCGCATTTTATCGCAAAGCTCATCTGATAATGAGTAAGGCGGCAATGAGCAAGCCGAGTCACCAGAGTGCACGCCAGCTTGTTCGATATGCTGCATGATACCGCCAATCACCACGTCAGTGCCGTCGCAGACACAGTCAACATCGACTTCGATGGCATCATCTAAGAAGCGGTCAAGGAGTACAGGCGCTTCGTTTGACGCTTGAACCGCGGTGCGCAAGTAATGTCTTAACTCGTCTTCGTTATAGACGATTTCCATCGCGCGACCACCAAGTACATATGATGGGCGGACTACTAGCGGATAGCCAACGTCTTTGGCTTTAACCAAACCATCTTCTAAGCTTGTCGCTAACGCATTGGTTGGTTGCACAAGGTTCAATTGCTGAATCATATGCTGAAAGCGTTCGCGGTCTTCAGCACGGTCGATCGCATCTGGACTGGTACCGATGATTTTGACGCCAGCGGCTTCAAGGGCACGCGCCAGTTTTAATGGGGTTTGACCGCCAAATTGCACAATCACGCCGTCTGGATTTTCGATACGCACAATCTCTAACACATCTTCAAGCGTGATTGGCTCAAAATACAGACGGTCAGAGGTGTCATAATCGGTCGAAACGGTTTCAGGGTTACAGTTGACCATGATGGTCTCGTAGCCGTCTTCGCGCATGGCAAGCGCCGCATGAACACAGCAATAGTCAAACTCGATACCTTGACCGATACGGTTAGGACCGCCACCGATAACCATGATTTTCTTGTTATCCGTTGGATTGGCTTCACATTCGCTATCGTACGTTGAGTACATATAAGCGGTGCTAGTTGCAAACTCTGCCGCACAGGTATCGACGCGTTTATAGACAGGATAAACGTTTAAATCCCAACGTTTTTTGCGTAGCTGCTTTTGTGAGACGCCAAGCAGTTTTGCCAAACGTAAATCCGATAAGCCTTTACGCTTAAAGCTACGCAGGTTTTGCTCAGTTAAACCGCCAAAGCCTAGGGCTTTAACTTGTGCTTCGGTTTTGACAATGTCTTCAATTTGTACCAAGAACCATGGATCGATTTTGGTTAAATTAAACACTTCATCGACACTCATGCCGATACGGAAAGCATCGGCAATATAATAAATGCGTTCAGGCGTTGGAATGGTTAAGCGATTGTTAATCTCGCTACGGGCTTTCTCAATACTAACTTTTGCTAAGTCAATTTGCTCATCAAAACCATCATTGCCGGTTTCCATGCCGCGCAGCGCTTTTTGCATTGATTCTTGGAAGTTACGACCGATTGCCATCACTTCACCAACCGATTTCATCTGGGTTGATAACACACTGTCGGCTTGTGGGAATTTCTCAAAGTTAAAGCGAGGTATTTTGGTCACAACATAATCGAGCGCCGGCTCAAAGCTCGCTGGCGTTTTGCCGCCTGTGATGTCATTTTGCAATTCATCTAGGGTATAACCAATCGCCAATTTGGCAGCGATTTTAGCAATCGGGAAGCCGGTTGCTTTTGATGCCAATGCCGATGAGCGTGAGACACGCGGGTTCATCTCGATGACGACCATACGACCCGTGTCAGGGTTGATACCGAACTGGACGTTTGAGCCGCCTGTTTCCACACCGATTTCACGCAGTACGGCTAATGAAGCATTACGCATGATTTGGTATTCTTTGTCGGTCAAAGTTTGTGCTGGGGCGACTGTGATTGAGTCGCCGGTATGCACGCCCATTGGGTCAAAGTTCTCAATCGCACAAATGATGATGCAGTTGTCGTTTTTATCACGAACCACTTCCATCTCATATTCTTTCCAGCCGATTAGTGACTCATCGATAAGTAGTTGATGGTTTGGTGATAAGTCAAAACCGCGCTCACAAATCTCGATAAACTCATCGCGGTTATAGGCGATACCGCCGCCTGAACCGCCCATGGTGAATGACGGGCGAATGATACATGGGTAGCCCATCTTTTCTTGGGTGGCAAAGGCTTCTTCCATGGTTTCAGCGGTTTCAGCGCGTGGACATTCAAGGCCGATACGCTTCATGGCTTTATCAAATAAGTTGCGGTCTTCTGCCATCTCGATTGAATCTTTGGTCGCGCCAATCAGCTCACAATTATATTTGGTCAATACGCCGTGTTTGTCCAAATCTAGCGCACAGTTTAGCGCCGTCTGGCCGCCCATCGTTGGCAGAATCGCATCAGGACGCTCTTTAGCAATGATTTGCTCAACCGTTTGCCAGGTAATCGGCTCGATATAGGTCGCGTCTGCCATGACAGGGTCGGTCATGATGGTTGCAGGGTTTGAGTTGACCAAGATGACGCGGTAGCCTTCTTCTTTTAGTGCTTTACACGCCTGCGCGCCTGAGTAGTCAAACTCACATGCTTGGCCGATGACGATAGGGCCTGCGCCAATGATAAGAATGCTTTTTATGTCGGTACGTTTTGGCATAATGTTTTTAAGTCCTATTTTGGCGGATGGGGATTTTAATATGGGATGTCAAAAAATACAAAAATTACGAATGTCCATTAGCTTTTGCAAGAGCAGTATCAAAACAAGTCAAAAAGATTCATCGGTTAATTTTCGGTTTTTTTGCTAAAAAATCTTACTAAAGTTTTTTGGTTATGCTTTCAAACGTGGTTTGATGTCTAGACGTAAACTTGGTTGCAAATTGGTAGTATCAGTAGATAATAATTTGGCTCATTTTTTAAAACTTTCTAAACATATTCTTTGGTGCGAGTTAAATCTGTAATTAACAAAGGATTATCAACACGCATTCTATTAATCAGTTCTTCACAGCGAGTTGTGACTGAATCTTCCCACAACCAATCTAATTCTTTTCTAGTTAAACCAACCGTTTGTAAAAAAGTTATTTTACCGTGTGGGGTATCAATTGTGCCTAGAACGGGGTCTATAACGAAAGCTACACCGCTAATTTGAGTACTATCATTTATGTACCCACCATCAAAAAAATAATAGGGTTCAAAAGGTCTGTTTTTCTCAAACACATCACGAGCTAAATGTTGCATGATATACACAGCCCACATTGGTTCATACTCTGCTTGGTTGTACTCTTCATCATCTAAATAAGGGATAACACGAAAAGTAAATTCAAAACCCCATTTGCTAGAATCTTCTCCAGCCTTCCCTAAGTTATAGTAAAGTTCACTCATACCGTAAGAAATAATATGGCGATGAAAAATAGGTTCTTTTTGATCGTAAATACTTATACCATCTAAAGGGTCATTGCCACCAAATTCATACTTGATAAGCGTTCCATAATGACGTGGTTCTTGGTCGGGATATATTTTTTCTAATTCTTTATCAATAAAATCCCAACCCACAGCGTCTTTTTCATCATACTGCTTAGTATACTCATCTTTGGTAATGTTCATTTAAATTACGCCTTAGCCTTATCCATCATCTCTGCAAACCTATCAAACAGTGGCGCAGCATCATGTGGGCCAGGGCTGGCTTCTGGGTGACCTTGGAAGCTAAAGACCGGCTTATTGGTCAGCTCAATCCCTTGGTTGGTACCATCAAATAATGAGCGATGGGTAGATTTAACGTTATCAGGCAAGGTGTCTTCATCAACGGCAAAACCATGGTTTTGACTGGTAATCATCACCGTACCAGTGGCTAAGTCTTGTACTGGATGATTGGCACCATGATGGCCGGTTTTCATCTTAATGGTGTTGGCACCGCTGGCAAGACCAATGAGCTGATGACCTAAGCAGATACCAAAGGTTGGAATGTCGGTTTCTTCAATGATATGACGGACCGCATCGATAGCGTAATCACAAGCCGCAGGATCGCCAGGACCATTTGATAAGAAGATACCGTCAGGATTCATTGCTAACACATCTGCAATAGGCGTTTGTGCGGGGACAACGGTCACATGACAACCGCGGTCTACGAGCATACGTAGGATATTGGTTTTGCTACCAAAATCGTAGGCGACAACGTTGTATTTTGAGTCAACATGGGTGCCAAGCTGTTTAAAAAAGCCGCCTGTACCGCTATCATGGCTACCAGCTACATCACGGTTAAGTAAGGTGTCTGATAAATCCCAGCTACCAGCGGTCCATTCAAATATTGTCGGTGTACAGCATTCTTTTGCCAAGTCCATACCTTCGATACCAGCGAATTCTTGCGCCAATTTAATCGCTTGCTGCTCATCTTCGCTGCTAATCGTTGCGCCATTAGAAGCGGTCATGATACAACCGTTTTGTGCACCTTTATCACGTAATAAGCGCGTCAACTGGCGGGTATCGATATCAGCAATGGCGACCGTATCATGGTTCTGTAAATAATCCGTCAATGACTCTGAGTTACGGAAGTTTGAAGTGACCATCGTCGCGTCACGAATGATAAGCCCTTCAGCCCATACTTGATGGCCATTACCAGATTCGACATCTTCAGCGTTGGTGCCAGTATTGCCGATGTGCGGATAGGTAAGCGTGACCAGCTGGCGCGCGTAACTTGGGTCAGTTAGAATTTCTTGGTACCCTGTCATGGCTGTATTAAATACCACCTCACCGACACGATGACCAAGACTACCGATACTCAAACCGCGAAAAATAGTACCGTCTGCTAGTGCCAAAATTGCTTGTATTTCTGCCGATGAATTCAAGGGTTGCCTCCGCTGTTATGGGTGAGTGCCGTGATGTTTTATGATAAAAATGTTGCGCTAAAATGGTTTTTTAGAGGTATTTAAATACTGCTAAATACACATAAAAAAAGGGCTGAAGCCAAATTTTTTCCACAAAAAAGCGAGAAGACATCATAGATGAAAAGGTACAGGATTCACTAAGGGTGAATGAGTAACTTGCATCATGTCCGCTCGCTTTGGCACAGATTTTGCGCATTATACTAGAGTTTTGCGTTAAGGGCTAGCATCTTATCTCTTCTGTTATTTCTAATGTCTGTATTTAGTGCTTTCAAATGGGATAAATAAGGGCTATTAAAAATTATAATGCACCGATACCCCATAATAGTCGGGTGCTAAATTGGTGGCGATATGCAATTGGTCGTCATAATAGCTTTTGGTCAAATACATACTACTGGCAACCCCTAATGCTGCCCCTGCGACCACGTCGGCCACATCATGCTCATCGGCTTCAACACGACTATAAGCTACGAAACCTGCGCCAATATACGCAGGAATACTGTATTCTAAGCCATAGCGTTTATGGATAAAGCTGGCACCCTGAAACGCCATCGAGGTATGACCAGAAGGGAAGGAATCCTCATCACGGCCATTGGGTCGCTCTTTGTCTATCACCGACTTTAGGACTTGCGTCGTAGCAACGTTGGTCGCAAATGAATAGTAAAATTGCTGACGACCCTCTTTATCATCCATATAATAAGTGCTACCGTAAGCAGCAGCTGGAATGGCAAAGGCCAGCACATCGCCTACCTTACTAGTAGTGCTACTGTCAGCGTGGGCAGGGATGGCAGCCATCAAGCTGGTCGATAATAAAATGATAGGGGCGTATTTTTTGCTGATCATCACTGCGATCCTAAAAAAGGTTGGTGAGCGTTGATTGTCTCTATAAAATTCTATAGTTATTTTATAGGGATAAATGGCATACGGCTTTATTCTAAATTCTAAATTCTAATTGCTCTATTGATTGGCGGCAGCATTATACTATAAAGTTTTTATCTTTCTTTACAACTATCATGCTTTAAGTCACATTTATTTGTGGCACGCTTTTTACCATATATAAACTTGTATAAAAATAACCACTAAGGATGGATGATGATTTATCAATATTTAGACAAAACGCCAGAGTTTGCAGTTCCATTTAACGGTTGGGTTGCTGATACTGCACGTGTCATCGGCGATGTGTATTTGGGTCATCAAGCCAACGTCTGGTTTGGCGCGGTGATTCGCGGTGACAACGAGCGCATTCATATCGGTGATTATAGTAATGTGCAAGAAAACAGCGTCATTCATACCGATGCAGGGATTGAGGTTAAAATCGGCGATTACGTCACCATTGGCCATTTAGCGATGCTGCATGGCTGCGAAGTTGGTGATAATAGCTTGATTGGTATTGGCGCGGTGGTATTGAATAATGCCAAAATCGGTAAAAACTGTATCATTGGTGCCAAAGCTTTGGTTACTGAAGGTAAAGAGATACCGGATAATTCGCTGGTGATGGGCGCGCCGGCAAAAGTGGTCAAAACCTTAAGCGATGAGCAAGCGGCAATGTTAAAGCTATCAGCTATGCATTATGCGGAGCGCTGTCAGAAATTTAAAACCGGCCTAACAGAAATAGCGATGCCTGATTGAGGCATCAGAAAGCGGAATTTTATGCCATTAGCATCATGATAAGCCAAATAACGGCAAAAATGATAATACCGATAATCAGTCCGCGGAAGATATCATGGCGTATAGAATGGTCATTAAGGTAATAATTATTACTCGTATCATCGATATTTAAAGCATTGACGCTTTCAGCGCCGGCGCTTTTACCGACGATAAAACCCGTTAACGCCCCCAAAACTAGCATAAACGGCGTGAATAGCCAGAATATCTCGCCATTGCCCATACCGGCGATGGAGCGAATAACAACGATGGCAAGGTCGATAAGTAAGCCGCCAAAAACATATAACAGAGCGTTTAACAGCGCATAAAGTAGACGCTCTAAAGGCGATTGATAGCTTTTGCCTAACTGCCGTCGCCTGATTTCTCTGATGGAGCGGGCAGGACGTCGCGGTCGGTTGGACAAAGTAGTTTTATCATCAGGCGCTTTCATACAGTTCTCTATTGTTATTATCAAGCAGATTAAAGATAAGGTAATGAGATATTAAAGTAAATAAGTTAGCATAATTATGTTTGGTAAACAGTAGGCTTCTAAAAATTTACGCAGCATGTTTTATATCCAATAATTTTTTAACATATTTTATAGTCAAAAAATCATTCCTTTAATTAATAAAAACAAGGCTCCATTATGCAGGCAACACAAGCGGGACAAGCTCCAAAAGAGTTGGCACTTTTTGATTTAGACCATACGTTACTCGATGTCGATAGCGATTACCTATGGGGCGAGTATATCGTCAAGCATAATCTGGTTGACGAAGCTGAATATCGCACCGCCAATCAAAAGTTTTATCAAGATTATATCGAAGGTACGCTCGATGCGACCGAATACAATGAATTTGTCGCGCAATTTTTAAGTAGCTTACCGATGGACAGACTGCATGAGCTACGCGAAGATTATATTAAGACGGAAATCGAGCCGCATATTCGCCCAAAAGCCATGGAGGCGCTCTGTCATCACGTCGAGCAGGGTCACGACGTGGTGATTATTTCTGCCACCAATGATTTTGTAGTGTCGGCGATTGCTAAGCGTTTTGGTATTGAAGAGAGTAATGTACTATCGACGCCACTTGAGATACAAAACGAGCGTTATACCGGTAAATTAACCGATAAGCCCAATTTTAAAGAAGGTAAAATCTACCATCTAGACAAGTGGCTTAATAAAAAGCAATTAGCGGGTATCACTTTTGATAAAACTTATGCCTATTCAGATTCCAAAAATGACATTCCATTACTCGAATGGGCGGATGTGGCTATCTGCGTGTCACCCGATGATGCGCTACATGCGCACGCGCTTGCCCATCGCTGGGCAGTAGAAGATTGGACGATTTAGCTGGTCTATAGCTATTTAATATAAAGGCAGTATTAATTAGCCAACTATTTAGCATCAATCTCATTTAAAATAGCGCCATATCAGTAAAATATTTATTTAAAAAGACAGGAAACTTTATGGAAATCAATCCGTATCAAGAACGTATCAAAGATTTATCTGAGCGTGGACAGGACCTTCGGAGGTATCTTTGACTTCGACGGTAAGCAAGAACGCTTAGAGGAAGTCAATTTAGAATTGGAAAACCCCGAGCTATGGAACGACCCAGAGCGCGCGACCAAGATTAATAAAGAAAAAAGCCAGCTTGATGGCGTCATCGACGTGGTGGTTTCGCTTGAAACGACTTTAGCAGATGCCGCTGCCATGCTTGATTTAGCAGTAGAAGCAGAAGACGAATCCTTGCTTGCTGATGTGCAAGCAGAGCTCGACAATGCGGAGAAACGCGTTGCGGATTTAGAGTTCCGCCGGATGTTTAGCGGTGAGATGGATCCGAACAATTGCTACTTGGATATCCAGTCGGGTAGTGGTGGCACCGAAGCGCAAGATTGGGCAGAAATGCTGCTGCGGATGTACACGCGCTGGGCCGAATCTCATGGCTTTAAAGTCGAAGTTATCGAAGTATCGTCAGGTAGTGTCGCTGGCATTAAGTCAGCGACGATTGAGATTAAGGGTGATTATGCGTTTGGTTGGTTACGTACCGAAATTGGCGTGCATCGCTTAGTGCGTAAGTCACCATTTGATAGTAATAATGGTCGTCATACTTCCTTTGCCGCCGTTTTTGTATCGCCTGAAATCGATGACAACGTTGAAATTGATATCAATCCAGCCGATTTGCGTATCGATACTTACCGCTCATCAGGCGCGGGTGGTCAGCACGTGAACACCACCGATTCTGCGGTGCGTATTACTCACGAGCCAAGTGGCGTGGTGGTCACGTGTCAGAACGAGCGTAGCCAACATGGAAACAGAGCGACGGCGATGAAAATGCTCCGCGCCAAGTTGTATGAGCTTGAGATGCAAAAACGTATGGAGAGCCAGCAAGCGGTCGAGGATAATAAATCTGATGTCGGTTGGGGCAGTCAAATCCGCTCTTATGTACTCGATGACTCGCGTATCAAAGACTTGCGTACTGGAGTCGAAACCTTTAACACTGGCGCGGTACTCGATGGTGACCTCGATCAATTTATCGTAGCAAGCTTAAAAGCTGGGCTGTAAATTTAGTCCATAAATACTATCGACTGCTATACATAAAAGGAACAGCAATAGCCTATTATAAAGGCGATTTAATAAAGATAAACGAGCGACTTTGAGAGTTTACGAACAACAGAGCCGAGTGTTCTTTATTAAATTGCTATGCTGTTATAGAGAGGCTATTGCTGCTATTTAATCCCCAATCAAACTTTTTAATCACTAATCAGACTTTAAACGAAACGACTTAAGGAAAATTATGCCAAGCGTTAATAATTATTTTGATAATAAAGTAACTTCTATCGCCTTTCAAACGGCAACCCTGCCAGCTACTGTTGGCGTGATGGAAATTGGCGAGTATGAGTTTGGTACTAGCGAATTTGAAACCATGAGCGTAGTCAGTGGAGCATTGACGGTAAAACTGCCAGAAAGTGATGAGTGGCAAACCTTTAATGCGGGCGAGCAATTTACCGTTGAAGCCAACCAGAAGTTTCAAGTAAAAGTAGACGTTGAAAGTGCTTATTTATGTACTTATGGTAAATAATCATTTTTAGTTTGGATTTGTGTCGTAAAAAAACGCCAAGTGCTTAATGCTTGGCGTTTTTTTGTGCGTATTATTCTGAATAAATTTAAAGATAGTAGACTGACAACATAGAGCCAATCAAAGTTATAAGTCTTTGCGATATTGCACCATGTCCGTTTGAGTAGCGATTACATCATAGAGATTGCGTGCCGTCGCATTGTCTTCTTGCGTCGTCCAATAAACACGGTTGCAGTTTTTGTTATTGGCAAATTCATACACCTGTTCAATCAGTGCGCGTCCAACGCCTTGCCCGCGAACCGCATCACTAACGTATAAATCTTCTAAGTAACAACATTCTGTCGTATTCCAAGTATTGGGATGTAGTACCACATGCGTGATACCTACTAACTTGTCGTCCTGCTACGCACCAAAGCCATAAATCGGCACATCGCTTTCAAGTAGGTTCGCCATGTCTTTTCTGTGGTACTTGGCGGCAGACGAGTTTCATAAAAGGTTAAATAATTTTGCCACAATTTCAACCAAGCGTCGTAATCCGCTTTAGACAATGGGGCTATAAATAACGGGGCTATTTTTATCGAAGTATTTGTCATTATATTTATTTGACTTAAGTTGTGGTGTTCAGCGAATTATGGCTTAAAATCTCATTGTTTAGAACCTTTCAAAGCGGTGTTTTACACATCGATTACACTTTGCTTGTGGCAAACAAACAGCAAAAATAGCCGCAATTCATTATCCTAAAACGACTATTTGATTAATTGAGTATTTTTTATGGCAAAGCTAGATGACCAAACGACCACGCAAGATGTGCGCCATGATTATGAACATTTGGCGCGCTTGGCCAACTTACGCTACGTCAGCGACGATGAGCCAGGGTTTACGCGTAGGCGTTGGGGTCGCGGCTTTACTTATAAAGACGCCACCGGCAAAACGGTGAAAGACAAAGCGTTACGCCAGCGTTTTGATGCGCTGGTGATACCGCCGATGTGGTCAGAGGTTTGGATATGCCAAGATGATAAAGGGCATCTGCAATCGACAGGCCGCGATGACAAAGCGCGCAAGCAGTACCTATATCATCCCGAATGGAATCGCGTGCGAGACAATGCTAAGTTTGCAGCGATGATAGGCTTTGCTGAAACGTTGCCAAACCTGCGAGCGCAAGTCGAAAAAGACTTGGAAGCAGCGCCACTATCACGCGCCAATGTACTTGCCGCCGTGGTTAAATTGCTGGAAACCACTTTAATTCGTATCGGTAATAGCCGCTATGCCAAGCTCAATAAAAGCTATGGCCTTAGTACGTTACGCAGCAAGCACGTCAGCGAAACGGATAATGGCTTGGCGTTTGATTTTGTGGGTAAAAGCGCTAAAGAGCATCATATTGAACTGCAAGACGAGCGTTTAATTGAGATTGTACAAGCCTGCTCTGAGCTGCCGGGTTATCAGATTTTTAAATATTTGGATGATAATGGTGAGAAGCAAGTCGTCGATAGTAGCGACATCAATGACTATATACGGTCGCATACTGGCGGTCATCATAGTGAGGGCAAGACATACAGCAGCAATTTATATAGCGCCAAGGACTTTCGTACTTGGATGGCAAGCGTCCTTGCGGCCAGTTATTTATACGATGAGCTGCAGAGCTCGAATGGCAGAGAAATATTAGCCAGTGAGCCTAATAGCAATGAGCGCCAGCAGCTGGTCGTTGATATGGTCAAAGAAGTCGCAGAAGAGCTTGGCAATACGCCTGCTGTTTGCCGAGCGTCTTATATCAATCCGGTTATTATCGAGCGCTTTTTAGCAGGGCAGTTTTTTGAGTGTTATAAACAAGCGCGCCGTGGCCGTACCAAACAATATCAAAGCTGCGAAGAGAAAGCGCTGCTAGGCTTTTTAAATGCTATCCAATAAATTTTTTTTAGCAAAACTCGTATTAATTTATGAAAATGATACGTTATGTATTGATATAAATATAAAAATGCGTTACTAATAGAGTATACGCATTTTTATATGCGCAAACCATAAGAGCAAATAGTGACTAGGATAGGACTGTTTGACTTCTAATAAAGTGCTGATATCGTCTATCGTCAGCGACTCTCTATTGCTAAAGGATTAGCTTATGAACACCACCTCTTCCAATCATTCGTCCGCAAACTCTACTAAAGATACTACCTACACACCAACGAGCTACAACGATTACTATCATAATTTTGATATGAATGCGTTATTGGCAGAAATCTATGGCGAGCATTTAGATGACCGTTTAAATGCTTATATGGCCTGCTGTGGTCGTCATGTGCGTGACGGGCGCGGCGATAATCTAGCCTTAGTGCATGAAGATACGGCTGGTAATGTGACGCGCATGACTTTTGCTGAGCTTGATAAAGCCAGTGCGCAAGTGGCCAATTTATTAACATCCTACGGCGTACAAGTTGGCGACCAAGTAGCGACCATGCTACCGCGTACCCCTGAGCTACTCATCATTGTACTAGCGACTTGGCGGATTGGCGCAGTCTATCAACCGCTATTTACCGCTTTTGGCTATGATTCGATTAAATACCGCATGGATAAAGCCAATACCAAAGTGGTTTTTACCAATATTGAAAATCGTAGTAAATTTGAAGACTTAGCCGAGCAAACCAAAATGGTCATGGTTGGCAGTAAGAATAATGCGCAAGCTGATAATGAAAGCAAATGGGCTGATGATAATTATGCTCAGATGATGGCGACCCAGCCGCAAACGCTAGAGGCTGTTTTTCTCAATGAAGATGCGCCGTTTTTGCAAATGTTTACCTCAGGTACGGTCGGTAAATCAAAGGGCGTCAGTGTGCCGTTATCAGCGTTATCTGCTTTTTATCTGTATATGCGCTATGCGATTGACTTGCGCGCCGATGATAACTACTGGAATATGGCCGATCCCGGCTGGGCATATGGATTATATTACGCGATTACGGGGCCTTTACTGATGGGCGTCACGACTTACTTTAACGAGGCGGGCTTTGATGCTGCCAATACCCGCGACTTTATGGTTCGCCATAAAATTACCAATTTAGCTTCTTCGCCAACGGCGTTTCGGATGATGAAATCTAGCGGTGTGTTTGAGAAATCACATGACGATGCTAGCGCCCGTTTATCACTGCGCTGTGCCAATTCAGCAGGCGAAACTTTAAATACTGAAGTCGTAAACTGGGTCGAGACGTATTTAAACTGCCAAGTAAAGGACCAATACGGCCAAACAGAGACGGGCATGACCTGCTGTTCGCACCATGCATTAGCACATGAATGTCCTACTGGTTCGATGGGCATGGCGCTACCGGGTCACACACTCGTCGTATTGGATGATGACATGCAAGTATTGCCTGATGGTGAACAAGGACAGCTTGCCGTAGTGGTTAGCCAATCGCCTGCGTTTTATTTCTGCGGTTATAGCTGGAATGAAAAAGACGCCTTTGTGGATGATTACTATTTGACTGGCGATGTGGTCGAGCGTCATAGCGATGGCAGCTATTGGTTTTCGGGGCGTGATGATGACATTATCATTACGGCAGGCTACCGCGTAGGGCCGACAGATGTGGAGAATACCGTGCTTGAGCATGAGGCAGTGGCAGAATCCGCCGCCGTTGGCGTGCCAGATGAGGTGCGCGGTCATACGATTAAGTCTTATGTGGTGTTAAAAGAAGGTATTAAAGGGACGGATGAGATTGCTAAAGAGATTCAAGACTTGGTCCGCAGACGTCTTTCAACTCATGCTTACCCGCGTGAGGTTGAATTTGTGTCGGAGCTACCAAAAACGCCAAGCGGTAAAATCCAGCGTTTCTTGCTGCGCAGTTTGTCTGCGGCATAAAGTACTGAAAACATCGATAGCCGTTTAAGAAAATAAAGTATAGTCCATTCAAGATAACATCGTTACGCTAATAGTTATGTGCGACTGGTATAAATTTTCCTTGCTTGCTACTACCGCAGAGGCTACGAAAAATTCATCCCAGTCGCACTGTATCTATTTTACAGTGAATTCATTATGGTTAGCTTAAAAAATACCAGTAAAAACCTCGATTAAAGGAATAATTATGCAAATTGAACAACACAGCTTTTTGGTTACAGGCGGTGCATCAGGTTTAGGTGAGTCAGTGGTTCGCGCTATCGTGAGTCAAGGCGGCAAGGTCGTCATTGCTGATTTGAACGAGTCAACTGGGCAAGCTTTGGTTAATGAGCTGGGTGATAATGTACGCTTTGCACGTTGTGATGTGACCAGTGGCGATGAGGTGCAAGCGGCCGTTGAGTTGGCTGAAAAAGAGTTTGGCGGTCTGCAAGGTTCTATTAACTGTGCAGGTGTTGCTGTGGTACAAAAGTTGCTTGATCGTGAAAACAATCCAGCGGATCTTGATGCTTTTAGCCGCGGGGTTAATATCAATCTTGTTGGCTCTTTTAACGTGGCACGTTTGGTCGCGGCCAGTATTGCTAAGCGCGCTGCGAACGGCAATAATACAGAAAGCGACGCAGAGAAGAATGCTGATAATGGCATCATTATCAATACTGCCTCTATCGCTGCTTTTGATGGGCAAGTAGGGCAAGCAAGCTATTCATCATCGAAAGCGGGCGTCGTTGGCCTGACTTTACCGCTAGCGCGTGAGCTGGCACGTCACGGTATTCGCGTCATGACGATTGCTCCTGGTGTGTTTGCCACGCCGATGATGGAGACTATCCCTGAAAAAGCGCGCGAGCAGTTAGAGGCCGGTGTCCCTTATCCTAAGCGTTTGGGCAACCCTAGTGAGTTTGCTAAATTGGTCACGCACATTATTGATAATGCCTACTTAAATGGCGAAGTGATTCGCCTCGATGGCGCGATTCGTATGGTGTAGGTTTTAAGGACGTATTATTCAGTAGTTCTTATTAAACACTTAGCTTTAGTTGTATAATTTCATAAACTTGGCATAGTCTTTTGCTATCTTATCAAAGATGATTTTATCAATGAACGCTTACCTTTAAGAACCAAAAGCTATGTCTTTTTTCAATATAAATAGTAAATATTCACCTTGGTTATTTATTGTCATGGGTATTAGCCTCGCTATCATTACTAGCACGAGTGTCATTGCTGCTGAGAGTAATTCAGAGAACAAGCAAGCCTTGCCTACAAGTATTGTGATTGATAAAGTCTTTGTCGATAAATCTGCTCGTACCCTGCAGCTACTAAGTGATGATAAAGTGATTAAGTCTTATCACATTGCGCTCGGTGGTAATCCTATTGGACATAAGCAACAACAAGGCGACCAGCGTACCCCTGTTGGCAGCTATACACTCGATTATAAAAATGAAAAATCTGGATATTACCGCTCTATCCACATAAGTTATCCAAATACTACCGATAAAGCCCGAGCCAAATCGCGAGGTGTCAGTGCTGGCGGTGATATCATGATTCATGGGCAAAAAAACGGTTTTGGTGCATTGGGTCTACTGAACCAGCAACGTGATTGGACGGAAGGCTGTATAGCCGTGACCGATGATGAGATGGATGAAATCATTGCTGCGGTAAAGATTGGCACACCGATCGAAATCGTAGAATAAATAGTTTGTTAATCTCCCGCATTTAACTGTTTTAGTCGTCCGCTAAAATATATTTCTCTGTGTCCGTACAGCCTCAAGACTTCCTAATTTTTCTTTATTAATCTCTCTTGAAATCTCTTATAAATGTGCCTATTAATACTTTAACGTTATATCATTGTTATGAATAAGGTTTTATTTTTTTTGCAGATTTTATTTTTGCTCATATATGCTGTATAGGTCGATACCAAAAAGTCAATAAATACTATTGACAATAGTTAAAATGACATTGAAATATTACTCAACAAACCTTATATAGATAACAACGAAAAGCTTGCGGCACCTTAATACTTATAAAAAGCCGCAGCGACTAGCAGATACAAACGACTATTAATTATTAAAGGACACACTATGAGATTCGAGAAATTTACCCAAAAATTGCAATCAGCGATTCAAGAAGCCCAAAGTTTGGCGCTAGGTCGCGACCACACTGGGATTGACCCTGTGCATTTGCTGGCCGTATTGCTACAAGATGAGTCTAACTTATCTATCTGTCAGCAAGCCGGCGCGTCTATTCCAGCATTAAAAAATGGCGTGGCAAAAGCGCTCGACAATCAGGCGACAATTAGCGAGCCAACTGGTGACGTTAATCTAAACCCAAATTCGGTGAAGATTTTGAACTTGGCCGATCGCCAAGCGCAAAAAGAGGGTGATGATTTTATTGCCACTGAATGGGTAATGTTGGCACTTGCTGAGCAAGGCGACACCAAAAAAATATTTGAAAATGCTGGGGTGACGGCAAGTAAGCTAAAAGCGGTCATTGAGCAACTGCGAGGTGATGAGACGGTGAATAATCAAAACGCCGAAGATCAGCGTGATGCGCTGAATAAATATACCATTAATCTAACTGAGCAAGCGGAGCTTGGTAAGCTTGATCCGGTGATTGGTCGTGACGAAGAGATTCGCCGTACCATTCAGGTGCTATCGCGTCGTACCAAAAACAACCCTGTGCTCATCGGTGAACCAGGTGTTGGTAAAACCGCCATCGTTGAAGGCTTGGCGCAAAAAATTATCAATGGCGATGTGCCAGAAGGACTACGCCGTAAAGAAGTGTTGTCGTTAGACTTAGGCGCGCTTATTGCGGGGGCAAAATTCCGCGGTGAGTTTGAAGAGCGTCTCAAAGCGGTTCTGAGTGATTTAGCCAAGCAAGAAGGTAATGTCATCTTATTTATTGATGAGCTACACACCATGGTCGGCGCTGGTAAGTCAGAAGGCGCGATGGATGCCGGTAATATGCTAAAACCTGCGCTTGCTCGCGGTGAGCTGCACTGTGTCGGTGCGACGACCTTGGACGAGTATCGTCAATTTATCGAAAAAGATGCCGCCCTTGAGCGTCGATTCCAAAAAGTATTGGTCGATGAGCCAACGGTTGAAGACACCATTGCGATTTTGCGTGGTCTAAAAGAGCGTTATGAGTTGCATCACGGTGTCGATA
Organism: Psychrobacter sp. M9-54-1; assembly: GCF_016613355.1. Taxonomy (NCBI): domain Bacteria; kingdom Pseudomonadati; phylum Pseudomonadota; class Gammaproteobacteria; order Moraxellales; family Moraxellaceae; genus Psychrobacter; species Psychrobacter sp. M9-54-1. The sequence goes on along the minus strand of NZ_JADGFW010000019.1, from coordinate 71,748 downwards.
TCCAAGACAGCGCGATTATTGCGGCAGCGCGCATGAGCCATCGTTATATTACCGATCGCAAATTGCCAGATAAGGCAATTGATTTGATCGATGAAGCGGCAAGTCGCCTACGTATGGAGATGGACAGCAAACCTGAAGCACTCGGAAAGCTTGATAGCCGTTTAATTCAGTTAAAAATGCAGCGTGAAGTACTCAAAAACGAAGAAGACGCGGGCGCGCAAGCAGAGCGTAAAGTACTTGATAGCCAAATTGAAGAGTTAGAAAAAGAATACGCGGATCTTAATGAGATTTGGCAGGCAGAAAAAGCGCTCGTTAAAGGCAGTCAGCAGCTAAAAGACGAGCTGGATAAAGCGCGTATTGCTTATGATAAAGCCAGTCGTGAAGGCGACTACGAGACCATGAGTAAGCTGCAGTATGAAACCATTCCGCAACTTGAGCGCCGTATTCACGAGTCTGATTTGGCAGAGCAAAAAGAGCAAAGCGGTGAAGATAGCGGTGTAAAACTGCTACGTAATAAAGTCACGGATAACGAAATCGCCGAGGTCGTGGCAGCGGCGACTGGTATTCCAGTCAGCAAGATGATGCAAGGCGAGCGTGACAAAATGCTGGCGATGGAAGAAAAACTCCACGAGCGCGTCATCGGTCAAGATGAAGCTGTCGAAGCTGTCGCCAATGCGGTGCGTCGTAGCCGAGCTGGTTTGTCCGACCCGAATCGTCCTTCAGGTTCGTTCTTGTTCCTTGGGCCAACGGGTGTTGGTAAAACGGAGTTGACCAAATCACTGGCGAACTTCTTGTTTGATAGTGAGGATGCAATTGTTCGTATCGACATGAGTGAGTACATGGAGAAACACAGCGTTAGCCGTTTGGTGGGCGCGCCTCCAGGTTATGTCGGTTATGAAGAGGGTGGTACGTTGACCGAAGCGGTACGCCGTAAGCCTTATAGCGTGATATTGTTTGATGAGGTCGAAAAAGCGCATCCTGATGTGTTTAATATCTTGCTACAAGTGCTAGACGATGGTCGCTTGACCGATTCGCAAGGCCGCGTGGTCGACTTTAAAAATACCGTTATTATTATGACCAGTAACTTGGGTTCGCATAAAATCCAAGAAATGGTCGGTGAGAGCTACGAGGATATCAAAGCGGAAGTTATGGAATCGGTCGGGCAGCATTTCCGCCCAGAATTCGTCAACCGTATTGATGAGATTGTGGTCTTCCATCCGCTTGGCATGTCGCAGATGGCAGGTATTGCTGATATTCAATTGGATCGCTTACGTCAGCGTATTCAAGAGCGTGAGATGGATATCGAGCTGTCGGCAGATGCGATGAATAAACTGGTCGCAGTGGGTTATGATCCTGTGTATGGTGCGCGTCCACTCAAACGTGCTATCCAGCAAGAAATCGAGAACCCATTGTCACTCAAACTGCTGGCTGGTGACTTTGTTCCAGGAGATATCATCAAAATCGACGTCGGCGCTGATGATGAGTTAACCTTTGATAAGCTTAGAATGAGCTAAAATAAGCGTTCGTTTTAACGTACATTGGTTAAATATCATTTGCTGAATGGTATAAACCTAAAAACCCTTTACTTCTCTATATCTTATATAGGTAGGTAAGGGGTTTTTTTTGTGCGCCCATATTATTTACCGTTTGCGCGCTTTGATTGTGGTATAAATAATGATAGCTCAATATAAGAATATGAAAAATTTAAGGGAGATGACATCAGGATGATGAACAATAAAAAATCGACAAATACGCCATTACTATTATCATTAGTCATGACATCACTGCTGTTTAGTGCTTCTGCATGTTCCAATCCTGCCACCGTCAATACCAATAACGATTTGACCGAGTATAAAGAAGGGCAAGCCTCTGTCAATGAGTCTCTAGCCAATACTGAAAAACCTACTTTTACAACCAAGACGGTCGCTAGCTTCGATGAACCTTGGGCAATGACCGCATTACCTCGCATTCATAATCAGCCACTCAAACTGCTCATAACCCAAAAAGCAGGCGAGCTTTTGATTGTTGATACGGCAACAGGTGTAAAGACAAGCGTTAATGGTGTGCCAAAAGTAGCGTATGGCGGGCAGGGCGGACTTGGCGATATCATTCTTGCACCAGATTTTGCTACTTCTAATAATATCTATATCAGCTATGTCGAGGCGGGCACAGGAAGCGACAGTAATAAATTTGGGGCAAAAGTTATCAAAGCCACATTAACGGGCTTAGATACTGACGCGCCACGCTGGCAAGCCATAACGCCCATCTGGGAGCAAACCCCGAAACTAAAAGGACAAAGGCATTATAGCCATCGCTTGCTTTTTTCACCTGACGGGCAGTATTTATATATCAGCTCAGGTGAGCGTCAAGAAAAAACACCAGCCCAAGATATGAGTGTGAATCTGGGAAAAATTATCAGATTACATGGCGATGGTTCAGTGCCAGCCGATAATCCATTTGCACAAAATGGTAGCGACATTGCCGCCCAATTTTGGACGATTGGTCATCGTAACGTACTTGGTATGGCATTCGATGATAAAGGTAGGTTGTGGGCGCATGAAATGGGGCCGCGCGGTGGTGACGAATTTAATCTGATAGAAAAAGGCAATAATTACGGCTGGCCCGTGGTCTCGAACGGACGCAATTATTCCGGGACGGATATCCCTGATCATGATACGCGCCCTGATTTTGCTGCACCAAAAATATCGTGGACGCCTGTAATATCACCGTCGTCGATGAGCATTTATCAGACTGGTAAATATAATGATTTTCCAGCGTGGCAAGGTAATGCGCTTATCAGTGGTTTATCCTCAAAAGCGCTTATCGTGGTCACGCTTGATGACAATAACGGCGCTGCAGAACGCTATCGCTATGATATGGGTGAACGAATTCGTAGTGTCTTAACTGTCGATGGGCAGGTGTGGTTATTAGAAGATGGCGATGAAGGTAGGCTGCTGCAATTACTACCTCGATAGCCATTTAAATAACTAATTAGACTGCGAGTCGTATTACTAATAAAAGAGTCTAGTCGCCCTTATCTTGTAGTAAATTGATAATTAGGGCGCACTTTGTTAAGGTAGCCTTTCTTAAATTTAAGGTTTTAGCCAATGAACGAAGTAAAAGTAAGTAAACTTGGACCCTTTCCAAAGGTAAATAAACCGGTGTTTATTACCTCAAGTGTCTTAATCGTCGGTTTTATTATCTTTGGTTCGTTATTTTCTGAAACGGCAGCAACACTTTTTAGCTTCTTACAGGCTTTTATCGCCGAAAAATTCCGTTGGTTGTTTATCATCTTGTTTAATATGGCGTTGGTATTCTGTATTTATCTGACTGCCAGTCGCTACGGTGATATACGTCTAGGCAAACAGACGGAGCGACCGCAATATAGCTTATTTTCATGGATTGCGATGCTTTTTTCGGCGGGCATCGGTATTGGACTGGTGTATTGGGGAACGGCTGAGCCTTTATATCATTTTATGGCACCGCCGCTTGGGGAAGCAGAAACCCTTGAGTCGGCAAAACAAGCGATGAATCTGTCGTTTTTACATTGGGGGCTGCATGCATGGGCGATTTATACCATTGTTGCGCTGTCGCTTGCGTACTTTCACTTTCGCCGTGGTTTGCCGTTATCGATACGCTCAACCCTTTATCCTATTCTTGGACAAAGGATTTATGGTAAATGGGGGCATACGGTCGATGTCTTAGCCGTGTTTGGCACCATGTTTGGGGTCGTGACCTCTTTAGGTCTTGGCGTTATGCAAATTAACGCAGGTCTTGAAGGCTTGTTCGGTATTCCCTCTACTTTAACGATACAGTTTATCATCATTGCTTTTGTGACCTCATTAGCTTGTGGTTCACTGATGCTCGGTCTTGATAAAGGTATCAAACGTCTTAGTGATATTAATATGGGGCTGACCGGTATTTTATTGGCGTTTATGGTAATTTTGGGCCCGACGCTATATATCTTTGACAGTTTTATAGAAAACGTAGGCAACTACTTGGCAAACATCGTCACGTTGTCGACGTGGAGCGAAGCCTATAGTAATACCGATTGGCAAAAAGCTTGGACGATATTTTATTGGGCATGGTGGGTCAGCTGGTCGCCATTTGTCGGTGTTTTTATTGCGCGTATCAGCCGTGGACGTACCATTCGTGAGTTTGTATTTGGCGTGCTGCTGATTCCGATGACGATTTTGTTTTTTTGGTTTACGACTTTTGGCGGTGTGGCGATACAGATGGAGCTGCTCGCAGGCATGAATCCTGAGGTAGTTAGCCCAGGATTGGTCGCGGCAGTGCAAGTCGATTACGGTAGTGCCATCTTTAAGCTGGTTGAATATTATCCATTGACCAAACCGATTACCTTATTAATTGTGGTGATGATTGTCCTTTGGTTTGTGACCTCATCAGACTCAGCCAGTTTTGTCATCGATATGCTGACGGCGGGCGGTGATACCAATCCACCCAAAATCCAGCGTTTGTTTTGGGCGCTGATGCAAGGTTTGATTGCCGCCATATTATTGGCAGCGGGCGGTTTAGATGCCCTGCAAGCGGCGGCTATTGTGGCAGGTCTACCTTTTGCGTTGGTCATCTTTGTGATGATGTATGCGTTACTGCGCGGTATGAGCCGCGACCGACTTATCTTATATCGCAATCAGCAGCGTTATATTACCGATGAGTCAGCTGACCATAATTCGGCCAGTGAGTTTGTCGATGAGGACTTATTAAAAGGTCCGCCTAAAATTGTTAAAGGTGATTAATTAAGCTGCGTATAGTCGGTTTGAAATCAATAGATACGTGAGTTAGCACGTGCAACTGGTATAAATTTTTCTTGCTTGCCGCTATCACAGAGGCTACGCAAAATTCATCCCAGTCGCACTGATTGATTTAAAGAGAACCTACTATTAGCGGTTCTAAAAATATCGGCTTTAAAATCATTTTTATTAAACCAATCATGTAGTTAGCTGCCGTTGGTTTTACTTAAAAACACAATATAATAATTGTCATTTAAAATCCTAAGATACATCGTTGTCTTAGGATTTTTTATGGACATTTAATCATTTATAGGTTTTAAACTGGTAATTTTCACAACGACAATTTTACAGCTACACTGTCACTATGAACATTCACCTTTGACATAGCTGACGGCTTCAGGAGTGCTACAAGCTGAGCAAGCATTGCCCGCCGTACGATAGCTTATCACTGAGCCGACTTGCGTTTTTACGCAGACCGGATCGTATTGCGCTGTACACATGGTTTTTGCAGGGTCAAAGGTTGGACACTGTGCTACAAGGCCTTTTGGGGGTTGACTGGTGTTAGAGGCGGGCGGCTGAATGGGCGTGCTATCAGGCATCGGGTTTGAGTTAGAACTAATATTGTTACAACCTGCTAAAGCTAGCATAAAGCTTATGGTGACTGTAAGTTTGAAAGTAGAGAGCGCGCGCATAATAAATATCCTTATATCGTTTTTATCATTTATTTTTGCATTAAACGCCAGTTTCAAACAAAAAGCAAATGTGCTATTCGTTTTTTAATTCGTCGCTGATATTTAATAAGCATATTATTAGAGTAACAAAAAACCCAAGCTACGAAGGCTTGGGCTTTTGATATTAATTCTTATACGTTTCTTGACTGAGCTTTTATAAACTTAGAGCTTTTATAAACTTACTGCGCAGGTTTATCCTCTTTATTAAGCTGCACATATTTATCAAAGTTTTGTGCGTAATCAGTCAAGTTGTCGCTTAACATTTGGCGATATTGTTTGGTATAAAACTCAACGATATCGTCTTTTTCTTTAGCAAAATCATCGCCTTTTACAAAGCCAATCGAGGCAACTGACGCACTATAACGCGCTGCTGCATACAGCAATGACGCGCCAACTTGACCTGAGTGCGCGTTAGGGCCCAGTTGACTATTGGCGACGCCAATGATTTCGTCAGCACGTTGATAGAACGCTTGCATTTCAGGAGTGATTTCAAGAGCGGTATCAATTTCGTCATTTTGGCTATTATTTAAAGCGTCGTTTAGCGCGTCATTTTGAGCATTGTCTGGCATATTGTCTTGAGACATCAGCGACTCCTAAGAATGGTAAGTAAATTTGAATATATCATAGCGGTCTTTAAAATTGATAAGTATAAAGACCGAATACATCTAAAAAATGGAAACAGTCTTATAAACCTGCATCGGCTTTTAAAGTTTCTGCTTTGTCCGTTTTTTCCCACGTAAAGGCAGTTTCAGAACCTTGGCGACCGAAGTGACCAAAGGTTGCTGTTTGCTGGTACATCGGCTGCAATAAGTTCAACATACGCGTAATACCATAAGGACGTAGGTCAAAATGGGTACGAATCAAGCTAATGATTTCATCGTTGCTGATTTTGTTAGTACCAAAGGTGTTAATTGAAATCGAAGTCGGTTCAGCAACGCCAATCGCATAGCTGACTTGTACTTCACAGCGATCAGCAATACCGGCGGCGACAATATTTTTGGCCACGTATCGCACCGCGTATGCTGCACTGCGATCGACTTTTGAAGGATCTTTGCCACTAAAGGCACCGCCACCATGACGCGCCATACCGCCGTAAGTATCGACGATGATTTTACGACCAGTCAAACCAGCATCGCCGACAGGTCCACCAATGACAAATTTGCCCGTTGGGTTGATATGATAGCGCGTACCAGCATGCAATAAGTCCGCTGGCAGTACTTGTTTGATAATCGATTCCATGATCGCTTCTTGCAAATCGGTTTGTGAGATGCTTGGATCATGCTGCGTTGATAACACCACGGCATCAATGGCAATCGGTTTATTACCGTCGTATTTGAGTGTCACTTGCGCTTTGGCATCGGGACGTAACCAAGGCAATTCACCAGCGCGGCGCAGCTCAGATTGACGCTCCATCAAGCGATGCGCATATTCGATAGGCGCGGGCATCAATACTTCAGTCTCATTGCTGGCATAACCAAACATCAAACCTTGGTCGCCAGCCCCTTGTTCTTCAGGGCTGCTACGATCGACCCCTTGAGCGATTTCTGGCGACTGCTTACCGAGCATATTAATAACGGCACAAGTCTCACCATCAAAACCCAAGTCTGAGTGATGATAGCCGATGCCATTTACCGTATCACGGACGATACGCTCAACGTCGATATTGGCAGTCGTGGTTACTTCCCCTGCCAGTATCACCGCGCCAGTTTTAACCAAGGTTTCGCACGCCACCCGCGCATGTAAATCTTCACGTAAAATGGCATCAAGAATAGCATCTGATATTTGGTCAGCCATTTTATCAGGGTGACCTTCGCTCACAGATTCTGAGGTAAATAAGTTGTATTCGCGCATAATGGGATCGCTTAATTGAATCAATAAAGATAGGAAAAAGCATAACGTCTGAGCGCTGCTTTAATTAATATTGACCAAACAAATCAATTGCTCGGCGTTAAATTTTTGATAAATGGGTGCTGCTAAATTCGTTTGTAAAAAAGGTATTTACTAAATAGGTTTTAAAAATATGGTTCAACTTAGCCAGTTTCCATGCGTTAGCATAAATGATAATTAATACTAAGCATTTACCTGTAACGGGTTTATTGCCTGATGATATAAGAGATGATTAATCTGGCGCCTCAGGCTAAAAATAGGCTTATTCTAACTCGAAACGTAATAAAACTCTAGTGAGCTGCGCTTGTTATACGATAAGTAAACCTCAACAATGCGCCTATAGCCATTAAGTAGCTTGCTATCTGTAGGCTCGTTTTTTATGAGCGATTTTCAGTGGATATGAAAAGCGTCATATAGACCATGATGTTTAAAATGATGGTTTTAAACGGTGACTTCAATTTTTAGCTCTAAAAACTTGGCTTTATCTTTAAACATACATTCTTCATAAACAGGACACGCGTCGCATTTTGGCGTGCGAGCTTGACAAGTATAGCGCCCATGCAAAATCAAATAATGATGCGCATCTACGATAAAGTCATCGGGAATACGTTCGAGCAGTTTTTTCTCAACGATTAAGACGTTTTTACCTGTGGCAAGTCCTGTACGATTGCCGACGCGAAAAATATGGGTATCGACCGCCATCGTCGGCTGTCCAAAGGCGGTATTTAACACCACGTTTGCCGTCTTACGCCCGACACCTGCTAGAGATTCTAAATCTTTACGGTTATCAGGAACGGTGCTATCAAACTTCTCAATCAAGTCACGGCAAGTTTTAATAACGTTTTTGGCTTTGGCGTTATATAAACCGATATTCTTAATATACGCTTTCAGTCCTTCTTCGCCTAATGCCAAAATAGACTCAGGCGTATTGGCAACCGGATAAAGCTGGTTGGTGGCGATATTGACGCTGACATCGGTCGCCTGCGCCGATAAGATAACAGCGATAAGCAGCTCAAAGTTGCTGTTATAATTGAGCTCAGTCACTGGCTCATCAATCGTCGCCGCCAGTTTCTCAAAAAACGGCCGCACATCACGATTGGGCATGCGCCTCGATGGCGGCGTATCGGCAGTTTTATGTTTAACGGTTTTACTCATGGCATTGTTAGCACTGTTTTATTCATTATTTTATTCATTGGTTATTCAAAATTAGAGATGGGTTATTAAAGTTGGGCAAGCTCAGTTTGTAATGCTTCAAGCTCCGTCTGTTTGCTCTCATTAGGCCGTACGCTCAGCTGCTTTTCTAACTTCTTGATTTTACTGCGTAGTTTAGCTGCGGCAATGGTATTTTTTGCTTCTTCTTCGCTGATATTTAACGATTGACTGGCGGCATTATTTAGCTTGGCTTCTACCATGCTGACCACCGGCTTGCTATTGCTGCTATCCGCTAGCTGCTTACTAACGCGTTTTAAATGCGTATGATAACGTTGGCGCAAATCCTCTTGTTCAAGCGTGCGTTCAGCTGTCGATTGGGTACGCTCAACGGTGACTAAGTCTATGCAATCAACTGGGCAGGGCGCGATACATAGCTCACAGCCCGTGCATAAGTCCGTAAAAATAGTATGCATATGCTTGCCAGTCCCGACGATGGCGTCAACAGGGCAGGCGGGGATACACTTGGTACAGCCAATACAATCATCTTCTCGAATCACCGCGCGCACTTCTACTGGACGCTGCGAGCTGGCATCTATCGGCCATTTTGACGGCTCAGCGTTAAGTGGTTGTGTATCGCTGCTATCTTGATTGATAATTCGCGCAATCGCATCGGTCACCGGCTGACCGCCGGGCACACATTTATTATAAGGCTCATTATCAATAACAATTGCCACCGCATATGGCAAGCAGCCATCGGCATGGTCACAAAGCCCGCATTGGGTTTGCGGTAGGCAGGCATCAATACGCGCAATCTTTGCTTGGGTTGCGGTAGGCAAGCGCTCTAGGTCCAAGCTATCGAACAAGATAGGCAAATTGGCGAGACGGATAAGATTGCTGTTGTTACTGGTAGTGCTTTGCATTTAATGTAAAACCTTTATATTAGTACTAAGTGCTAATATGAACAAATAGGGTAATAGCGTTATTTATCAAGAGCATTGATATTTAATAAAAGACATCTTGGTCTTACAAATTAAATATCGATTAGAGCGAGATGCCTTGTTCATGAGCAATTTGTGCAATCAGTGCATAGGCAATACTACCTTTAAACGGTATTTTTGGTAAATTTGTCAGGTCAAAAAAATCGGCATGTGACAGCTCGTCTTCTTGTATGACGATATCTCCACCCGCATACGCCGCCCGAAAGCCGAGCATCAAATTGGACGGAAATGGCCAAGGTTGACTGCTGACATAGCGAATGTCTTTGAGACTAATATTTACCTCTTCTGCCACTTCGCGTACCACCGCATGCTCTAAACTTTCACCGACCTCTACAAAACCGGCAATCAAACCATATTGTAGCGCTTGTTGAGGAGTTTTTTGTTGCCCATAACGATGATGGTGCGCCAATAAAATTTGCATGGTACCCGTTTGCGGATTGGGTCGGGTAATAGCGGTGATGATACACGGCTGCACGCGTGGATATTGGCGTAAGCGGCAAACAGGACAGACCATCGCGCGCTCACCGTGGTTGGCATGGACAACAGGAGCTGCGCAGCGACTACAAAACTGCGTGTCTGCTTGCCAGCGTAACAACTGTATGGCTTGGCTAAGTTGGTCAGATAAGGCAAATGGCAGCTGTGTAATAAGCAGGCGATACGCAATAAAAGCACACTCGTCATTACCTAAAGTATTTTTTTCTTTATTATTGCTTGTTAAACCGCGACTTTCTAACTCAGCATTTTCTAAAATTTTAGGCAACGTAACATGATTTGCTATCGCATAATCATAAGTCATTGCTAAGGTAGCTTTTGACGTAAAAGCATTAGTAGTAAATGTATTAGCAGTTTCGCTTTCAAAAGCAGTCAAGCTGTTTTTGTTTTGACGGCTATCATCATTAGGTAGCCAATGAGTCGGCGCTAGGCTTTCAAATAGTGTCACTCGGCCAACTTGATAGGCTCGCTGCGTGCTATGAGTGTCATGAGTGTTTAACGCTGGGTTATCGATATCAGACTGTGGTAACTCAACCTGCATAGGCCACCAGCCATGAGGCGTTTGACGACATAAAATCGTCTCGTCACGAAGTATAAAGGCGTGGCTCATAGGTTCAGTTTCCAAACAATCAAAGACAGACTCTTATCCGTTTGGGTAGGAGTCTGTTTAAAATAAGCAGTTAGATGATAACTAAATAAGTAAGCTATCTAATCTACTTATTTAGTACGCTAAAATTATGCCGCAAGCAGTTGGCTTAAGCTTTGTTGCCCAACATCTAACGCTTGCTTACTGACTGGGCGATTGTTTTCAAAGCCATCTAAATGATGGTCAACGGCCATAATGACATCAGCAATATAAGCCAAAGTACCATCATCTAAGCGGGCGCCGTTGCCGATACGCTGCTGCAAATAACTTGCCAATTGGCTAAGCATACTGGCGGGCGTTGGCAGCTGTAAAAAGCGCACTGCACCTGACACTTGGCGCAGCATTTCAGGAATATTTTGAATATTTAATACATCGCGCTCAGGCTCAGCCAAATAATCGGTGATGGCTTGTTCGGCGCTGGCAATCGCCGTACGACTTTCTTGTATCAGGGTATCATAGGCAGTATTCAGCTGATGCAATGATATATGCGGATTATTCAAAGGTAAATAGATTGCCCCAGGGGTATGCATCTCTGCCATGGCGATAGTGGCGTTTTCTGCGTGCATCAAAGCGAGTAATAAATGGTCAAAATCTTCTGGCGTAGGCGCGCGCCATTTTTTCACCGCTTCTGCGGCAGCATTGAGACTGTTTGCAGCATTTGCCAGACCCAATAACTGAAAAGCTGAACGCAGCTCAGTCAGTTGCTCGGTGATTTGCGAGGTTTGCATATCAACAGGGTTGATAGAATCACCGCGTGCGTAGCTATCGACATTTTCTTTGATGGTGTTGATTTGCGCTTGAATAATGGTGTTTAAGGTATCGGTTAAAGCACGATTGGGTCCAAATAGGAACTGCGCCATTTGTTTGCGCTGTGAGTCTTCCAATTGATTGGCGGCATATAGTTCACGCAGCGTTTGTGCCTCTTTGGTATCGCGCTGGCAAGCAAAGCTGACCAAGTGCGCAAAGCGCGTGTCCATTACTGGCAGATAGCTTTGAAACTGCTGCTCTAAATAAATAAGCGTGTGTTTTTGGCTTAAGCTTAGCGGCAAAATGCTGGCAATATCCGTAACGGCAGCGGTGGCTGCTTGCCAAAACAGGCTGTTGGTATTTGCTGCTATCAAGGCGCACGCTGCCGACATCGCATCGAGCTTTTGCTGCTCATCCTCACTTACCTTACCGTCTTGATTTAATAAGGCAACGCCAAGTCCACTACGATAAGCATAAGTTAATAATTCGCTATCAAGATTGAGCTCGTTAAGCGGTTGAAAGTTGTTTTCAGGATTAGCGATAATGACGCTGCTATGACCAAACGCGGCAAAATAATCGGCATCGATCGGTGCTGCTTGCCCATGAGCGTTGAGTCTATTGATGATAGGCAGGAGTAAAGTCGGCTCTACCGATTCGGTCAGCAAAATAAACTCAATATAACGATCAAGCGTCATAATGGCTTCTGATAAATCCATAATCAAAGCATTATCATTATTATCACGGCTGTCATAAAGTTTTTGCAAGCCATTGACGATGGCGTTATTGAGCACTTCTGCCCCGACCGAAGATATCAGCTGAAAAATACAAGACAGCTGTTTTAGAACAATAATAGAGTCTAACAATAAAGGCGCTTGGCTATCATCATCATTAAATTCGCCCAAATGAATTTCAGTATCTTTTAAAATGACCTTAATTTCATCGTGCAATAAATGCAGCGATGGTAGGTTAAAATCAGTCACACTCAAGGTCGGGGCGGTTAATTTCATTTGTGTAGAAGGATTCATAGTTGTTTTTTTCCATGACGTACTGATGAAAATAGCAAAGGTTTAGATGAGCATTTGAAAATGTCTATAAATAAGGTTTTAACGCTTATCGGCATAACAATCAAGATTTACTTACTTAACGGTCAGTATAAGGCGTTATGTTCATATAAAAAACCGTTTTAATGACTTATGCTTCACGGATTACATTTTATCTTTAAGCGCAGGATAATCGTCCGCAAGCGACGCATACCAGCCTTGATTGGCGCTGTCATTACTGCTTGACTCGAGCAATAAAGCCGCCAAATCGGCAAAGTTTGCATGGGCAGTATGTCCGCCATCGGCTTGGGTATCTTCCTCAATCGCTAGCGTGACTTGCCCGCCGGTCATCGCCAGATAAACTTCCGCCAAAATCTCCGAGTCAAGTAACGCGCCGTGGAAAGTACGGTCTTGTTTACCGACATTTAAGCGACGAACCAGAGCATCTAGGGTGTTTTTTTGCCCCGGATATTGCTGTTTTGCCATCATCAAAGAGTCGGTCACTCGTACGCGCTCGGCAAAGTCGTGCATGCCAACTTTGGCAAACTCCATATTTAAGAAGTTCATATCAAAGGTAGCGTTATGAGCGATGATTTCGGCACCGTCCATAAAGTCATAAAGCGCTTGAGCCACTTGATCAAAGGTCGGTTTATCGGTTAAAAACGCTTCAGAGATTCCGTGAATACGAATCACCTCCTCATCCATTCCGCGCTGCGGATTGATGTAGACGTGCAGTTTCTCGCCGGTAAATTTACGCCCGACTAACTCTACGATACCGACCTCAATAATGCGGTCGCCCTTCATGGGATCAAGACCGGTGGTCTCCGTATCCATAATGAGCTGGCGGTCAGATTCATGGCGGTGGATAGGTTTGGGTAGCAGGGGTATAAAATGCGGATTGGCTCGGCTAGTGTCACCATCGAATGTCGGTGTGTCCGTGTCTATGCGAGCTTCCGTTTTAGTTTCTACTTCAGTATCCATATTGGTATTTATATCTGGCATATCGGTGTGTCTCATGGGTTCGCTAGCATTATAGGGACTGTGATTCTCTTCTACTAACATATCTGTGTTTGCCATTGTATTTGTTATTGTATTTACCATATCGTCAGTAAGATTTTGACCATCTAATAGCGACTCATCAAGCTCATCATCCATCATATCAAAGCCTAATGGGTCAAATTTTAACCAATCATCGCTTGGATTTTGTTTTTTATCAGCCATTAGAAGATCTTTTTTTTTAGCCGCATCTTGCAAGCTAGCCGTTTTCAAATCTTCACTGCTAGACGTTACGCCCAAATTTGCTAGCTCATCCGCTTTTTCATTGCCCGCGTGTCCCGCGTGACCTTTCACCCAGTGCCAAGCAACATCGCGCTGCTGGCAAAGCGCGTCTAATTGCTGCCAAAGGTCTTGATTGGCCACCGGTTTTTTGCTGGCCGTTTTCCAGCCGCGTTTTTTCCAGCCTTCAATCCATTCGGTGATGCCTTTTTTAACATAGCTTGAGTCTGTCCAAATCTCAAGGGTTTGCGCATGCGGACTATGGGTCAATGCTTGTATCGCACCCATCAGCTCCATGCGATTATTAGTAGTTACTTTTTCACCGCCATACAAATCCTGCGTCTGCCCATCGCTAAAAATTAGGTGCGCGCCCCAACCACCAGCACCCGGATTGCCTTTACAAGCGCCGTCGGTATAAGCAACCGTCATATTTGCTTTGGCAGCGAGCGGATTGCTCGTATTAAATGAACGCGCTGAAATAGAGTTTTCTGACATAAAAAAGTATGAGCCTAATAAGTAATAAACATCGAGCAAAGAGGGTTTCTAGCGTTATCTTTACGCAAGCTAGCACCGTCTATTTTAGGGTTGAGTATAGCAAATCTTGCTTATCTAATCTCGCTTATCTATCAGATACTGCTAGGAATAAAAACCATAAAAGGGCAAAAGCACATATCATAGCGGTAACGCTGCCGTTTTCTGTTAAAATAGCAGTGATTGTGCGGACATACCTTAGCGCAATATGCACAATATAAGCTTTTATGTACCAATGCAGGATAAATCGATGATGTCCGTAAGCTCGAGTGTTTTGAATAAAAAATTAACGCCTTTAATGGTTGCTCTGGTCGCAAGTAGCGCGCTGTTTTTGAGTGCCTGTAATGACAGTAATACGCCGGCTGATGCCAAAAAAGCTGAGGCGCCAGCGGATTTATCCATATTTGCAGGCTGCTATACGGTCAGCCATGATGAGCCAGCGCAAATAAAAGTCAGCCAACAGGGCGGCGGTTGGGTCATGCAAATGAAAGAGCCTGCTAGCGCTAAGCGCGTTTGGGATGACGCTGAACCGTTAGAAGTGCTTGCAAAAAGTGATATCCCGACGTATTTTTCTATCGACCCTGATAATGTCGATGCGGTGATTGGTCGTCCAGACAGAGTGCTGGTGTTGGCGCATGTGAAGCCTGTTTATGCCAATATCGATCCGCTACTAGATAGTGAGTACTTGTCTTACATTTATCGCGGTGCCAACACCATTTATCGCGTCGAATGTGATGACGTTAATACCGATATTTTAGCCAATCCTCACGCCAATATCGTTATTGATAACGTCAATGACAGTATGTAATTGGCCTTTATAAAGCAGTATTTATGATAAACAACCCTCTAATCAGAGTCGGGCAATATGAATTTTTTTAGTTATGTGGTGTTAGGCGGATTTTGTTACGCGGCCGGTTGGGCAGTAAGAACCTATATCCTCGATAAACAGCCAAAACCTGAGCAGCCTTATCATCTCAAACATCCCACTATCTTGGGCTATCTCGGCGCATTTTTCGTAATTATGCTGATTGTGTCATGGCTCATCGGTCGCTATTTACTCGGCCATGTGGCTATTGACTTGCCATTTATTATCATTAATAGCCTTATAGGCACCTTTGTCTACTCGTTTGGTCTAAATCCAGAAAAGCCAAGCTATGATGTGCCTGATTAATAAAAAATTAAAAGGCTGAGTGCTTAAATATATTTAAAATTTTCTATTTTAAGCCTATAAAAACACGGTCAGTGCAGGCGTCATTGACCGTGTTTTTTATGGGATTGCTTATCAGGTTATTTATCTGCTTTTTTTAAGCTTTTACTTTTATCTTCAAGTTTTTTATCGTTAGGCTTTGAGTTGTCGTCTTTAGCTTCTGTTTGCTTATCTTTCCAGCTTTTGTATTTTGCCAAATCCTTTTCTACAAGTTTCAGACAAAATCTGAGTACCAAGACGTCATCGATATGACCGATAAAGGGGATAAAGTCAGGAATGATATCGATAGGGTTGATCACGTAAAGCAGTCCAACCACGGCTGCTGAAATGGTTTTATAAGGGATATTGCGATAGTTGCCTTTATAGTAGTCTTTGACTAAGCTCATCAGCAACAGCAAATCCTTAGCATAACTCTCAAGACCTTTTTCTTTTTCGAGTTGATCCTTCAGCTTATCTTCTTTACCTAAGATGATTTTAATACTATCGATCAGACTTTTATTGTCTTTCTCTTTTGCACTTTCTTGCTCAGCCATCTTTATAATCCTTTTATATCTATCATTATTGTTTGTTGTTCAGCGCTTTTTACTATAGCAAGAGTCGGGTCTGTAGCCAAATAAGACGGTAAGTAACTCTGTATCGTTTTGTTGTCTATTAAAATGCCAAATGCTCCTGACTTAAGCGTTCTATACTGCTCGAGTACTAAATAGTATCCCAACCTGCGTTATAATACGCGCTTTGTTTCAATAATGGTTGCTAGGGTAAGCAGCAATTAAACGGTAAAAAAGGTAGCATCATGACTAAGATATCATCCAAGTTAAATCGTCGCCAGTTTTTACGTCACGTTGGTATTGGTGCCGGAGCAGGGCTTCTAGCGACGCAAAATATCACTCGGGCGTTGGCTACAAATGCTATTGAGCAAGATAGCGGCACGCAGCTTACCAAGGATGATTTACCAATAGCGTTTTCAGATGAGCATTTGTCTTTTAAAGGTGAGGCACAACCAGCGCAAGCAAGATGTATCGTCCCAACGATTGAAACGCGGCTTTTTGCCAGCTCCAATGTCGGTGGTAGTGACGAGCGGAATGAATTGGCGTTAGAGCGCTTGGCTTGTGCGGGTTTTAAAGTGGACAATCCGGCGACTATCAAACGGCAGTATCTGCGCTTTGCAGGTACGGATTCGCAGCGAGCCAGTGACTTGCAAAACATCGCTACGGGTGCGATAAAAGCACCTAAACTGCTACTTGGGGTACGTGGTGGCTACGGTGCAGTGCGAGTATTACCAATGGTGGATTGGTCAACGCTTGGGCGTATTATGAAGGAGCGCGGTACGATACTGGCGGGCTTTAGCGATGTGACGGCGATCCAGTGTGCGCTACTGGCAAAAGGTAGCATGAGCTCGCTTGCGGCGCCAATGCTTTATAGCGAGTTTGGCAAAACCAAACCGGATCAAGTCAGCTGTCGCCAATTCGTAGAAGCATTAACCAATTCTAATTTGACGATTAATATAGCAGATGCGTCTTTAACCAGTGTAAATTTACCCAGTATTTTGACAAACACTGAACCTAAAACGCTAACCGGCACCATTTGGGGCGGCAATCTCAGCGTGTTATCGGCGTTGGCAGGTAGTGAGTATTTGCCACGGATCAAAGATGGTATCGTATTTTTAGAAGACGTCGGCGAGCAAGCTTACCGCATCGAGCGCATGCTCTATGATTTGTATTTGGCAGGGGTGTTTAAAGGTCAGCAAGCGATTGTATTCGGTGCGTTATCGGGTAGCGGTGAGGACAGTTATGATAAGCGTTATGATGTCGCCACCGTGATTCGTCAATTGCATCAGCTAACAGGATTGCCGATTTATAGCGGCATGCGCTTTGGTCATATTGCCCAAAAACACAGCTTTCCACTGGGAGCCACGTGTCAGATAAGCACAAATACTGCGGGCGGCTATCAATTGATGTTTAGCGACTATCCAACGATTAAAGCTGATGCCATTTATGTCGAAGGTTTGTGGCAAAAAAGTTTAAGCCTATAGTCAAATCCAAATAAATCAGATACGTAGCTATCAAGTCGCTCAATGAAACGTTGTTTTTCTTGCGTGCTGTGCCTACGCCGACAGAGGCTGCGAAAAACAACGTTTCATCTCGCTGTATCGTTTTTATATCCAATGAATGATATAAAAATTGTTGCTGTGATAAATTTATTGCAGCCACGTATGACTTCTAAAAAGTCTACTATCAAGTTAAATCGCCAAGCGTGAAAATTTATCCTGATATTCTTTTGGGGTCAGCTCAGTCGCGCGTTTAAACAGCCGCGTAAATGAGGAGATATCATCGTAGCCAACTTGCTCCGCGAGTGATTTAATCGTCACATCGCTCAATTCTAATAAACGCTTTGCCTGCTCAATGCGCACTGCTTGAATATACTCAATCGGGCGCATCGCCACGCAGGATTGAAAGCGTCTATTCAGTGTGCGCGGGGTGATATTGACCATCGCTGCCAAACCGCTAACTTGAATGGGTTGTTTGAAGTTTTCCTCAATAAACTCTTGTACTTGCTGAACCAGCTGGTCTGCATGCGGTTTATGCAATGTCACATTAGTATAGCTGTTTTGATTACCGCGTTTACTATCAATAATCTGAGTTTTTGCCACTTGGGTAGAAATTTCACGCCCGCAATAACGCTCGATTAACAATAATCCCAAGTCATAAAAGGCGCTACCGCCTGCCGCACAAAATATATTGCCCGATTGTTCTTTTGACTGGCTTTTTGATTGAGTGACAAATTGGTTTTCTTGCAAATCAACCAGTGGAAAATCTGCCTTAAACTTACTGGCATAACCCCAATGGGTGGTAGCTACTTTGCCATCGAGCAAGCCTGCTTTTGCTAAAAAGAACGCGCCGCTACAGTTACTAGCGATATCGGCTTTGGTATTTGCCAGTCGCTGCAAATGCGGAATTAGAGCGTTATTTTGGCTCAAGACTTTATCGATGGAATCGCCAATGGTTGGAATTAATAATAAGTCGCACTCTGTGACTTCCTGAATATCGCAATGCGCTTGCATGATTAAGCGGTTGCTACATCTGATATCAACGCCGCCAAGACTGGCAATTTGCACATTAAATCTTGGTTCTACTTCTTCATCCAAAAAGCGCTGCCAGCTGACACCAGTAAATGAAAATAAATCTAATGCGCCTGTCAAAGCGCTGCCGAGCACGCCATCGAAACCGACAATGATGACGTTAAAGGGTTTAAAGTAGGGCATAAGTGCTTATTTTCCTATGAAAAGACGTATTTAAAATGTCAGTTTATTAGCAGTTTTTCCCAAATTAGCATATTAATTTTGTCTTATTTGACCATAATTATGTCATAAATGACAATACGGTAAGGCGTTAAATTAGATTAATATCAATGCATCACTTGTTCATCACCGCTTATTTATCATTATCATAATAGGGAAATGACTATGGCAGCAGATACACTGATCAATGACTTTGAATTACCGTTCCAACTCTACGATGTATTGGGCACTGAACATTTAACCGAGCATGCAAAATTTGCAGAACACAGCCGCGAAACTTTTGATGCGGTATTGGGCACCGCCAATAAAATCGCCACTCAGCTGTTTTTACCGCATAACCATGTCGCCGACAAGAACGAGCCCCAGTTTGATGGCAAAAAAGTCAGCATGATAGACGATGTCAAAGTCGCTTTTGACGCCTTTCGCGAGTCAGGATTTATCGCAGGTCGTTATAGTTTTGACGATGGTGGCATGCAATTACCTGAAACCGTGATGACGGCAGTAGCAGGCTATTTTATGGCAGCCAACCCATCAACCACCGCTTATCCGTTTTTAACCACGGCGGCGATTAATGTCATTTCTCATTTCGCCAGTGATGAGATTAAAAATGCCTTTATGCCGCGAATGTTAACCGGTGAATTCACTGGCACCATGGCATTGACTGAGCCGCATGCTGGCTCGTCACTTGCCGATATCAAAACCACGGCAGTGAAGCAAAACGATGGCAGCTATCGCGTCAAAGGCAGCAAGATTTATATCTCAGCGGGTGATCATGAGTTGTCTGACAATATCGTGCATCTGGTATTAGCCAAAGTGCCGGGTGGCCCCGCTGGCGTCAAAGGTATTTCGTTATTTGCCGTACCCAAGTATCGACTCAATGATGACTTATCAGTCGGCGAGCGTAATGACGTCCATTTAACCGGACTTATTCATAAACTTGGCTATCGCGGTGCGACTTCTACGGCGTTAAGTTTTGGTGACGCAGGTGATTGTCACGGCTATCTTATCGGTGAAGAGCACTTTGGCCTGCGCTATATGTTCAAAATGATGAACGAAGCGCGTATTGCAGTTGGCTTTGGTGCAGCGATGATTGGCTATCGCGGTTATCAATATTCGCTCGATTATGCCAAAGACAGAACGCAGGGCAGAATTGCGCCTAATAATAAGCCTGAAGATGCGGCAACGGCAATCATTCAGCATGGTGATGTCAAACGTATGTTGCTTGCGCAAAAAGCCTATAGCGAGGGCGGTATTTCACTCTGTCTATATGGCTCAAATCTGATTGACCGTATCAATACCTGTGAAGATGCAACGTTAAAAAATGAATTGACAGAGTTGCTAGACCTGCTGACGCCAGTACTCAAAGCATGGCCATCTGAATATGGGCCGAAAGCCAATGATTTGGGTATCCAAGTATTGGGCGGCGCAGGCTATACACGTGAGTATCAAGCCGAGCAGTTTTGGCGTGATAACCGTCTCAATCCCATTCATGAAGGCACAAATGGCGTACAGGCACTAGATTTGTCATTTCGTAAGTTATGGCAGAACAAGGGTCTTGGTATTCAAATTCTCAAACGTGAAATTACCCAAGACCTAGAGAATATTACTACGTCAGAAACCGCCAAACTCTCCGGTAAATTGATGCCTTATATGGGTCATCTGCATGAAGTATTGGTGCATTTAAGTAAAATCCTGCAAACAGAAAAAGCAATCACGCTGACGGGTAATGCACAAGCATTGATGAATATCTTTGCCTCTATCGTGGTCAGTTGGATTTGGATTCGCCAAGCGAGTAAAGCGGAACAATTATTAAATGATACGGCCGACGTTGATAAGCAAAACTTCTATCATGGCAAAATCCAAGCAGCAAAATACTTTATCGATTGGGAATTGCCCTTAATCAATCGCGATATCGAACTGTTAAATAACGACAATGCGGTCTGTACCGATATGCAAGCAGAATGGTTTTAAGGGATTGTTTGGTAAGTTTTTAACATAACAATATCTACTAATAGGATGCTAAAAGTGATGCTGGGGTAAATTTTTCGAAGCCTCTAGAGTGCAAAGCGCACAGCAAGCGAGAAAAATTTATCCCAGAAGAACGCTTTTTAATATATTTGGCTTATTTTGAATAAACTCTTTTTAAGCAAACGATACCAATGGCTTTTTATAAAAATTTAAAGGAATAAATAATGACAGCTGATAACAAACAGATTAATAAACAATGGCGCTTAAAAGCAAGACCAATTGGCGCACCAAGCGCTGATACGTGGGAATATACCGAGACAGATTTGCCGACTATCTCAGATGGTGAGCTGCTGATAAAAATTGAATATATCTCGATGGATCCAGCGATGCGTGGTTGGCTAAACGATGCCAAATCTTATATACCGCCCGTACAGATTGGCGAGGTAATGCGTGCAGGAACGGTGGGTAAAGTCATCGAAAGTAAACATGAGAAGTTTGCCGTCGGCGATTATGTCGTAGGTCATAATGGCGTGCAGTCCTACGCAGTCAGCGATGGCACAGGGCTACATAAAGTCGATCCAAACCTTGCGCCGTTGTCTTATTACTTAGGAGTGCTCGGTATGCCGGGTATGACAGGCTATTTTGGCTTATTAAAAACCGGCGCACCAAAAGCTGGCGAGACTGTGGTTATTTCTGGCGCGGCGGGCGCGGTTGGTAGCTTGGTTGGGCAAATTGCCAAACTCAAAGGCTGCCGCGTTGTGGGTATCGCAGGCGGTCTTGATAAATGTAAATTTTTAGTCGATGAGCTGGGTTTTGATGCGGCAATCGACTATAAGAATGAAAATGTAAAAAAAGCGTTAAAAGAAACCTGTCCAAACGGCGTCGATGTCTTCTTTGACAATGTGGGCGGCGATATTTTAAATGACGTACTCACGCAAATTAATCTGCATGCGCGTATCGTGATTTGCGGGGCGATTAGCCAATATAACAACACCACAGAAGTCAAAGGGCCATCAAATTATCTGTCATTGTTGGTCAATCGTGCACGTATGGAAGGCATCGTCGTCTTTGATAATATCAAAGAGTATCCGATGGCGATGAAAGATATTGCTGGCTGGATTGGGTCAGGCGACATTAAAGTAAAAGACCATATCGTTGAAGGCATCGAGACGTTCCCAGATACCCTGATGATGCTCTTTAAAGGTGAAAACTTCGGTAAACTGGTACTTAAGGTAGAGGGATAAATTATGACATTGAATACAAATGGAATTGCATCAGACGTCACTGGTAAACGTATTTTAATCACCGGTGGCGCGTCTGGCATCGGTGCGGCAAGTGCGCTACTGCTCGCCAGTCGCGGCGCGAGAGTCGTCATTGGGGATTTGGCCGAAGAGATGGGTGCAGGTGTTGCTCAGCAAGGGCAAGCCGCGGGCAATAGTATCGTCTTTAAAAAGGTTGACGTGAGTAGTGGTGATGAAGTGCGCGCGCTCTTTGCTTTTGCTATGGAAACGCTTGGCGGCCTTGATGTGGTTATAAATAATGCCGGTATTGACCATAAACCGGCGCCGATGCATGAGCTAAGTGACGAGGACTTTGATCGTAATATTGCCGTAAATTTAAAAGGCGTCTGGCATTGTATGCGCGCTGCTGTTGCTTGCATGGCACCTAATGGCGGTGGTCATGTGATTAATGTGGCCTCGATTGCTGGTTTACGTTCAGCGCCGCTACTGTCAGCTTATAGCGCTGCGAAGCATGGTGTCATGGGGCTGACCAAATCTGCTGCTCATGAATATGCGCGCGTCAATATTCGCTTTAACGCCGTTTGCCCAAGCTTTATCGATACGCCGATGGTCCGTAATACCATGGCGAAAATGGACGAGCGTGCCCAGCAAGCCACCATCAAAGCCAGCCCAATGCGCCGTTTGGGAGATGTCGATGAAGTATCTGGCGCCATTGCATGGCTGGCAAGTGATGAAAGTAGCTTTATGAATGGTCATGCCTTTACCCTTGATGGCGGCATGTTGGCTTAACATCAAAAGTATTTATTAAAATATTCAAAAATATAAGGAATAATGATGAAAGACTTATTTGATTTAACAGGTAAGATTGCTTTGGTTACCGGTGCGAGCCGTGGTATTGGCGAATCTATTGCCCGCTTATTGGCATCAAGAGGCGCGCATGTGATTGTCTCTAGCCGAAAAATTGACGCGTGCCAAGCGGTCGCGGATAGCATCAAAGCTGACGGTCATAAAGCCAGTGCCTTTGCTTGTCATGTCGGCGATATGGCGCAGATTGAGGCGATTTTTGAGCATATCAAAAGCGAATTTGGTCAAATTGATATCTTGGTCAATAATGCCGCGGCAAACCCTTACTATGGCCATATTCTAGATACCGATTTAGCCGCTTTTGATAAGACCGTAGAGGTCAATATTCGCGGTTATTTCTTTATGTCGACGGCAGCGGGGAAAATGATGCGCGAGCAGGGCGGCGGGGTGATTTTAAACACCGCTTCGGTCAATGGGTTGGTCGCAGGTGACAAGCAAGGTATTTACTCAATTACTAAAGCGGCTGTCATTAGCATGACCAAAGCCTTTGCCAAAGAATGTGGTCCGTTAAATATTCGCGTCAATGCGTTATTGCCAGGGTTAACCGATACCAAGTTTGCCTCGGCCTTGACCACCAATGATAAAGTCTTAAAAATGGCGTTACATGCGATTCCATTAGGGCGTGTGGCTAATCCTGATGAGATGGCGGGTACGGTATTGTATCTTGTGTCTGATGCTTCAAGTTATACCACGGGTGCGACCGTGGTTGTCGATGGTGGTATGCTTGCTTAGTTAGCAATGCATGTTTAAAAAATTAGTTTTTTAAATATAAAACCGCATGACTTTCATAGTCATGCGGTTTTCTTATACCGATGTTTTTATACTGATATTTTTATTCAGCCATTTCACTTCTTGCATTATTATATCAATACTAAGTCAATAAAAAAGGTGCAGTGCGACTGTCTTTGGATTTCGCCACCTCTTTAGGTGTGCCTTCTGCGACAATAAGCCCACCTTCATCGCCAGCACCCGGGCCCATATCGATAATCCAATCGCTGTTGCTAGCAACTTGCATATCGTGCTCAACCATAATCACCGTATTACCGCTTGCGACCAGCCCATTTAACTGTGCCATCAGCAGCGCGACATCAGAAGGATGGAGGCCAGTCGTTGGTTCATCGAGCACGTACAGCGTATCGCCGCGCTGGGTACGCTGCAGTTCGGTAGCAAGCTTGATACGCTGTGCTTCGCCACCAGACAACTCGGTCGCTGGTTGCCCAAGCCTTAGATAGCCCAGCCCAACTTTTAGCAAGGCGTCTAAGGCGCGCATGATTGGGGCATCATCAATAAAAAATTCAGCAGCGGCTTCGACCGTCAAATCGAGTACTTCAGCGATGTTTTTACCTTGATAAGTAATTTCTAAGGTTTCGTCATTGTAGCGCTGACCATGGCACACTTGGCAAGGCGAGTAAACACTTGGCAGAAATAGCAGCTCAACGCTGACAAAACCGACGCCTTCGCAATTTGGGCAACGTCCTTTTTTAACGTTAAATGAGAAACGTCCGGCATCATAGTGTCTTGCTTTTGCTTCTTTGGTGGCGGCAAATAATTTGCGCACATGGTCAAACAGTCCAGTATAAGTGGCCAAGTTCGAACGCGGTGTGCGCCCGATGGCTTTTTGGTCAACAGTGACTAAGCGCTTGATGTGCTCCATACCACTGACTATCTCTCCGCCTATTGGTGTTTCTTGTTCTTGCTCCAGTAAAGCCGCTTCATCGGTGGGTGCTTCAATCACGGTTTTTTGCCCTAGCGCATTGTAGACCAGTTCAACCAACGCTTGACTGACCAAACTCGATTTGCCCGAACCTGAAACACCCGTCACTGTGGTTAATACCGCTAAAGGAAATGCCACATCTAGCCCTTGTAAATTATTACGCTCGATATTAGCAAGTTTTAGCCAATGATTAGGTCGTCTTGGTTGCTCGGTTTTTAACTTTTGAGTTGCTGTGTCTTTACTAAAAAGATATTGCCCTGTATAAGAATCAGATACATCTCGCAAGCCTGCGACAGGGCCGCTATAGATGATTTCACCGCCATGACTGCCGGCTTTTGGTCCGACATCGACGATCCAATCGGCGTGGCGAATGACGCTGACATCATGCTCGACAATGAATAATGAATTACCCGCCGCTACCAGTTCATCTAGAGCGCCTAATAGCGCCTGAGTATCGGCAGGATGCAGGCCAGCGGACGGTTCATCGAGCACATAAACCACGCCAAATAGTTTAGAGCGAATTTGGGTGCCAAGTCTTAGGCGCTGTAGCTCGCCAGGCGATAAGGTAGGTGTGGTGCGTTCAAGTGATAAATAACCTAGCCCAAGTCTGGTTAACGCTTCTACACGCGATAAAATATCGCTAGCAATACGCTTGGCGACGATGGCTTTTTCGCGGTCAGGCATATCATCGCTGAGTTTTTTATTGGCAGCGTCGTGAAGTTTAAGCGCCAGTTCAGTCAAGGTTAATTGTGACAATTCACCAATATCAAGCCCTGCAAATTTAACCGACAGCGATTCTTGCTTTAACTTTTTGCCATGGCAGCTTGGGCATTCTGAAATTTGCATGAACTGCGCCACGCGTTTTTTGGTACGTGAACTTTGGGTCGTAGCAAAAGAATGTAAGACGAAATTTTTTGCGCTGGCATAGGTGCCTTTATAATTGGGTTTTTCGCCTTTTTTAATCGCCTCGCGTACTTGCTCGAGATTGTACTCTGGGTAAACGGGCACTTCTGGGGTCTCATCGGTAAATAAAATCCAATCGCGGGTTTCCTTGGGCAAGGTATCCCAAGGTTTGTCGATATCGTAGCCCAGTGTGGTCAATATCCGGCTCAGATTTTGCCCTTGCCATGCTGGTGGCCAAGCAGCAATGGCGCGTTCTCGAATGGTTTTTGTCTTGTCAGGCACGAGCAAATCTTCTGTGACCTCAAACACGCGACCAATACCTGAGCAAGTAGGACAAGCACCTTCTGGCGTATTTGGCGAAAAGGCATCGGCATATAGCATGTCTTGCCCAACAGGGTATTCACCCGCTCGCGAGTACAGCATGCGCAGACCATTTGAAATCGTCGTCACGCTACCAACCGATGAACGTACCGACGGCGTACCGCGTTGTTGTTGCAGCGCGACGGCAGGCGGCAAGCCTTCTATCGAATCGACATCAGGCTCGCCAACTTGATCAATCAGGCGTCTGGCATAAGGCGATACCGAATCAAGGTAGCGGCGTTGCGACTCAGCAAACAAGGTACCAAATGCCAGTGACGATTTGCCTGAGCCTGATATGCCAGTAAAAACAACCAAGGCATTACGCGGTAAATCCACATCGACATTTTTGAGGTTATGAACGCGTGCGCCCCTGACCTGAATGCTTTCATCAGCGGCAAGGCTGTGATTTTTGAGAGAAGTGTTAGATTTCTTATGATTAGATTTCTTATTATTGGTTGTCATACAACGCTATTCCTTTGACTAAAATCGGCTTGTTAACGCTTTGATTCAACAATACCGTATTTATTTAATACGGTGTTCTTTTAATATCGTGTCTGCTTAACGTCATCCTATCACCTTAAAATCAAAACCCTGCGCAGGCTTACGCTTTATAGACAGAGGATAGACACAGCAACGTCAAACGATAACATTTATAAGGTTTACCCGATAAATTGCAGATTATAGAGGTTAAGAAATACGGCGTTTTGGTCGCTATTAAGCGGGCAAGTGGCGCGTTAACTGGGAATGCTTTATCATTAAGCTTATCTATCAATCATTTATAAAAGCATTTTATGATTTTTATCAGCAATACCATTAGCCTGAATGACAGCGAAGTAGAGATTAGCGCCATACGCGCGCAAGGGGCAGGCGGGCAAAACGTCAATAAAGTCTCGTCTGCGATTCATCTGCGTTTTGATATTCATGCCTCAAGCTTAAGCGATGTCATTAAGCAGCGTTTATTGGACAGTAAAGACAGTCGAATCACCAAAGAAGGTGTGCTTATTATTAAAGCGCAGCAATTTCGTACCCAAGAACGCAATCGAATTGATGCCTTGGAGCGGCTGCAAAGCTTTATTATAAAAGCCACTCATGTCAATAAAACCCGCAAAGCGACCAAACCGAGCCGGAACGCCAAACGTAAACGTGTTGATGAAAAAACCCAGCGCGGTAAGACCAAAGCGTTACGCGGCAAGGTGGATTTTTAATTAAGCAGCTTGCTTAATATTTTTAAATAAAAAAATGCCAGCCCCTTTAAGTGGCTGGCATTTTTTATAGGCTTATTTACTATCAAATTTTTAGCTAACCAAGTCTTCTGCTTAATTCAGGAAAGCGCTTTATCATAAATAACATCAAGAGCAGCGACACACTGGCGATAGCCGCGCCAACATAGCCGACACTTGATATAGAAATATGCGTCACCGCATAACCACCAAACAGCGCACCTGCGCCAATGCCTAAATTAATAATCCCTGAGAACATCGACATCAACATGTCTTGGGCAGTGACATCAACCATAATGACTTTGGCTTGCATAGAGATAATCAGCAGCATCAGCGCCGCGCCCCACAGTAATGCAATGAAACTCAGCGCCCAGATAGAAGTCACGGCAAACAATAGTACCAGCATAGATAGCAGCATTAATATGATCGATATCAGCATCAATCTGGTATTAAAACGATCACCCCAACGGCTAAAAATCACACTGCCCGCAATCCCTGCTACCCCAAATAATAGCAAGACAACAGTCGCAGCGTTTTCACTTATAGCGCCAACCTGTCGCATAAAGGGTTCGATATAAGAATAAGCGGTATAGTGAGCGGTAAAGACTAATAAAATCAGCAAATACAAACAGACCAATAACGGATTCTTAAGCAATTCTGGAATTTTTCTAAACGAGCCTTCAAACATACTGGGTAACGTTGGTAAGAGCCTTGCTTGCAAGATAAAGACGATAAAAGCAATCACGCCAATACCGCCAAAGGTCGCTCGCCAGCCAAACCATTGACCGACTAAGCGTCCTAGAGGCACGCCAAGCACCATCGCCAATGAAGTACCGGTTGCAAGCACGCTAAGCGCCAGTGCTTTTTTACCTTCCGGTGCTACGCGTATCGCAATCGCGGCGGTGATGGACCAAAATATCGCGTGTGATAGCGCAATACCCACGCGGCTAATCAGCAATACATCAAAGCTCCACGCAAATACGGATAAGACGTGGCTGGCAATAAACACCACAAACAAGCCCAAAAGTAAGCTTTTACGCTCAAAATGGCTGGTGAGCAGCATCAATGGCAATGACATCGCCGCGACAATCCACGCATATAGCGTCAACATCCAGCCAGTCTCAGCCGTGGTAATAGAAAAATCATGGGCGATGTCGCTTAATAGGGCAACGGGGACAAATTCGGTAGTATTCATAATAAAAGCGCTGACGCCCATCAAAAATACTTGGAAATACTGAGTGCGGCGAGCATTTGCGCTCACCTCAAGGTTATGTTTCATATGATCCAATACAAATAAAGAAGGCGCTAATACAGCAAAGTGGCTTAACAATCACTCATTAGCTTAATAAGATGGCAAAGATACGTCGTAGTGACAGAAAGAAGGAGAGCAAGATACCAAGTCAGAAGCAGCAGTTAAAGTAATTTTTTGATAATTAGCAAGAATCTTGGCAGGATTGTTCAGGTTAAGCATTTATGCGCTATAAACTTACTTTGAACCGCGTAAATACGATTTTTTAATAATAAGAACAGTGTCTTGTTTGTCAGCCGCTGTAAATCAGGGGATAATCTACAGCATTAAATCTAATCTCGAGAAACTATTTTATGCTGATTAATGCAGATTTTACTCGCCGTGCTGCATTGGCACCCGAACACTATCAATGGGTGCCATCACCGCAAAACGGCGTCGAGCGTGTCATGCTCGACCGCGTCGGCGCAGAAAAAGCCCGTGCTACCAGTATCGTCCGCTATGCGCCTGAGTCCTATTTTCCGCATCATATGCATCCGGGCGGCGAAGAGATTTTGGTGTTGTCTGGGACTTTTTCGGCAGATGATATCGACTATCCAGCAGGCTGGTACTTACGCAATCCACCAAATTCTGGCCATCAGCCGTATAGTAAAGAAGGCGCCGTTATTTTTGTCAAACTTTGGCAAATGCTAGCCACCGAAACACGTTATGTTGCTATCGATACTAACGATTGGGCAAACTGGCAAATACAGGACAATCGTGAGGTCTGTTAGTTATTCTCAGATGACAGCGAACAGGTCAGCTTACAGCGTTTAAAGGCCAATGAAGCCCTATTTACCGACACAGTATTTATCGACACAATATTTACCGATGCAATCAAAGGCGGCGCTGAGATACTGGTGCTAGATGGTGAGCTGATAGATACTGAACTTACAGATGACGCTAAAACCTATACTCGCGGTGGTTGGCTACGTTTGCCAGTGGGTGAAAAACTGCAAATAAAAGCAGGCATACACGGTGCTACGGTTTATCTCAAAACTGGTCACCTGTCTAAAGTCATTGGCGCTAAAGTAGAAGAAAAATAGTACGCAAACGTAGATTTAGCAATTATTAATAGCGACTTTAATGGTTTATAGGCTACTGCTTCACTATAAAAAAGGCGTCAGAACTATTTTTCTGAAAAATAGCTTTGACACCCTTTACATATAATCAGCTATAAAATACAGAAAATTATTAAAATAATGTTCTGTAACTCCTCGGTTCATATCTGCCCTTCACATTGCTGCTTTATTTCTGTAAAATACCGACTGTACGGTTTCTTTATCAAAAACTGTTTTTCCTTCTGTATTAATAAAACACATTCTTTTAAAGCCAAATTTACTTTTAGTTAAACTGACGCGCTAATATCGAGATAAAAATGGAAACTCAAAACGCTCATAAACGTAAAAAACAGCCAGAGCTTATACGGCGGGCGCTGCTTGATGAGGCAGCGCGCATCACTTTGGAGCAGGGCTTGTCTAAAGTGACCTTCCAATCGGTAGCCGATGCCGTCGGCGTGACCAAAGGCGGGGTGATGCATCATTTTGCCACCAAGGACGCGCTCATCTTAGAGGTGTTTTATGACGCGATGGCTAAGTTTGAGGCGGAAGTCAATCAAGCGATGGCAAAAGATCCGGTCAGCTACGGCTCGTTTACCCGCGCTTATATCGATGCCACCATCAGTTTGGGCGAAAAAGGTCAAGCCGAGTTTAATAGCCAAGCCACGCTATATGTCTTGATGCTAGGAGATAGGATGCTGCGCGAACGCTGGGCTGAATGGTCAAACGAGCAGCTAAAAAAACACGCTGCCACGGACAATACCGAAACGCTATGTATGGTGCGTCTGGTTGCTGATGGAATTTGGCTCTCTGACTTTTCGGGTATCGATATTTCGGACAAAGCCTCAATACGTACACGCTTGATAACTATGACGCAGCGTGACTTTGACGCTTAAAAATGCATACAAACCACTTTTATTTTTCACCTTTAATCCATGACGACATTGTTTTTAAGACTTTATAAAAAAGCTTTTTTATAAAGCGAACCCGTCGCTCTAAGGAAAACTTATGACAGCTACTCAGACAATCATAAATAACTTAACAGATATTATCGACTTAACACAAACACAGACCGCTTATATCAATGGTCGCTATTTGGCGGTCGATGATTCTTTATCAACTTTCGAAGATATCAACCCAGCGACAGGTGAAGTGTTAGCTATCATTCAACAAACGACGACTGAGCAAATCGATGAGGCGGTAAAAGCCGCGCAACAAGGTCAAAAAGTGTGGGCAGCGATGACCGCGGTTGAGCGTGGCCGGATTTTATTAAACGCAGTTGCGATATTGCGCGAGCGTAATGATGTATTAGCATTGCTCGAAACCAAAGACACGGGTAAAGCGCTTTCTGAGACCAAGTATGTCGATATCGTCACTGGTGCTGATGTCGTTGAGTATTATGCGGGTCTTGCACCAATGTTAGAGGGTCGTCAGATTCCACTACGTGATAGCAGTTTTGTTTATACCCGCCGCGAGCCACTCGGCGTGGTAGCAGGTATCGGTGCGTGGAATTATCCGATTCAAATTGCGATGTGGAAAGCAGCGCCAGCATTGGCTGCTGGTAATGCGATGATTTTTAAACCCTCAGAAGTCACACCGTTAACGGCACTAAAACTGGCAGAAATCTTCACCGAAGCAGGCTTACCAGACGGCGTCTTTAACGTCGTGCAAGGGGATTATAAAGTTGGCGAAGCATTAACCCAGCATCCTGATATCGCCAAGGTCTCATTCACAGGCGGCGTGCCAACAGGTAAAAAAGTCATGGCAAGCGCCGCATCATCGTCGCTTAAAGACGTAACCTTGGAGCTTGGTGGTAAATCACCATTGATCATTTTCGACGATGCCGATATCGATACCGCTGCTGATATTGCCATGATGGCGAACTTTTACAGTACAGGTCAGGTCTGTACCAATGGCACGCGCGTCTTTATCCCAAAAGCGCTACAATCCAAGTTTGAAGAGGCAATCTTGACGCGTGTTAAGCGTATCAAGCTCGGCAATCCGCTGGACGAGAGCATCAATATGGGGCCATTGGTTAGCTTCCCGCATATGGAGCGAGTGCTTGGTTATATCGAGCAAGGTAAAGCGGGCGGTGCGCGTCTATTGGCGGGCGGTGAGCGAGTGACGACAGACGAGCTGGCTAAAGGCGCGTATGTCGCGCCAACGGTGTTTACTGATTGCACCGATGACATGACTATCGTGCGTGAAGAAATCTTTGGCCCTGTGATGTCGATATTGACTTATGAGACTGAGGAAGAAGTCATTCGCCGTGCCAATGATACCGAGTACGGCTTGGCGGCAGGGGTGGTAACCAAAGATCTAACCCGCGCGCATCGCGTCATCGGACAGATAGAGGCGGGTATCTGCTGGCTAAATACTTGGGGCGAGTCGCCTGCGCAAATGCCAGTTGGCGGTTATAAGCATTCAGGTATCGGCCGCGAAAACGGCATCGAAGCCCTTGAACACTATACGCAGACCAAATCTATCCAAGTAGAGCTGGGTAAGTTTGAGTCGGTATTTTAATGGTTTATTAACTGCCTGTGTTTTAACCACCTGTTTTAATGTACAAAGAAAGCTGTCGTTAGTAAGCACGTCATGTAGGTAAATACGCCGGCATGATTTGAGCTTACTGATGACATGACGTATTTTTACTATTATGGAGCGTTTTATGACATCAACCACACCTGAATATGACTACATCATTGTCGGTGCAGGCTCAGCCGGAAACGTGCTGGCCACGCGCTTGACCGAAGATGCCAACATTAAGGTGTTGCTATTAGAAGCTGGTCGACCTGATTATCGACTAGACTTTCGTACGCAGATGCCAGCGGCGCTCGCGATGCCGCTACAAGGCACTACGTATAACTGGGGCTACAAAACCGATCCTGAGCCATATATGAATAACCGCGTCATGGACTGTGGCCGCGGTAAAGGGCTGGGCGGTTCATCACTCATCAATGGCATGTGCTATATCCGTGGTAATGCGCTCGATTTTGACGACTGGGCCAAAATCAAGGGCTTAGAGAACTGGACGTATCTCGACTGCTTGCCGTACTTTAAAAAATCAGAGAACTGCGACGCAGGCGAAAACGACTATCATGGCGTCGGTGGTCCGGTAGAAATGACCACCTCAAAACCTGGGGTCAATCCGCTGTTTGAAGCGATGATTGAAGCGGGCGTGCAGGCAGGCTATCCGCGTACAGAGGATCTAAACGGCTATCAGCAAGAAGGCTTCGGCCCAATGGATCGTTTTGTCACGCCTAATGGTCGCCGCGCATCAACGGCACGTGGGTATCTCGACCGTGCTAAACCACGTAGCAATATCACGATTTTGACCGGTGCCTTGACCGATGTGATTTTATTCGATGGTAAGCGCGCGGTCGGCGTTAAGGTTGAGCATCAAGGTCAAACCAAAAAATTCTATGCCGCTCGTGAAGTGATCGTCTCATCAGGTGCTATCGCTTCGCCGCAATTATTGCAGCGCTCTGGTATTGGCCCTGGTCAGTGGCTCAAAGACTTGGGTATTAATGAGGTTTTAGAGTTGCCGGGTGTCGGTAATAATCTACAAGACCATTTAGAGCTGTATATGCAGTACGAATGTAAGCTACCCGTGTCGATTGCCCCTGCCAATAAATGGTGGAATAAACCTGCGATTGGTGCTGAGTGGTTGTTTAATGGTACTGGTCTTGGCGCGTCCAATCAGTTCGAGGGTGGCGGCTTTATCCGTACTGATGAGAAATTTACGCACCCCAATATCCAGTATCACTTCTTGCCATTGGCGGTGCGTTACGATGGTCGTAGTGCGGTGAAATCGCACAGCTTCCAAGCGCATGTGGGCTCACTACGATCACCGAGTCGTGGCCGCGTCAAGCTAACTTCAAAAGATCCAAGCGCGCATCCAAGTATCTTATTTAACTATATGTCGCATGAGCAGGACTGGCAAGAGTTCCGCGCGGCGATGCGTATCACTCGTGAGATTATGCATCAACCAGCGCTTGACCCGTATCGCGGCCGCGCCATTGCGCCAACTGATGATCTGGTGACCGATGCGCAGTTGGATGAGTATGTCCGCAACCATAGCGAGACGGCTTACCACCCATCATGTACTTGTGCGATGGGTGAGGGTAATGATTCGGTAGTCAATGGTGAAGGGCTAGTGCACGGTATCGATGGCTTGCGCGTGGTCGATGCGTCGATTATGCCAAATATCATCAGTGGTAATTTGAACGCAACCACCATTATGCTGGCTGAAAAAATCGTCGATAAGATGCGCGGTGTGCAGTTGCCACGTTCAACAGCAGATTATTATGTCGCCAATGGTGCACCGCTCAGAGCCGAGCCGATGCGCGTTTATAACTCTGTCGTTTAAACGCCTTTTTAAATGAATGCCTAAACGAGTATTTAGGCAACTGCGCGAACTAATAAACAATAAATAATATAAGTCCATTTCTATCAAAAGGCCTTTCGTAGTAAAGGTCTTTTTTATCAGCGCATATGTTTATAGAGATGAAAACCGTTGAGGTTAAATTTACTTAGCATTTGCGTCGCTGTTTTTCTAATCGTTTATCTTTCAGTTTTTATTAATTGGTACTGCTTTGTGCGTCATGCGGTGATAAATACCTTATGAGTTTAAGTTTCATAAGACTATGACGGACAAAGCAATATCAGACCCTGTTTCATTTACCGATTGAGGTCTTTTATGTACAGCTCGCCATCAGAAGATGCGACGAAACCCCTGACTCTAAATAAGACGGTTTTTTTAGGTTCAGCTATTATTTCTATTTTATTGATTATCTGGACGATTGCCTTGCCAGATTATAGTGAGGCATTATTAAGCGCCAGTATGGCATGGGTATCAGAGAGTTTTGGCTGGTATTACATGCTGGTGGTTGCCGCTTATAGTATTTTCGCTTTGTTTGTTGGTTTTTCTAAATACGGCGATATCAAGCTGGGACAAGATCACGAAAAAGCTCAGTTTCCTTTTTTAGCATGGGCGGCGATGCTATTCTCCGCGGGTATCGGGATTGATTTATTATTCTTTGGTGCCTCTGAGCCGTTGATGCATTATCTCACACCGCATACGGGCTTAGAGCCTGCCAGTGCTGAAGCGATGCGTGAAGCGCTGTCGCAAACCTTTTTACACTGGGGTCTTCATGGTTGGGGTATTTATGCGCTCATTGGTATGGCATTGGCGTACTTTGCGTATCGTAAAAACATGCCATTGGCGCTACGTTCACCGCTGACACCGATATTTGGTGAGCGCTTAATCAAAGGCTGGCTTGGTGATGGTATTGATACCTTTGGCGTCGTCTGTACCTTGATGGGTATCGCCACCAGCTTAGGTATTGGGGTATTGCAGGCCAATGCCGGCTTGACACATGTTTTCGGTATCGAATCGAGCAAAATGGTGCAGAGCCTGATTATCTTAGGCGTGGTTGTTGCTGCCGCTATTTCTGCGATGACAGGCGTTGAAAAAGGTGTGCGCCGTTTATCCGAATTTAATATGCTGTCGTCGATATTGCTACTATTGGCCATATTGGTGCTAGGTAATACGGTTTATTTGCTCAATACCTTTACCCAAAATATTGGGCAATATTTCCAAACGATTATTTTTAAAACCTTTGATGTCTATGCTTATGATGGCAGCGCTGGCGCTGACTGGAAGTCAGGTTGGACGATATTTTTCTGGGCATGGTGGGTCGCTTGGGCGCCTTTTGTCGGTTTGTTTATCGCGCGTATTAGCCGCGGTCGCACTTTGCGTGAGTTTGTCTTTGGCGTGATGTTTATCCCGCTTGGTTTTATTTTTGCGTGGTTCTCTATCTTTGGTAATTCAGCGATAGATTTGGTCGCCAATGGCGCAACTGAGCTCGGTGAAATCGCCGTCAATGACGCCGCGATGGGTATGTTTGCCTTGTTTGAATACTTCCCTTACAGTGATATTTTTTCATTGGCAGGCGTATTTATTGGTCTGATATTTTTTGTGACCTCAGCGGACTCAGGCGCTTTAGTGCTTGCAAATCTAAGCTCAAAAGGCATGACCAATGATACCGACGCGCCTGTTTGGTTACGCCTGTTTTGGGCGGCAGCTACGGGTTTGATTACTTTGGGCTTACTGTTTGCGGGTGGTTTTACTTCGCTACAATCGGTTTCCGTCATTGCTGGTCTGCCGTTCTCACTTATTTTGCTGCTTTACATGATGGCTATGTGGAAATCACTAAAAGAAGAGGGCAACAAGCGCAAAGCCAGTACCGTTGGCACGGCAAACGTGCTCGATAGTGGTAAAGGTTGGAAAGCGCGCTTGCAGCGTATCGTCAGTTTCCCAAGTCACAAGCAAGTCGAACGCTTTTTACAGACGGTCGTTAAACCTGCCATGATTGAGGTAGAAAACGAGCTAAAAGCAGGTGGTCTTAAAACCTCACTGGATATCCGAAATTTGGCCAGCATTGGTAAAAATATCGATGCTGCAACCGACGAAGATGACGGTCAGATAGATGGGGTAAAACTGCGCGTCGGGCATGGTGATGAAGATGACTTTATTTATGAAGTCAATCTCATCAAAGCTGAGCGACCAAACTTTACCCTCAATACTTCCAGTAAGCAGGCCGAGTTTTATTACCGTGCTGAGGTATTTTTAAGTGATGGCTCGCAAGAGTATGATTTGGTTGGCTATACCAAAGAGCAAGTGCTGGTGGATATCTTGCATCAGTACGAATGTCATATGCAGTATCTGCATTTAGAGCGTTAATTCATTTATTAAATCATTCATCAAACGCCAGTATATGGCTTGCTAGATGTTAGAGATATGATTAATCATTTGGCAAAAGATAACCCCGTAAGTTGCATATAGCTTATGGGGTTTTTTATGTAAATTAGCTCAACAGATATTGCGTTTAATGATAAACCTAGTAATAAGTGATTGGACGACAGCAGTTGTCGCACAGTTTTTTTAGCCGCTTTATTTTCATCAGGTTTTATATTATAGTTATTGAGTCAGGCAAAAATAACACGACAAACCGTTAACCCTCGGGGCGCAACGCTTCACTTTTTAACTGAGTTGTCTTTAGCAAGCATGTTTAATAATGTCCTTTGAACAGTATTTTTTAAACAGTGTTATTTTCGTTTAATCCTAAACAATCATGCCTGAAAAAATCCAAACCTAACCCCCCCCAAAATATTGATTAAAAATCAGAAAAACTGAACAGAAAAACGCCTGTTAATGTTAATTTTTAAAAACAATAACGAGAAAAAATAGCATTACGATAATGAAAAACTACGGCTAACATTTCAATCAAGCATAAAAAATTCTACGTACCTAAACCAATTAACTTAACTAATTTTATAGCTAATGACGTCATTTAACCAAATGGCGAGCAGACTCGGTTGGCTTAAAATTACGCTTAAAAGAATCCAAAGAAAATACGAAATAAAAATATAGAAAATAATGCGATAAGCAATCAAAAATCAAAACTGGATGCCAAAATAATAAGGATAAAACGATGACAAAGTTAACCTATCAATTTGAGCAAAAACGTATAGACAATGTGCAGTGGTCGGATGGCGCAAAACTATCTGGAATAACGGCACTGGCGAGTGATGAGAAAGGGCGCGTACGTAAAAGCCCATTATTTTATCTTGAGACGGTTCCGATAAACAATTATGAAGATGATGTATATTTTGTCAATAATACCGATGATACCTTGAGCTTTGTCGCGCCGTTTCGGCTGTGCCGAAACATAGGTGAGGCAAGGGCTAAGCTCGGTGATGTCAGTGCTGAAAACGTAGAAAAAGTAAAACTTTATAGCGATGATATCGACTGTTTATATACGGACGTTTTACCGAAACAAGCGGTGCGTATTGGCAGTACGCATATCATTTATGATAGCGATGCGCTGATGCAGTGGTTTATCGATGTGCCTTATAAGGGCATTGATACCAAAGGCATTGATACGCATTACGGTATTTGGCGTTTTAACGTAGTAGAGAAGGGCGGAATTGGTGGATCTTATCCATTGCTGTGGGAGGACTTTAGTA
Source organism: Psychrobacter sp. M9-54-1 (assembly GCF_016613355.1). Taxonomy (NCBI): domain Bacteria; kingdom Pseudomonadati; phylum Pseudomonadota; class Gammaproteobacteria; order Moraxellales; family Moraxellaceae; genus Psychrobacter; species Psychrobacter sp. M9-54-1. The sequence goes on along the minus strand of NZ_JADGFW010000019.1, from coordinate 34,349 downwards.
AGCCCTCGCACGTAGTGAGCAGTGAGTATGTGACTGAGCGCAATGAGATGCCGATAGAGCCTTTACTCTATGACGAGCGCTGTTCGATGTTAGAGCAGTTTATCACTCGATATGGCGTGGCTGACGCTATATTTATCTTGGCTATTAATGATGTGCTCTATCGCTATTGTGTAGGCTGGAGTGCGCTCTACAATGAGTCCGATATTCAAGCAAAAGATATTGCGTGTAAATTAACAGCGCAAAAACCAAAAGATACTGAAGCGGTAAAAGCCATTATCCAAGCGGTTTATGATTTTTGGTTTGGTAAGAGCTTTGCAAAAAATACTTCAATGCAAGCTTGTGAGGAGATTTTGAGTTTATATCAAGCGCAAATTGCCAATCAAAAAGCGGCTTAAATAATAGACCAAATTAATAATAATAACGCTAAATAACAATGAAAAAAGGAGAAAGCTATGATGTTTCCTATCGAAAATAACGACACGTTTTTATTGTTTTTTCATGGTCTTGATTCAAGTTGCGAGATCAGTAAATATACGTGTATCACGCGCGAGCCGAAATATTGTCAAACGGTCAATTACCGCGAGCATTTTGCAGAAATATTTGAAATTTACGATGATCTAATTCGTGAGAAAATAGCACAGTATACACGCGTGGTGCTGGTAGGGCATTCGCTTGGTGCGTGGTTTGCCAATCATTTTGCCCATAAATACAATCTGCGGGCGCTCTTAATTGCGCCCTGTATTTATCCAAGTGACGTTTTAGCGGACCGTATTCCAGCCGTGGTGGATATGAAACTGTCGTTTCCGACCTCAAACACTGAGATGATGCGGGTCATGGTGGAAGTCGAAGATGAGAGTTTGGATGTAGCGGTTGCTAGGCGAACTTTGGTTAATCTACCGGATAGCTGGGAAGTCGATTATTTTGACGGCGGTCATCACCGTATCGCTCGTAGCAGTGATATTTGGTATCACTTGGTCCATCTGTGTGAAGATCCTATCGTTTGGATGGATGAGGCGACGTATCATGGGGAAGATTAGAATATTTGCTGATTAAAAAGAAGTCATGATCGCGTATTTATTTTTGATGGACTGATGTGCTATCATCATTGAATAAACTATCGTGGGTTTAACAGTTTTGTCCTCGTCATTTATTGCAACTCATCAAGATTGCGATTGGTGGCGGCGTACAAACCTTGCAACTTCCAGCACGATATAAAACAATCCTGGTAAAGCGCATGAGCCTGTACTCCGACATCCTCATTTGTGCCTGATTTTATACTTTTTCGTCGGAGTTATAGGAATATAAGGTCTTCATCATCATGAGCCAATCTGCCCAGCCATCCAAATTTACCCGCCGTTTTCAGCCGTGCCATCCTCTCGCACAATACGTCATCGCGCAAATAGATACGTTAGAATATCGCGCGCAATATATTGTCAAAACCATGGGTTACCCTTTAAAGCATACCATGCCTGCTTGCGAGCGCCTGCGTCATGTGCTGTCCAATAAGCATCTTGGCCTTGACGGCAGCTATATGGATAAATACTTTAGCGCCGATGAGTTTTTAGCAGAGTTATTTTCGGTACTCGATTTGCCTTATGAGCCATTTGCAGAAGATATTGCTCAGATTAAGGACGAGATAGCACAGGGTGCGGTGCCGCAGCCTCGCTATCGTTTATACGCCGATGTTGATTTTAAGTTTGATGACAACGCCAATTGGCTGTCTCGTTGGGGCGCTGCACTTTGGACTCAGGTAGATTTGCCAAGCGGATTTGCCAAACTGGATGAAGCTGCGCGTAAAAGTATTATTAAAGAGCGTATCCGCACGCATTATCAAGAGCGTGGGTCTAATGTGCCGTACGATGGCGCTATAAAAGGCTATTACTTGATTATGGAACTGCAAGATAAAGAGGTCGAGAGAATCGAGTACGACCTACCAAAATCTAAAAGTGTGTAATAGCCTAAGCAAAACTAAAACTATAATTTCAAAAAACTATCCTTACAATGCTTTAAATTAAATGTCATATTAAAAATCATCTTAAACATCAGCCTCTCTATCCTTTTATGATAGCGAGGCTTTTTTGTATTAAGTAAGGCTTTTTAAGATTGAAGCCTGCCATTGAAGGCAAGGGTGGTCATTGTTATGATAAGTAATATCAACATCAAAACTGTCACAATCACTTCTAAAATACACATGTATTAATCCTGAAATAATAACTTTTAAGCCTAAAACGATAAAGATTAACCAAACTGCGAAACACGTCTATGACTCCCTCGACTTCCTCTTATCCTCGTCTGTACTCTTTTCGGCGCTGTCCTTATGCCATGCGCGCTCGCCTTGGGTTGTTGTTTGCGGGGCTACAGGTCGAGCTGCGCGAGATAACATTAAAAAATAAGCCGCCGCAAATGCTCGTGATTAGCCCCAAAGGTACGGTGCCTGTGCTGCAGCTTTTAAATGGCACAGTGATTGAAGAGAGTAGAGAGATAATGACATGGGCGCTTGAACAGCAAGATGCGCAAGGGTTGCTTGCTGCCCAGACCTTGGCGCAAGCAAATGCGCTGATTGATAAAAACGACAATGAGTTTAAATATTGGCTCGATCGCTATAAATACGCCGACCGGCATCTTGAGATGAGCCAAGCAGAGTATCGACAACGGGGTGAAGCTTTTTTACAGATTTTAGAGGAGTTATTAATCAAAAATCCTTATTTGCTAGGGGAGAGTATAACCATCGCTGATATCGGTATCATGCCGTTTGTTCGTCAATTTGCGCATGTGAATCGCAAGGTTTTTTACGATTTACCTTATCCAAATTTGCAGCGCTGGCTACAAGACTGGCTCAACCATCCACTTTTTTTGCAAGCGATGACCAAGTTTGCGCCCTGGCAAGAAAAAGATGACGTGGTGGTTTTTCCTGCCGCTTTCATCGATTGTCATTAGTGCTATGATAAAATCTCTCAATTACATATAAGAGGTTGCCATGACCGTTGATCTCAATAGCCGCTACGGCTTGAATCCTGCTCATAGTGAAGTCGTAGAAGCGTGCCAGATTATTGAGCCGTGCGATGCGCTCGATATGGGCTGCTCAAATGGGCGCAATGCTTTATATCTTAGCCAACTTGGGTTTAATGTGACGGCGATAGATGCCAATCCTAGCGCTATCAATATGCTACAAGACATTGTTAAACAAGAAGGGCTTACAAACCTCAAAGCCGAAGTGTACGATATCAATCGTGCCAGCCTTGATGCCGATTATGGTTTTATCAGCTGTACGGTGACCCTGATGTTTCTTGACCCCGCGCGCGTTGACGCTGTCATTGCCGATATGCAGGCGCATACGCAGGCTAGTGGTTATAATTTGATTGTTTGTGCCATGAACACTCAAGCCTATCCATGTCCCGTTAATTTTCCATTTACCTTAGACGAAGGACAATTACGCGACATGTATCAGGGCTGGGAGTTGATTAAATATAATGAAGACGTCGGCACCATGCATAATGGCGCGCAATTACAGTTTGCCACCATGTTGGCACGTAAGCCCAGTTAAGCAATGTTAAGTGATGTTAGACAATAAATCTTAATCAGATCACATTAGTCATACTGTCAATTCACAAGGTTGTTTACGCTATATTTACCATAGCGTTAGCAGCCTTTTTTAATTAAAAATTTTACAAGCCTATACAGCAATAACAAACGCTCTATAGTTAGTCCTAAATAAAGTTAATACAAGTATGATAATGCGCTACTGGTATTCATTTTTCTTGCTTGCTGTGCCTACGCAGACAGAGGCTGCGCAAAATGAATACCAGTAGCTCTGTGTTTATTTTATAGCAGCCCGCCTCTATACATCAGAGCAGTTGTCGTTTTAATATACTCATGGCTAGAAAAGTGACGCTATAAAAAAACAATACGATAAAAAATAATGGAAAATAACATGGATTGGTTCAGTATTTTTATTTATGACACCACCTGGTCTTTTGCGGCAGAAATCGCCATACGTACCATCATCATGTTTTGCCTGATTATTTTATTATTACGCTTTACGGGCAAACGCGGCATCCGCCAACTCTCTATTTTTGAATTAACCATTATCTTGTCATTGGGCTCTATCGCAGGCGACCCGATGTTTACAGAAGATTTGCCGCTGATTCAAGCAGTGCTTATCATGAGTATTGTCTTGCTACTTTATCGGTTTTTTACTTGGTGCTCGACAAGGTACAAAATTTTTGAGCTTATCTTAGAAGGTAAGCCGACTTGTATTGTCGAGGATGGTTTATTGGTCTTAGAGGACGTCAAAAAGGGCAAAATGTCGCACGATGAGTTCTTTTCAGAAATGCGCCAAAAAGGCGTGCGTCATCTAGGCCAAGTTCAAGTAGGGTTGCTCGAAACGGATGGCGATTTTAGCGTGTTGTTATTTGAGCCTGAGAAAACTCAGTATGGGCTACCCATTTTTCCTAAAGAATTTCAGGCAGCAAAAGTGTTAGAAAAGGGACAGTCTTATGCCTGTATGCATTGCGGTTATATCGAGAATATCTCAATGCTAGATGAAGTCTGCCATCGCTGTCATCAGTCAAAAGGATGGGCGAAAGCGCTCAATACCAAGTTTGTAAATTAAGCAGTATGACTGGTGACCACCTCAATAATACTTTTACAAATAAGGCTGTTTATACTGCGTAGCTTCTGCTCAGGAGCGCCGTGGCACAGGCTGCGAAAATCATAAATCTCGCCTTGATAGCCGATACAATAAAAAAACGTGCCGACGGGTTTTTCTTCGGTTTCAGAGCCGCTAGGCTTTAACAGTCCCGTACAGGCAACATGTAAGTCGGCCTCAAACATTTTTTTGGCTTTGATGACCAGCTCACGCGTCACTTCTAACGACTCAGGCGTACAGTCCTCAATTAATTGGCTAGGTACTTTTAATATCTGCTTTTTTATCGAAACGTCATAACATACTAGGCTTCCCATCAATACATCACCAGAATATGGGCTGACAGAAAAGCGATGCGCTAAGTAGCCCGCGGTCGCGCTTTCAATAAAGACCACCGTCAATCCTTTATCAGCGAGTAATTTTGCACAACTATCGGTCACGCCTGCCTCCTTTTTTTTATTAAAGCTCGTAAAATAAAAACAACCACTATTCACTTAAACTATTACAGTACTTTGCTCGTAATTATTCAATTTATGGATTGATGAATTTGCGTAACTATTATTTAAAACTTACCTTTCTTCACTAAATGTTATTTAGCTTTAGGATTAGTTCTTGTAATATCTTTATATAGTATAAAATATTTGATAGGAAATCGGTTTTTAGCTTAGTCTGAAGAGACTGGGTTTTAAATAAGATTGATGACCCTTTAAACGGACTTTTAGGCGATAGCTATGTTTGCATTTGATATCAGTATGAAGATTTTAACCTACCATGCCTTTCAGCTTGGCATTGCTTTTATACTGTCGCTGCCGATTGCCCTTAATCGTGAGCTTGAAGACAATGGTGCGGGACTCAGAACCTTTCCTTTGGTGACGATTGCCTCGTGCGCTTTTATGTTGGTAGGTATGGATATTTATCAAGGCTCGGACGCAGAAGCTCGTATCATGTATGCGATCATAACTGGTATGGGTTTTATTGGTGGTGGGGCTATTTTTAAAAACGAGAATGGGGCAAAAGGCACGGCAACCGCCGCTGGGCTATGGAATACAGCGGCAATTGGTATCTCGGTCGCCTATGGGCGCTATGAAATTGCCATTATCCTCTCAGTTGTTGGATTTATCATTTTGCAATTCTCCAAACCCTTTAAGCCAAAGCATAGGCGCAAAGATTGATAGTTAAGCTATTTAATATGATTGGATAAAAGATATTAGACATAAAATAAGCGAGAACCATGATGGTCTCGCTTATCTATTGCGTATGGCTATGCAGTTTACAAACTTAAACTTATTGCACGCCCTCTGCCGGTGTTTGATCGAGGTTTGGATTGTTTTCATTAACAACCACAGCATCAACGCCTTTTTCTTCATCTTCTGTACCATCTACGCCAGAATAATAGGTTTGATCTCCATCATTCTCGGTCGCGTCAGTAGAGGTGGCGGTAGTGTCTGTAGAAGTGGTCGCCGTGGTGGTCGAGGTTTCGTTGTCTGTCGTAGTGGCTACAGGCGCCATTTCGTCAGCTTGCGTATCGGTAGACTGGACGTTGTCATTGGTCGTGGTCATGTCGGCAGTATCAGGCTCTGTACTAACATCCGTTGCATCTTCTCTTTCGTTGCTGCAAGCGCTAAGCCCAATCACACTGGCTAATAAGGCTATCCATAGTTTGTTTTGAAGCTTTTTAGGCGTTACTGATGTTTTCATTTTTATATCCTTGTTATTGTTTTTGATTGTCCGCTTATAATAAGATTTAGCCAGATTAGCGGTTTATTCGACTATGCTTGATTATTGAAAAACCTGATAATTAAACTGACAGTATGCCTAAATATAATAAAGAAACTTAAAAAATTCAGGTGAATAAAGGTAAAGGTTTGTCAATCTGTGTATCATATATTCTTTAAAATAATTTATAAGTAACTAAAAAAAATACATTATGAATCCCGATAATAAAACCCCACTTGCTTTTAGAAGGTATCCTTCGACCACAGCGCTGCAATGTTTTGAGACGGCGACGCGGCATTTAAGCTTTACCAATGCGGCGCAAGAGATGCACATGACGCAAAGCGCTATCAGTAAGCAAGTCGCGCAGCTTGAAGAAATGCTGAATTTGTCGCTGTTTTATCGCACCCCGCATCGCATCTCTTTAACGCCGGCTGGGAAGACTTACTACTTAGAAGTGCTGGAAATCCTCAAACATATTGAGGCGGCGACTACCAGCTTAATGTCAAACAGCGATAATTCAGAAGTACTGAAAATCGTCTCGCATCCAACTTTTTGCTCGCGCTGGCTGATGCCTGCATTAAACGGCTTTGGAGCAGCAAATCCACTGATTAATTTAACCATTAAAGAGCTGGCGGGGCCGTTCTTTTCTGAAGATCAAAACGTTGATGTGGCGTTTTTATATGGCGATGGGATTTGGGGCGGCATGGAGTCGATTAAGTTGTTTGATGAGTATAATGTCGCCGTCTGTCATCCGGATTATTTAACAGACAAAGCCGCATGCATGGGTGATATAGGCAATATAGATAATTGCACGTTATTACAACTCAGCTCACGCCCTAGCGCTTGGTATGAATATTTTAGACAACAGGATATTCGTATCGATGGTACCTTTGTCGGCCCGCGCTTTGACACCTTTCATACGACTATTTCGGCGGCATTACTTGGCTATGGTATCGCATTGGTGCCACTGCGTTTGGTTGCGCCAGAGCTACAATCAGGCGCTCTGGTGACGGCGTGGCGCTATGCCTCAAAAGGCAGGGGAGCTTATTATATGTCTTACCCTTTAGCCATGGGCAACTCGCATAAAATAAAGGTCATTGTAGAGTGGATTTCAGCTTATCTTGCTAAGTCAAAGGAGCCTACGCCAGACTTGGATTTTATCTTGTAATGTAAAACAGATTGGAACTTTTTAGCAATTAACCCTGTGATCTTTTAATCCTTTGGCTATTAACAAGGTTAAAAAGTACAGTTAGTAAACGCAAAGTTTGAAAAGTACCGTTTGAAAAGATAGCAACGCACCGGCCTTGAGCCGGTTTTTTTGTCAATGTTAAATATGGCAGTGATAAGCAGGGCAATAATAAGCATGGCAATAATAAGCATGGCAATAATAAGCATGGCAATAATAAGCATGGCAATAATAAGCATGGCAATGACAAAAAGGAATGACATCACAACTATTATTCGTTTGCTGATAGGGTAGCAGTTTGCTCAAATGAATCTCTCATCAAGGAAGATAAGAGACCACCATGGAGCAGCTATACAACGTCACTGATGCCTTTACGATGGTGCATCCGCTGACCTTAACCAAAGGTAAAAATGCCAACGTTTGGGACGATAAAGACCGTTGCTATATTGATTTTGTCGGCGGTATTGGGGTCTTAAACCTTGGTCATTGCCATCCTCATATCGTCAGCGCGATTATCTCTCAAGCGCAGGCGCTGATTCATTATGCTTATAACGCCGCCGCTCATCAGCCGTATCAAACCTTTATGCCAAGACTGTGTGAATGGATTCCTATTAAAGGTGAGCTTGGAGGCATGCTCACCAACTGCGGCGCAGAAGCCACCGAAAATGCCATAAAAATCGCCCGTATGCAGACAGGGCGCACTGGCGTGATTGCCTTCGATGGTGGTTTTCATGGGCGTACACTGGCGGCGGTTAATTTAAATGGTAAGGTCGCGCCTTATAAGCGCGGGCTTGGGCTATTGTCCGGCGGTGTTTACCATATTCCTTTTCCTAGTCCTGATAACGATATCAGCGATCAGCAAGCGATCGCGGCTTTAGAGCGTCTATTTGCGGTGGAGACTGATGTGGCTAATATCGGTGCCATTATCGTCGAGCCCGTCCAAGGTGAGGGCGGTTTTCAGCTGCTATCAGCGACGTTTGCCCAATATCTACGCAGCTTTTGTGATGAGCATGGCATCTTACTCATCATGGATGAGATTCAGTCGGGGTATGGTCGCACAGGTACGCCTTTTGCCTTTACGCATTTAGGGGTTGAGCCTGACCTGCTATTGCTCGGTAAAAGTATCGCCGGCGGCTTGCCACTTGGAGCGGTAGTCGGCAAAGCTGGCGTGATGAATGGTCTGCCAAAAGGGAGCTTGGGCGGAACCTATTCAGGTAATCCAGTGGCGTGTGCGGCGGCAAATGCTACTTTGGATATCATGCAGGACGATGAAGTCTGGCAATCAGCTAAGCATTATGCCAACACCATTGAAAGTACTGTCAATGAATGGCAGCAGCAAAACCTCTCTGCATGGCTATATGGACTGACAGGAGTTGGCGCGATGCGTGGTATCGAGCTGCGTCACCCAACTTATGGCACGCATCCAAGTGTGATGGCGCATGTCTTAACACAAGCGCGCGAGCAGGGCTTGCTGTTGATGCCAAGTGGTAAGCATCGACATATTATTCGCTTATTGCCACCGCTAACCATAGAACCTGAAACCCTAACAGCGGGTCTTGATATTTTAAAGGCGGTGCTAAGCGATATTCCTAATGAAATGCCAAAGCTATAGTGTCTGTGAACTGCTGAGAGTTTTTGTGAGTTGCTGAGAGCGTCTGAGAGTTTCTGAGACGACTGTTTTTATCTAAAAAAATACCTTAATTAAAAAGGATACATACTTGTGAACCCTACCTTTATCAATAATGATGATGTTCGCCACGATTTCTCTATCGCCATGTCAGAGATGTACCAAAAAGAAGTGCCGTTATATGGTGACCTCATCGATTTGGTGAGCGAAGTAAATACCGAAGTATTAAATAAGCAGCCTGAAATTAGGGAGCAACTTGAGCACACCGGAGAGATTGATAGGCTAAATATGGAGCGCCACGGTGCGATTAGATTAGGCACCGCCGCTGAGCTAAGCATGATGCGCAGGCTGTTTGCGGTGATGGGCATGTACCCCGTTGGTTACTATGATTTGGCGCCCGCTGGCGTGCCTGTGCATTCTACGGCGTTTCGAGCGCTTGAGACATCCTCTTTAAATAAAAGTCCCTTTCGCGTTTTTACTTCTCTATTGCGCCTTGATTTGATTGATGATGAAGCATTAAAACAGGAAGCGATAGCTGCTTTGGATAAGCGCACTATCTTTACAGATGATGTTATTAGCTTGATTGAGCGCTTTGAGGAGCAGGGCGGGTTGACGGCGGAAGACGCTAAGCAATTTGTTAAAGAAGCGTTAGAAACCTTTCGCTGGCATGACAATACGCCCGTCTCAAAAGTGCTTTATCAGCAACTATTAAGCCAACACGGACTTATTGCTGATGTCGTCGGTTTTAAGGGCCCGCATATCAACCATCTGACGCCTCGAACCTTAGATATCGATGCGGTACAAGCAGGTATGCGAGCAAAAGGCATACCACCAAAAGCCATTATAGAAGGGCCACCGAGACGGAGATGTCCTATTTTATTGCGTCAGACCAGTTTTAAAGCGTTAGAAGAAGCGGTTAGCTTTAAAAACCCTAACGGCGGCTATGAAACGGGGCATCATACTGCGCGCTTTGGTGAGATTGAGCAGCGCGGCGTGGCTTTAACGCCCAAAGGCCGAGCGCTGTACGACCAACTGCTTAGCCAAGCTCGCCGCCAGTTAGCTGTAACGCCAAATGCCGATAACGCTTCGGAGTATTATCAGGTTTTAGAAAGTGCATTTGCAGCGTTTCCTGATGACTATCAAACGCTGCATGATGAAGGTTTGGCGTATTTTTACTATCAAGCAGTTGGTAGCGATGCAGATATAGTCGTTGCTGACATTGAACAGACACTAGATTCTTTAGAAGTAGAAAGTATAAATGATTCTATATCAAAGCAAGTGATTACTGATTTGCTTGAGCAAGGAATGATTCGCCTAGAACCTATCGTTTATGAGGATTTTTTACCCGTCAGTGCGGCGGGGATTTTTCAGTCCAATCTGCATGACGACAGCACAAACGACAGTGCAAACGGCAATGAAAACGACGAACACAGCGGCAAGCAGAGTAAGGGTGAAGTTCATACTAATAAAGAAGCGTTTGAGAATGCTTTGGGCGCTCAGGTTTACGATGAGCTTGAGCTTTATCAAACGCTGCAAGCGCAAAGTCTCAAAGCGTGTTTGGGACAACTAAATAGTAAAGTTTTAAAACGCGTTATCTAAAACAGTGATAGATAAGTGGAACTATTAATGAGCATTCCAAAAAGGAATGGCAGTACGAAATTAATTATTTTGCAACTTAGCTGGGTGCAAGTTAAGTTAATAAGTCTTCAAGGAAGTATAAATTAATAAAAGGGATGGACTATGATCAAGCAGTATATGGCCGCAATGGGCGTCAAAGAAGCGCAATATCAAAATGGTGATTTTGACGTCAATAGCCCGATTGATGGCTCGGTGATTGGCAGCATAACCTTGGACAGCGTTGATGAGGTCAACACCAAGATTGCCAATGCCAAAAAAGCTTTTAAAGAATGGCGCGTGGTGCCTGCGCCAAGACGTGGCGAGCTGGTGCGCCTGCTCGGTGAAGTGCTGCGCGAGCATAAAGAAGACTTGGGCATGCTGGTGTCATTTGAAGCGGGCAAGATTAAAGAAGAAGGCCTAGGCGAAGTGCAAGAAATGATTGATATTTGCGACTTTGCTGTCGGGGTGTCGCGTCAGCTTTATGGTTTGACGATTGCGTCAGAGCGCCCAGGCCACCACATGCGTGAGACATGGCATCCGCTCGGGGTGATTGGTGTCATCTCAGCCTTTAACTTTCCCGTTGCGGTTTGGTCTTGGAATACCGCACTGGCTATCGTCTGCGGTAACCCTGTGATTTGGAAACCATCAGAAAAAACCCCACTTGTCGCTTTGGCCTGTCAGGCACTGTTTGAAAAAGCCTTGGCCAAATTTGGCGATGCGCCAGACCATCTATCGCAAGTCTTACTCGGTAAAACCGATGTCGGTAACGCCTTGGTTGAGCATAAAGATGTTGCTTTAGTGAGCGCCACCGGCAGTACGCGTATGGGCCGAGAAGTCGGGCCAAAAGTTGCCAACCGTTTTGGTAAATGCTTGCTTGAGCTTGGCGGCAACAACGCCATGATTTTGGCACCAAGTGCCGATTTAGACTTAGCGTTACGCGGCATTTTATTTTCCGCGGTTGGGACGGCAGGTCAGCGCTGTACGACATTGCGCCGCCTATTTGTCCATGACTCTATCAAAGACGACATCCTACCGCGCATCAAGTCCGCTTATGAAACTGTTAGCATCGGTCATCCACTAGAGGGCAATCTGGTCGGTCCGCTTATCGATGAAGACAGCTTTAATAATATGCAAGCAGCGTTGAAAAAGGCGCGAGAAGCGGGCGGCACGGTCACGGGCGGCGAGCGCGTCCTTGCAGACAAATATCCTAACGCCTATTACGTAACGCCTGCCATTGTCGAGTTTGACGAGCAAAACGATGTCGCCAGAAGTGAGACGTTTGCGCCGATTCTGTATGTCATGACCTATCAAGACTTTGTTGAAGCGATTGAGATGCAAAACGATGTGCCACAAGGCCTATCATCATGCGTCTTTACCAATGATTTGCGTGAGGCGGAAACTTTCCTCAGTGACCGCGGTAGTGATTGCGGTATTGCCAACGTCAATATCGGTACCAGTGGCGCTGAGATTGGCGGCGCGTTTGGCGGTGAAAAAGAAACCGGCGGTGGCCGTGAATCTGGCTCTGATGCATGGAAGGTCTATATGCGCCGTCAGACCAATACCATCAATTACTCAAAAGAGTTGCCACTTGCCCAAGGCATTAGCTTTGGTTAATAAAAAGGTGAGTACAGACTTTTGCTAATTTGATGTATTTATCAATAAACTGCCAAGCGTACTTTATAGAAGCTTGGCAGACCAAAAATAATAAGCAATCAAGGATTGGTTGCCACTCCCATCGACGACTACTAAGGAAGGTAGAACTATTATGATCGATGATAAAACGCATAACCCCGATATAGACGGTTATGATCCGTCGTCTAGCTTTTTACTTGATATCGCGCCGCTTGTATTGACTGCCATCATTCTGATGATACAGTTTTTCGTCTTTAAAGATTTCACCCCTCACATACCCTTAGCCTGCGGTATTTTAATCACCGGTTTGTTTATGAAACTGCGTGGCCGTAGTTGGCAAGGTATGGAAGAGCGGTTTTTAAAGGTCATTAAAATCGGCTTGCCAGCGATGATTATCCTGATGGGCGTCGGTATGCTCATCGGCGCATGGATTATCGCCGGAACCGTGCCGACCATTCTGTACTACGGCTTTAGTATCTTCTCGCCTTCCTCGTTTTTATTTTCCGTTTGTCTTATTTGCGCCATTATTTCTGTCGCTACGGGTACCTCGTGGGGCACGGTTGGTACCGTGGGTCTTGCGATGATGGGAATTGGTATGGGGCTTGGTATACCTGCGCACTTGACAGGTGGTGCTATCGTCTCCGGTGCTTTTTTTGGCGACAAAATGTCACCGCTATCAGATACCACTAACTTAACCCCGGCCGCGGCGGGTGTAGACCTTTGGGATCATATCAAAGGCATGCTGCCGACGACCGTGCCCGCCATGATTACGGCTTTGGCGCTCTATGCTTGGATTGGCATGGGTTATGGTGACGATAGTATCGATTTGTCTTCTATTCGTGCATTGCAGGATAACTTAGCGGCCAATTACAATTTAAGTATCATCACCTTATTGCCAGCGTTAGTGGTTATTGTCGCCGCTGTGATGAAAATGCCAGCGATACCGACCGTATTAAGCGGGGTGCTGGTAGGCTCAGTGATTGCCGTCTTTATGCAAGGCGTGGGCGTGAGTGATGTTTTTAATGTTTTACAAAATGGCTTTGTCAGTGAGACGGGTTTTGAAGTGGTAGATCAATTGTTGTCAAAGGGCGGCGTTATGTCGATGACATGGGTGATCAGCTTAACGATATTTGCTTTGGGTTTTGTTGGGGCGCTTGAGCACTACGGTACGCTCAAAGCCATCATGGCGAAAATTAACCATTTCGTAAAATCGCGTTTGGGGTTGGTTTTTACGACGTACGGCAGTGTGCTGAGTGTCGGTACGCTGATTGGTGATGTTTACACGACCTGTGTTTTGCCAGGGCGTTTATTACAAGACAAATATAAAGATATGGGCTATAAGCGCACAACCTTGACGCGCTCTATCGAAGACGCGGGTACGCTTTTGTCTCCCCTTATCCCGTGGAATATGGGTGGTAGCTTTGTAGCAGCGACACTTGGGATAGCAACATTGACTTATGCACCTTTTGCTTTTGCGTGTTGGTTATCGCCTTTATTTGGACTGTTATGGGCGTTCCTTGATAAATTTATACCGCGCGAAGAGCCTGAAGTAAAAAAGGTTGACGTTGCTTTTTCTGTCAATGAAGCGCGCTAATAAAGGAATATAGTATGTTGCAAGAGCAGTGTTTATGGAACATGACCGCGCCGAATATTGACGCTTATCGCCAAATGAGTAGCGATACCCAAGCGGCGGTGTGTATCATTGGCGGCGGATATACTGGATTGTCGGCGGCTATTCATCTGGCTGAAAAAGGCGTCAAGGTTGTCTTACTTGAAAGCCAAACCATCGGTAGTGGCGGCTCAGGAAAAAGCGTTGGGCTCGTGAACGCCGGAACTTGGGCGCGCCCTGATGACTTGAATATCAGTCTGGGTGAAGTGGCCGGTGAGCGTTTGACCCAAGCGCTTGGACAAGCACCAAGTTTGGTGTTTGATCTAATCAAACGCTATGATATCGACGCCCAAGCCACCCAAGCGGGCAACCTTCACATGGCGCATAATGCCAAAGGTGAAATCGATGTCGATATCAGATACGAGCAGCTGCGCCGCCGCGGTGCCAATGTTGAGGTATTGACTGGCAGCAAATGCCATGAATACTGCGGTACCACCAGTATTAATAAAGCTTTATTAGACCACCGCACAGGTACCATCAATCCGCTGGCGTATGTCAGAGGGCTTGCCAAAGTCGCTACCAATCTTGGCGTAACGATCTATGAGCATTCAGGCGTTGAAGCACTAGAAAAGGTGGACGGTCATTGGTATGCAAGAACCGCCAAAGCGCGCGTCAAGTCTGAGCGCGTCATCATCGCTACCAATGCTTACAGCGAAGGTGAATGGACAGAAATTAAGAAAACTTTTTATCTGGTTTATTACTATCAAATCGCCTCTGAACCACTGAGCGGCGAGGCGGCAGAGCGCATTTTACCTTATAAAACAGGGGCGTGGGATACCCGCTTGGCGCTATCGAGTTTCCGCCGTGATAATGACAATCGCCTATTATTGGGCACGGTTGGTGGGACGCAAATGAAACCAACATCCTTTTATCAAGCGTGGGCCAATGCGGTGCAAAAGAGCTATTATCCAGATCTGCCTGCCTTTAATTGGCAATATGAATGGTGCGGTAGCTTTGGCTTTACCCAAGATCATATCTTTCGCGTGATGGAGCCCGATGAAGGTTTGCTGACCGCGACGGCCTATAATGGTCGCGGTATTACTACCGGTACGCTCATGGGTAAATGCTTTGCTGAGTATATATTGACTGGTAATAGAGACAGTATTCCTATTCCATTTAAGACGTTAGAAGAAGCGAAAATCCCTTTTGCAGGTGTTAAATCTGGCTTTACGGAATTGGGGCTGACTTTATACCATGCTGGTCAATGCCTTAAAATTATCAGATAGCATGTTTATTTACATAGTGTGGTTATTTACTTGGTTAAAATTTGCCCCAATACTTATAAATATCATAGCCAATATGGCCGTCGTTATAAGTCATACATTTAAGCTTATCGCTAAGATTATTTATTGATGAGAGGTTAAAAAACTTGCCCTAAACAACATTATAAACCGTGATAAAAGCTTTAATAAATGGCGGGTTGATTGTTAGGTTTTTTAATGTCACATTTAGGGATTGTTAATAATAAAATTACAGGGCAGTTTAAGGAACATTATGCGAATTTTAGACATTCATACGGTAAAAAAACAGCTGACCATGTCGATGGCAATTGAGGCGATTGAGGAATTACTCAACGTGCAAGGCGAGCATCCGACTTGGGTCAAAACGCCTGAACGCCTTGTCATTCCAACTTTTGAGGAAAGCAGTACGAAGAGCTTAGGCAGCCATTTATCCATGCCGGCAGTGGTATTTGACGGTACTAATGAATATGCAATCGTCAAGCTGGTTACTATCTGCCCAGACAATCCTAAGCGCAATAAACCGACAACCATGGCCAATGTTACGGTCTCCGACAATGACACAGGAGAGATGTTGGCCTTTTTGGATGGGGTCTATATCACCCAAGTACGCACCGCAGCGCTGTCTGGTATCGCAACTAAATATTTAGCCAATCCCGATAGTCAGGTGGCAGCAGTGGTCGGTACGGGCGGTATGGCGTATGAACAGCTTAATGCTATTCTTACCGTACGTCCAAATATCAAGCAGGTGAACCTTTGGAACCGAACCGAGCAGACCGCGCATAAATTTCAGGAGAAATTTAAAAAAGACTATCCACAATGGGACGTTGATTTTACGGTGTGCGACGATATCGAAGCGGCGATTCTAGACGCCGATATTATCAATTTGGCAACGCGCGCGACGTCAGGCTTGTTCGAAGCGGCGCAGATAAAAGCCGACGCTCATATCAATGCCGTTGGCGCCTATCAAGCATCGATGAAGGAAGTGAGCAATTCGGTGATAGAAGCCAGCACGTCTGTCATTATCGATGACGCCGAGGGCGGCTTGCATGAAGCGGGTGATCTGATCCAAGCTCATGAAGACGCTGATAGTACTTGGACGTGGGATAAGCTGACGGGAACGCTAAGTGATTTGATCAGTGAAAAAGTCACAATTGACCTAAATGCCAATAAAGGTATCACGCTGTTTAAGTCGGTTGGCGCGGCAAGCTTCGATGCCGCCGTCGCGTTAAAGGTTGCTCAAAAGGCCAAAAAAGACGATTTGGGCCAGTTTGTTGCTTTATAAAAGCTGGCTGCTAATAAGGTAACAGTTTTTAAGACAACGATTTTTAAGACAACGATTTTATTTTGGTCTAACGATCTCGAAGAATATTGATATGCGCTATGACGTGATTGTAGTTGGGGCAGGCATTGTAGGAACTTCTATCGCGTGGCATCTGCAAAAAAACAACGCGCAGGTACTCTTACTTGATAAAAAGCCCCCAGGAGAAGAAACCTCCTATGGCAATGCGGGCATTATCACCAGAGAAGCGGTCAATACCAAACCCTTTCCGCGAAGTGCTAAAGAGATTTTTAGCGTATTGCCCAATAACCGTACTGATATTCGCTACCGTTGGTCGGCAATTTATGGTTTTCAGCGCCCTTTATTTCAGTACTGGCAACACTCTTGTGCAAAAAATATCGAAGTCATCGATAAGGAATGGGCGACGCTGATTAAGCATTGTACCAATGAGCACGAGCCGATGATTAAAGCGGCTGGCGCAGAAGCGCTGGTCAGTAAAATAGGCTGGATTGAGCTTCATCGTCATTCGATTGATTTTGAAAAAGCTATTAGCAAAGCCGTAAAGGCTGCAGAGCAAGGCGTAGAGTATCAAGTGCTATCGCTAGTAGCGCTGCAAGCCCTAGAGCCAAATCTAAACGTTACCGATTATATTGGCGGTATCCACTGGAAAAACTCGTGGCAAATAAAAAATCCCAGTCACCTTGTAAAAGCCTATGCAAAAAATTTTGCAGCGATGGCGGGCGAGGTTAAGCAGTTAACCGTGACAGGTATCATGCAAACGTCAGAAGGCTGGCAAGTTGTATGCGGCGATGATACCTACGTCTGTCAGCATGTCGTCATTGCGGCGGGGCCTTGGTCAGCTGAGCTTATCAAGCCACTGGGTTATAACATACCGATGTTTCCTATGCGTGGCTACCACCAGCATTTTAAGATCACACCCAAAAACGCCCTTTCACATAGCTTATTCGATGTCGATAAAGGGTTTGTGATGGGTGCAATGGAGCAAGGCATCAGAGTTACCACGGGTGCTGAAATGGCAAATTTAGACGCGCCAAAAAAATTCGCCCAACTAGAAGCCGTGTTGACTCATGCAAGAAAGCTTGTGCCGCTTGAAGATGCCGTGGAGGCTAAAGCATGGTGCGGGACAAGGCCTTGTATGCCAGATATGAAGCCGGTGATTGGCCGTGCATCAAAACACGATAACCTGTGGTTTGCGTTTGGTCATGCTCATCAAGGGTTGACATTGGGGCCTGTCACAGGGCGCCTTATCGAAGAAATGATTCATAATAAGCCGTTATTTATCGATGCTAAGCCCTTTAGTAGTCATCGTTTTACTGCTAGTTTTTAACCGTTTTCCGCAGCGACTTCCTCCCTTTGCTGCTTTTCCTATCTTTCCTTCTTGCATCATGCATTTTATTTCCATTCTTACTGATTAATAAGCAAGATACGGTGCTCTATCGTAGCGCTTATGGCGTGCCGTTAATATTATTGATAGTCATTCAAACACCCTAAAAAAATAGAAATGAGGTAACATTAGGCTTAGGAAAGACGTGCAATTGTAAATAAAAAAGGAGTTTAAAAATGAAAGGGATTACACGCTTCTCAAACAGCTTAATGGAGAAATATTTACCCGATCCATTTTTGTTTGTCATTATCTTGACCCTGGTTATTTTTGCCATGGGCTTGGGTCTGACCGATTCCTCACCGATACAGATGGTGGCGTTTTGGGGCGAAGGATTTTGGGCGTTACTGGCGTTTTCGATGCAAATGGTGTTGGTGTTGGTCACAGGTTATGTATTGGCCAGTAGCCCGATATTTAAAAAAGCGCTGGGCAAACTGGCCAGCTTTGCAAAGTCGCCCAGTAGCGCGATTATATTGGTCACCTTGGTATCCCTTGCCGCTAGCTGGATAAACTGGGGCTTTGGCTTAGTGATTGGCGCGTTATTCGCAAAAGAGTTGGCCAAACGGGTCGAAAATGTGGATTACCGTTTGCTGATTGCCAGTGCGTATTCTGGTTTTATCATTTGGCATGCAGGTTTCTCTGGCTCGATTCCGTTATCCATTGCAACAGAAGGCCATCCCTTCGTCGATAAAATTGGGGTGATTCCAACGAGTGCTACCATTTTTGCGAGCTATAACTTAATTATCGTCGCGGCATTGGTCATTATCGTGCCGTTATTAAACCGTCTGATGATGCCGAAAAAAGAAGATACGATTACGGTAGATCCAAAACTTCTTGTAGATCCTATCGTTGAAGCGCTTCCAGCAAAGTCAGAGATGACCCCAGCGGAGCGCTTAGAGAATAGTTGGATTTTATCCATGGTCATCGGCTTATTGGGTATTGCCTTTATCGTTTATTATTTTGTCCAAAACGGCTTTGCTCTAACGCTCGACTTGGTGAATTTCATGTTTTTATTCCTTGGGATTATATTCCATGGAACGCCGCGTAAGTATTTGATTGCCATACAAGAAGCGATCAAAGGGGCGGGCGGAATTATCGTCCAATTCCCGTTTTATGCGGGGATTATGGGTATGATGACGGCTTCTGGTTTAGCCGGAGTGATGTCAGAAGCGTTTGTCAACGTTTCGACAGTGGATACGCTCCCGCTTTATGCTTTTTTAAGCGCAGGACTGGTTAACTTTTTCGTCCCCTCAGGTGGCGGACAATGGGCCGTGCAAGCGCCAATTATGTTAGAGGCGGCGGAGATGCTCGGTAGTGATCCAGCCAAAGTTGCGATGGCGGTAGCGTGGGGTGACGCTTGGACAAATATGATTCAACCGTTTTGGGCGTTGCCTGCCTTGGCAATCGCTGGACTCAAAGCCAAGGATATCATGGGTTTTTGTGTCATTGTGCTGATTGTCAGCGGTGTTGTGATTGGGCTGGGGTTGTTGTTTTTATAACTAAGATTGTAAGTGATGGCCTTACCTAGTTTATAGGCAAGGCTTTTTTTTGAAAAACAAAAACGCCTCACACAAAAAACAATATCGCCCCATGAAATGCGCACTCTAATGGGGTATCATAGCTATCCTAAAATTAAATGAATCGCTTAAAGCAGCATTGATAAAGCAGCATATCAATTCTCTTAACCAAATATTTATACCAGACCATTGATATAAGGCGTATTGCCATGCAACAAAAACAGAATCCTATGGAACAAACGCCAAACGCGGTAGAGCACCAACCGGTCTTTATGCCTAGAGTCAATAGTGACAATTTGGTCAAAACGGACATGGTAAGGTTTGAGCGCCACGTGGGGTTTGCCAGCAGACAAAAGAAAAAATCCATCAATGATATGCATCAAGTCATTCGCAAAAAATATGGCTTTAACCATATCTTAGAGCTGTCTAGCAAATCTGGCAATAAACTGAGTTTCCCGCTCAGTCCATTAAGCTTAAAAATTACCAATGAGCATGACGGTCAAGCCTATAGTGTCGAAAATGCTTTGCAAGCCAGTAAAGTATTCGAGCACGGTGGGCCGTATCCTGACTTACTGACCGTCGCACCAAGACAGGCCAAAAAAGACGAGCGTTTAACAACCTCTGGTGAGCTGATTGGCTATGACTATTTTGGCATGGAGTGGAGTCTTGAGCCATTGACTGCGTTTTATGATTGGCTGTATGTCAATGCGCTCAAGCAAAATCCTCAGCTACATGAGGAGGTTATGCAGTATCAGGCCTTTACCGATCGTGAGTTTAATCCCAAAAAATCTATCCATTGTGCGGCCTATTCGCTAGCGATGTTTGTCGCGCTCAATAAACGTGGATTGCTTGATGGCGTCGAAGACCCGATTGTATTTTATGATTTATACCATGACTTTAAAGTCAGTAATACGGCTAAACTTCTGGAAAAATAGTCTGCTGTGATGGGTGTTTTTAATTAAGTTACTAAGTATAAAGAAAGTTAAGCATAAAAAAGCACCGAGCTTGCATGGCTTGGTGCTTTTTGTTTTTAGCGTGGAGATTTTTTTATTTCTAATTCATAGCCAGTACTTACAGCAACTCTTTACGCAGCTGGGCAGGCGTTTTAGGCGATAACAAGCTAGGCGCGACATCGAGGACGGTTTTTGCGCCATTCTCTCCTGCTTGATTCATTTTATAAGCAGCGCGGGCATAAGCCACGAGCACGCTGGCGGTAAATTCAGGGTTGCTGCCAAGCTTTAACGAAAACTCTAACACTTGGTTGTTTTGCGCATTATCCATACCGCTTACGCCACTGCGAATAACGAATCCACCATGCGGCATTTTTTGATGGTCACGCTCAAACGTCTGCTCGTCAATAAAGTGCACTGTGGTATCGTAGTCGGCAAAGTAATCTGGCATGGTGACGATGGTGTTACGTACGCTATCGCTATCGGCGCCATCAGCGAGCACGATATAGCATTCACGGGTATGTTTCTCGCGGGTGCTTAGCGTTGGCTGCTCGCCATTGCGTACTTTTTCCATCGCAGATTCTGAGGGAATGGTATATTGCACGCCTGATTTGACGCCGTCGACGCGGCGTACTGCATCTGAATGTCCTTGGCTTAAGCCTTTGCCCCAAAAGGTGTAGGTTTCGCCGACCGGTAAAATGGCTTCGCCGTATAAGCGGTTGATAGAAAATAAACCGGGATCCCAACCGACCGATAACATGGCGACTTTATTGGCTTTTTTGGCAGGCGTATCAAGCGCGGCAAAGTACTCAGGGATTTTGGCATGAGTATCAAAACTGTCGACGATATTAAACAAACCAGCAAGCGCTGGGCCTTGCTCAGGCAAATCCGACTTAGAGCCGCCACACAATATCAGCACGTCTATGTCGTCTTTATATTGGTCAATATCGTCCATCGCGTAAACGGGCACACTGTCGTCAATCAGGGTGACGGAGGCAGGGTCGCGGCGGCTGAATACACAAACCAGCTGCATGTCTGGGCTTTGCTTAATGGCGGCTTGCGCACCGCGGCCAAGGTTGCCGTAACCGGCGATGGCGACTCTAATTATTGATGTCATTATGATTAGCCTTACGTTGATGAAGCGGACAGTCCGTTACTGCTAAAGTGATACGTAACAAGTAACAATGCTATGCAATTCATACTTACTGAGAAGTAAAGTATGCGCAGTAATCTGCCCTGTAATGAATAACTGATTGCTAGAAATGGCATCTATTTTAGAGGATTATTTCTACAAGTGATAGGGCGCGGTCATACTAAATTTCAGATGAGGTTAAGTATGGACTTTACATGATATGACTGCCTCAATGAGTCGCTAAGTTGTTTTTAGTAATGATAAACAGGTTTGGGTTCATCTCTCTTAAAATAGCTACTGAATTTCCTATATAATGTCAGCTATCTCGTTATTGATTATTCATTCAATTCAGTCTTTTTCTTAGTACAAAAAGCTTTTTATTAGGTGAAAATGGCACTTTATGTTTAACACTTCCTCGACTCGTTTAAATAAATATATTAGCGAAAGCGGTATTTGCTCTCGGCGCGACGCTGACCGTTTTATTGAACAAGGTAACGTGTACGTCAATGGCAAACGTGCTCAAGTAGGTGCGCAAGTGGTTGCTGGAGATACGGTAAAAGTTAACGGGCAACTCATTGAGCCACGAGAAGCAGACGATTTCATTTTTATTGCGTTGAACAAACCAGTCGGGATTGTGAGCACCACAGAAAGCTCTGAGAAAAACAATATCGTTGATTTTGTTGGACATAGCGACCGTATTTTCCCGATTGGGCGTCTGGATAAAGATTCTCAAGGTTTAATCTTTTTAACGAGCAATGGCGATTTGGTTAATAAGGTGTTGCGTGCGGGTAATAACCATGAAAAAGATTATGTGGTGACAGTCAATAAGCCGATAACCGATAGTTTTATTGAAGGTCTAGCAGGTGGCGTACCTATTTTGGGGAGAATGACGAAAAAGTGCCCGGTGACTAAGGTAGCACCTACCGTGTTTAATATTACGCTAGTACAGGGATTAAACCGTCAAATTCGCCGTATGTGTGAGCATTTTGGCTATGAAGTCGTAAAGCTTGAACGCACACGGATTATGAATGTGAGTCTAAAGGGTATTCCCGTTGGAGACTGGCGAGATTTAACCCCAAAAGAGTTGTCCGTTTTACTGAAATCTATAGAAGACTCTTCTTCAGAAGACAATACTGCGGCTAAGAAATCACGTAAGTCGCCACGAAGAAAACCGCGTACTGATACCTCATCAAAATCAAAAGAGTCGTCAAAACCAGCGGGCGCAGCAAAGCACAATGCTAAACACCCCAAAGATGGCGCTAGAAAACCAGCGGGTTCTAAAGGTAAGCGTCCTTTCGGGGATAACAAGAAGTCTGGGGGCAATGGCAAACCTGCGGCCAATGGTAAACGTCCTTCAAAAGGTCGAGGTTCTTCGCGGTCCTCAAAACGATAGGCCAGTAGGTAATGACTTTTGATGCAGTAGAGCAGTTAAGTTAGGTTAGTCACCAAACTCAGTAGTGATATAATGCCGCGATAATCGATATTTTATAAAGGGTTTACATTATGGCTCGTACCGCTAGCGCCTTACACATTTTAGTAAAAGACAAAGAACTGGCTGATGACATTATGGCCAAACTTAAAAAAGGTACGCAGTTTGACGTGCTGGCTAAGAAACACTCAACTTGCCCATCAGGTAAAAAAGGCGGCAACTTAGGTGAGTTTAAAAAAGGTCAAATGGTGCCAGCATTTGATAAAGTTTGCTTTAACAGCGAACTTTTTACCCCGCATTTAGTGAAAACCAAATTTGGCTGGCATGTGGTTAAAGTGCTTTATAGAACGTAAGCGTTAGGCTTTTTATTTAATGATACAGACAATAGATGTTACCTAAAAAGCCAGACAACTTAAGCGGTCTGGCTTTTCTTATGATTCACACCATGTTTTACCAAGTTGTCTTAGCATCATTTTAAGTTTGTCATTGCTTGATCATAATATTAAACCACTTTTCATTTCTATCTACTCTTTGATCATCAGTAAGCCAAATCTTATCTTTAAATTCATGGTTGGTTTTTTGCTTGATAGCTTCCCAGCGTTCTTCATTCATATCGCAAAAAAAGCGGCTGTCTTTCACGTACTCATCATCGCCATATTTAAACGATCCGTAAAAAACGCCATCGTCTGTCAGTATGTGTAGTAACCCATCTATTAATTCAGGCAGCGCATCATAAGCCACATGAAGCAATGAAGCGCATGCCCAAATAGCGGTAAATCGACGCTGCCAGTTTTTTTGGATAATGCCTTGAAAAGTAGCGCAATGCCACTCAATCGCATCTTGATAGTCCATACGTTTTTGAGCAGCTGCTTTTGCAAGGTCAAGTAATGCCGCGCTGCTATCAACAGAAGTAACATTGAAGCCTAAACTGGCAAAATGCATACTGTCACGACCTGAACCGCAGCCTAAGTCCATTATATTTTGCTTGCTTTTTAATCTAACAGGAAGATTAGCTATAAAGGGTCGATATAGCAGACGCATATTCACATCGATGGTTTGTTCAACGAATGAGTGTGCATGGCTGTTATAAAAGGCTAGGGTATTGGATTGGTTTATCATAGGTTATACATCGCTGATTATTATCAGAACAGACTACAGCCTTGTTGTTTAGGTTGCCAAACATGAATCAAACGTTCTTTTGAGAAGTTAAAAGACTTTTGCAAAAACTGTTGGCGTGTCTTTTCATTTTTCCCCGTTTGATTGATTAAAGTCTCACGTAATGGGTGGTGACTGCCAATCAAATATTCGTTGCGTGTGTGCAGTCTTTTTAATAATTCAATATTAGGGACTTGAGCAGATTTACCGTCTATACCACGGTTACAATCGGAGCAAGCAAGCACTAGATTCCAAACGCCATCGACATTAACCGGACGACAGCAACCAGCGCTTGCTACTTGAGGTTTTAAAGTATGTGGAAAGAAGTGGTCAACGTCTGCTAGCATCGAGTCATTAGAGGCAATGCTGATTTCTGTAAAGCAATAAAAGCATCTGCTCTTTTGATAACCGTTCAATGCACCTCTTGAACTGGTGATATCGATGCGACGATGTTTAGTATCTTGGGTAAATAGCTGCTTGGTATCTTGGTCAAATTCAACTGCAATCAAATTTTTATTTAAATTAAGCTCCCACGCTTTTTCTACCAAATTCCAACGTGATTCTGTCTCAAAATTGAGGTTTTCAGCCGAGTGATCAAACACATAGAATAATTTAAACAAGTTATCTGTCAGACGTATTCCTTTATTATGTTTGCGCTCATCAATAAAAAACGCTTCATCAATCACATCATAAAACCGTTCTTGCACCGCTTTGGTATTGACCACATGAAATGCGTCCAAAACGTATTTAAATCCTTCTTTATTCGTAATATCAATAAGTTCATCTTTGCTAATCTGTTGATGGTTGAATTGAGGAGACCATCCCGAATTCTGTGTAACTGCGATTTAGATTAAATGTCTGCTGATACGATCATCAAACATAATCATAAAGCGATTGAGCGCCGCCGTCCAGTTTCGAATCGGCATTGACCACCTTGACGACGCCTGCTGAGTTGCCAAATAAACCACCTTGAACGCCGCTTGATCAGACGGGAACACTTTACGCTTATTCACTGCTGTCCGAATGACGCTGTTTAGCGACTCAATGGCATTGGTGGTATAAATCGCTTTTCTGATGTCTTTTGGGTAGTTAAAGAACACCGTTAAGCCCTCCCAGTTATTGCGCCAAGACTTAACCACGTGAGGATATGCGCCGCCCCAGAGCTCATCGAAGTGCTCAAGATTGGCCTCTGCAAGCTCAAGCGTATCCGCGCCGTAGATGGCTTTTAATCCAGCAGCAACCGCTTTTTTATCCTTCCATGGGACAAACTTCATTGAATAGCGCAGCATATGAACAATGCAAAGCTGAACCTGAGCATTTGGATAGACGGTGTTAATGGCATCAGGAAAGCCTTTTAAGCCATCAACGCAGGCAATCAGAATGTCCTGAACGCCGCGGTTTTGCAGCTCTGTGAGAACCCCAAGCCAGAACTTAGCGCCTTCACTTTCTGACAGCCACATGCCTAAAAGCTCTTTTTTACCTTCAAGTCCCACACCTAGCGCTAGGTAGATGGCTTTGTTGATGATTTGCTTGTCTTGGCGAACTTTGACGACAATGCAGTCTAAATAGACGATAGGATAAACACTGCTCAGCGGCCGGTTCTGCCAAGCGGTGATGTCGTTTAAGATATTATCGGTGACTCTTGAAACCAATGTACTTGAGATATCGACATCGTAGAGCTCTTTGATGCTCTCTACAATCTCGGTAGTGGTTTGACCTTTGGCGTATGAGCGAGGATCAGCAAGTGTCTGGGAGACACTTGCCCGAAGCGCAAGACGTAAGGCTATGCCTGTAGTGGAATATGATCTTGTCATCAAGACCTGAGGTACGACTTTGATGCTTACGCACTAACGCAGGTTCAAAGTCACCATGACGGTCTCTTGGCGTTGAGATTTCAAGATCGCCGCTGTCACTTTGGAGTCTCTTTTTCGTGTGACCGTTACGTTTATTGGGCTTGTCTGCTTTCTCGTGCTTGGCATAGCCTAGATGCTCTTCCATTTCAGCTTCTAGAGCGGTGTCGATAAAAGATTGCATGAGCTGCTTTTGAAAGTCTTTGATGTCATCAAAGCTGGTCATGCTGCTAGCCATTTGCTCAGCCAGTTTTTTAAGGTCGGTTTGCTTAGTCATTGCTTATTCTCCTGTTAGGGGATTATAAGCAGTTACACAAAGTTTGGGAAAGGCTCAGAAACTCAAACGGTAATTAAAAATAGCTGAAGAGGAACGAGGGATGCTAAAAAAGGCCACAGCGTACTTCGCGAAAAATAGTTAGTGAAGTATGACTATTCAGTTCTAGTAAGATGGCTTTTAGTCTAGTCCAGTATTCATCTTTGAGTATGGTTCGGGGCATAGCGAACGTCTAATCTTTGGGTGTGAGAACCTAAAGATTAGACGTTCGCTATTTTTTGTCATCATTTTATTCTCAATGTTCAACACGCTCTACTGATTTGTCTAAACTTTCTCTATCTCAATGGTGTTCCATTTACCTTCTTTTAGCAGCACTAGAATTTTAACGTCTTGGTCGTGCGTAATACCTGCCTCTTTGATTACCCTGCTTGGGATATGATAATCTTCTAAAAAAGCAAAGTTTGGATTAGTGATATCCACATCTGTTCCTTGGGCTTGATCGTAGCTTAGTGTCCTGCCATCTTTTTTATATTTAAGCCTGACTTCACCGTAAACACTCTTGACGATAGCGTTGTTGGTTTTATTGGTATCAGTCGCATCAAGCACTTTTGCCATCTTTTTCTTGAACTTAGTGTTGTAGTGCATGAAATATTTGATGGCAATACACTTACCGACTTTAGGCTCAATATTGGAATTTGCAAATAGGATATTACCGTTTATAGCCTCGCTGTGATGATAGTGGAATAGCTCTCTATTCTGATTAACACCGTCAATGACTGCGATAGCTTCCATCGCATTACCAATAATGTCTTTATAGGTAGTATCTGACTTTTCAACCAAGACTGCAGTATGACGTTCCTTGGCTTTATCGTAGTAAACCTTGCATTTGATTACATCGTTAATCTTGGTGTTTCTTAGTGCTTTAAATCGACGACTTTTAATGACTATCTCAATATCTTGTAAGTTACTCACCGCAATCATTTCATCGCTCTTGTCGTTCTTGGTACTTGTCCAAGCCTGAAACACTAGGAAGTCTTGCCACGCAATATCTTTGTAGATATAACTCTCAGCAAGCTCAGTATTTTTTCTATAGTAATTTCTGTCGTAATCCAAAGCGGTTACTTCGGACAAGCCAGGCATCAATTTATTAAATTCTTGCGATACCTTCCATTCTTTGACTTTCCGATGGCTCTCATAGGTTTCTAATTCCCTTTTTGCCTCACCTAAACTCTGCTGATTGATAAACAGCATCGCTAAGTTCAGCCTAATGTCACCCAGAAAATCCTCCTTGGGTTGTTTGCTCACCGCCATACAAAGCATGGATATCGCAAGTTTTGGCTCACTTGCCTGCAATAATTTAGCGAGTTCATGCCAAGCATAAGCCTGATCGTTAAGGCTTAATAGAATATCTTTATATAATTGAATGGCTTTATCGGTTTCACCCATTTTGATTAAGAACATAGCGTAGTTTCTTAACGCCCAAATATCTTTATCATAATGAATAGATGCTTTCTCAAATAGTGGCTGCATCCAGCGTATCTCGTTTGGGTTTTTATTGTCCTTAATTGACTCAACCAACTTACTTAGTACTTTTTCAACCAATGATTTAGTAGGTTTGTCGTTATATACACCTCTAACCCAATCTTCTCTCTGAAAGTTTTGTACACCCCATCGCTGTAGGAAACTAGGGAATCGCCATGCTTGAGTTTCAACCATTGTTCTTTCGGCTAACCCAAGTATGTCCGAATGCCATTTACCTGAGCCATAGCCTGAGTAGTTACTGACATAACCATCTAAGATATTCCACAAGTCATGCAACCGATTTTCTTTATTGGCATTGATAGCCAACCAAAAAACACTTTCACGGTAACTGTCTATCAACGATATGTTGTGTGGTATCTTTATTCGCCTATCAAGATCGTTGAAGTCAATAACAGAGGGCGAGTTGACTAATTCCTTGCCAAGCCGTTCTAAGAGTGCAGCCGTCACCTTTCCTTGGTACTCACTTGGTCTTACATCTTCTTGACTAAGATAAGCAGGATTCCAACTTAAGAAATACCTGTAAATATCAATACCCTGATGTGAGCGACTGTAGTACATCACAAACGCAAGTATCTGAGAGTGCAGCATACTTGGTCTTTCAGACTGAAGGTTGTTATATTCAAATAGTATTCTTTTAACTTCAATAGATGAGATGGATTCGGACTCGTTCTTTAAATAGCGGTAGATAGCCCATCCATACGCATCATGATGCGCCTGAAAAAGATTAGTATTATTTTTAAAAATTTGACGAAATTGATTTAGGGCACTTAAATAATTACCATTTTTACTTAATGCACTCGCTTTTTCAATCTCACTATTTACGGGCGCTAGCCTAGGTTGTAAGTATTTAATCTGTGTTTCAAGCACTTCATCTTGAATTTTTAGAGATATTAATTGGTTGAAAAAAGCTATCGCATTTTGTAGATTCTTATTAATTTCTATTTTAATGATATCCACTAAGACCCAAGCCATGGCTCTTTTATTCCACTCATCATCTTTATCAGAATTTAATAAAGAGGTTGCAAGATTGTAAGCTTCTTGTAGCTTACCTTCTTTTCTAAGAGCAAATACTTTCTTACTATCCATGCCATCAGACTGATATGCTGACTGCTTGAATACTGATTTTACGCTACGAGCCATTTTAAATCCTAAATTTTAAAAGAATGTAATGCTGTGACAATTGTATTTTTAATATCTTGATCAGAGCTAGTTATTATATTTATTTTGGAAAACAGACCGTCGCCATCGTAATTAAACTCAACACCAACAAAAGACTCGGCGTTAGCAATTTTTATAATGTCTTTATAGCTAGTTGAGTTTATCCAATGAATAGAGTATCCGTACTCATTTAGCTTTGTATTTAACAGCTTATAGCAATGAGATCTCCAACCTAGATTGAGGAGATCAAAATCCTTCAAACCCTCATAATTTAATAAAAGATCATTAATTTTTTTATTTAAGTCTGCTGAGTTGCCAGTAGGATCTTGATGTTTAATAACCCCTTTCTTATTGTACCAAAATACTATTTTCGAACTATTAATACCATCTGTAATTTGAAATACTTCTTGATAGTTGTTATGAGTAACTGAGGTAATATCTAATTTCTCAGAGTTTACTAGCTTCTCGACAAACCTATACAGCTGAACTATTATTGATTTAAATTCATTATCATTAAGAGATAATTCATCAGGCTCAACTACCTCAATTGAATCATCAATAATTAGATAGGGTAGAGCATGAGCCTGTGTATCAGCTCTATCTACTATGTCTGCTTTATAAAAAGGTGTAATAGTGGTGAAGTTGATTAAGGTTATTTTATTATTTGAACGAGTTAAACCAGAATATAGCCAACTAAAATATGCTTCATTTACTATTCCTCGATTAGCTGGATTAGTATCAAATAAGATGTGTTGCCATTTATAAGATAGTGACTTATGCACAGTCATACACCAGCCAAATCGTAAAAATGCACAGTTCAAATATTTAAAATAATCACTAGAGCTATCTGCGGCTAATTTATTTGAGATATAGAGCTTATGAATATTATTATATTTGCTCTCAATTTTTCTTAGTTCAATGTTTTCTTTATCAAGTTTAGTTTTGACGCGTTCCTTATTTTCTAAGGCTGTTTCTAGTTTTGCCACACTATTTTTCTGCGTACGGTATTCTTCTGAGGCAAGCATTTTAAGCTCAGCTTTTGACCCTTTGAAAGGGTTATGCTTTATATAATCGTTTAATTTGATATTCACTAAGATAGTAAGCGCTAGTTTCTCTTCATCGAGCAGCTCATCTTCACGATAATTTTCAAGAGAATAAACGCTAAATATTTGCCCTGAGTCGCAGTGTCTGAGGTGAAGCTCTCTAAATTTTAGCGTGACTGGTGTCTTGTTTTTAATAGGTACAATTTCCGTTTTAATGCTGTCTATATCATCAACCCAAGCAAAATCCCCATTAAAAACTCTTTTGTTCTGATTTGGAGTCTCACCCAATATTGGCGCGTTAAAGTTATTATTAATAAGTAGCAGGTCATCAATAGCAAGATCAGAACCATTGTTTAAAATTGATTTTTTGATCCAACCATTAACTTGATGGCAAGCTTTATTACTATAACTTAATATTTTAAAGTTACTATCGAGGTTCTCCTTAATGAGTCCAACAAGCTTATCCTTGTATGAAACCTCTTTTTTATTTAAAAGACTTACACCATCAGAATTATCAATGGTCAGGTTATTAAAACTTTGTGAGTCTATGCTTGATACTAAGTCTTTAATAATAAGGTTTCCCGCATAAATATCTTGAGATAATGGCATCTTAAATATTTGAGGTCTAAAGCCATAGTGAGGTTCATAGAAATCTACATTGAGAGAGGACTCATCTTTACTACCTGAGCTAATGTGATATGTATCACCAATAAATATTACTTTACGATTTGATTCGCTAAGTTTAAGAAACTCTATAAAGTCTGCTAATAATCTACCCGAACCAAATTGCTTATTAAAAGATTGAGAAAAGCTATTTGAAATTAAGTGTGCTTCTTCTACTATGTAAAGAGTATTATCGTCATCATGACACTCTTTAATAGGAACGACTTCTAGGAATGTGATGTCATTGTCATCTGTATTATCAGCATCACTTGTAACCTTTTTGCTTTTTCCGCCGTATATGTAGCTATACAAGCTATTGAAATCATCACAGTCTCCAAGTAAATTTTTGATAACCTTATAGGTGGGGGCTAGATATTCAACTTGTGGGAAACCGGATTTAAATGCTAGTTCTTTTATAAAGTTGGTAAGGTAAGATTTACCACTGAATACAGGGCCTTGAAGTATTAGTACATTTTCTTCCTTATCATTTAAAAATTGTTTTGCTATATCTAGAGCTTGAATCTGGCTAGGTAAAAGCGTAGAGCTATCAATTTCAGTTTGTTCTGTGATGGGAGTTTCTGCAGTAGGATCGTCATAGGATTCTGTTAGAGAAAAAGGCTCAGCTTTGAATATATCTTTGAAAATTTCAAATGCTTCTTTATCAAGATCTACTTCTTCATCAATTACGTCAATAATATCTTTAATGATTTCTAGGTAGTTTTCTTTGTGGGCAATGAAAAAGTCGATCTCATCTTTAGGAGGGATGTTGCCATTAAGGACGATAGGGTTATGAAAGCAGACAATTTTTTTGGTATGTGAAGGATTAAAGCGTTTACCTAAGTCGGTCTTAAGTTTGCTGTTATGATAAACCCAAGTGAGAGCTTTTTTTTGTTGGAATAGTTGCTTGTATGGATTGATATGACTGCCACCCTTAATCGTATCATTTGACTTATTAGTCCAGGCTTCTGTTGCAAATGAATCAGATTCTGGAAGTTTTATAGTCCCTCCAAAGTTTTTAAAATCTATGATGCAGACTGTATTTTTTACGACTAAGAGCGCATCAATCTGTAGGTTCTCAGAATGAGCGCAAACAGAGTTGCCAATAAGTACACCATTCAAACCATATCTTTCAAAGAGCATTGACAGGTTTTGGGCAAACTCTCTAAAAAAAGTGTTCTCATAACTTCTGACCGATAAACCTCTACGAACTTCTAACATTTTTCTTCCTTAAAAATAGCAAGTTCACACATAGAAACTATAATGGCAACTTAAAACTCTCTCATGTAGCGCAACAATAAATAAGCACTTTCAGGTCGTTTTATCAGACTTGCTATTTAACCTAGAGATATTAATAAAGAGCTGTAGTAGGGCAAAGAGAACAAAAAAATAGATATCTTGACCCCTGCCGTCAAATCCGTACAGTTAAACTTGGGAGATTTTAATTACGCAGCCTGACGATAATAATCAAACCACACCTGTCTTGGCGATTTATAGCCCAAGCCCTTTTGAAGCCTCGTCTGGTTGTAGTACAGCTCGATATATCTAATGATATCGTTGATGGCTGTAAATCTGGTTTTATAATCTTTATGA
Organism: Psychrobacter sp. M9-54-1; assembly: GCF_016613355.1. Classification (NCBI taxonomy): domain Bacteria; kingdom Pseudomonadati; phylum Pseudomonadota; class Gammaproteobacteria; order Moraxellales; family Moraxellaceae; genus Psychrobacter; species Psychrobacter sp. M9-54-1. The sequence goes on along the minus strand of NZ_JADGFW010000019.1, from coordinate 2,032 downwards.
TATATCAGCTCATTCTTCAATGTACCCCAGAAGCTTTCTATCGGCGCATTGTCATAACAGTTGCCTTTAGCGCTCATTGAGCCTGTAAATTGATGCTGCTTAATGATCTTGTGGTAGGCATGGCTGCAATACTGGCTGCCTCTGTCAGAGTGGACTATTAGCCCTTTGGCAGGTCGTTTGTTCTTGATTGCCATAGTGAGTGCACGGCAAACTAAATCAGCAGTCATGCGTTTATTAATGGCGTAACCGACAAGCTCTTTAGTGTATAAGTCTTTAACGCCTGCTAAATACAGCCAGCCCTCTTTTGTCCAGATGTAGGTGATGTCACTGACCCAAGCTTGATTCGGTCTTTGCATATCAAACTGCTGATTTAATACGTTGTCATAGACCAGCTTATTGTGATTAGAGTCAGTGGTGACTTTAAAGCGCTTGTGGCGACGGCATCTAATGCCGTGCTGCTCTTTAATACTTCTAACCATATATAGGCTAATATCACGCCCTTGCTCTATCAGCTTTGCGTGCAGTCGCTCATAGCCGTAGCGCTCACAAGCTTCACTGTGCGCAGCTTTAACCAGTAACTCGCACTGATTACGATGTATCTGCTGCTCGCTTAAGTCACGACTTAGCCAATCGTAGTAGCTTGAGGGCTTAACGCTCAATACACGGCACATAGTAGTGACGCTAAATATCTGCTGATTGTCTTTAATAAAGGCGTACTTTACGGGCTGTTTTTCGCGAAGTACGCCGTCGCCTCATTCGAGCATAGCTCTCATCTTGCGTCGGGGCGAAGCAGTGCTTCGCTTTATCCCTCCTCATTTAAGATCTCGCGCTCCTCTTCAGCCACTTTGAGCTGACGCTTGAGCTGCTTTATTTCTTGAAGAGCACTCATAAGCTCAGGATCATATTGCTCAGTCCCTTCAAGCTTGCCTTGATTGGCTTTATTATGCCAGTTTGATAAGGTTTGCATGGCGATGCCAAGCTGCTTTGCAGTCGCTGAGATATTGCCGTTATTATCTGCTATCTTCTTGACGGCTTCTGCTTTAAATTCTGTGCTGTAAGTTCTCATTTTCTTGGTCATGGTAAACTCTTATTATTGTGCTTAGTTTACCAAGTTTACTTATACGGTTTCTTCAGCATAGCTCATCTATTATTGTTACTTCTTAGATCGTATGGCGTTACCTATAATGGTTTGTTCCATAGTCAGACCATTACTGAGGATACCTTCAATATCAGGAACAGATAAGTTTTTAAGTATACAATCCGTACCCACTGGGGTACGAGCAATTACTAACTCGAAGGTACGTGGGTATTCACCCTTCTTATTATGATACCTAAGTGTCAAACCGTTCTGACTGGCCATATCACGCATGTAGCCCCAATCACGTTTGATATTACCGTCGGTATATCTTTTACTCATTATTGTTAGCCCTTGAAATCCCGTAGGATTAGGTTTGTGGAAGTTAATAGTGTGATTGTATTTTGGTTTGCTTAATTCTATGCTTAAAATTACCCGTTAAATTGCTGAGAGTCTTTGAGTGCGCGACTGCGACATCTGCTATCCTGACATATATATACTATTTCATCAAATATATTGATAACATAATAATGGCGCTTGAATTATTCCTCAGTACTGTGCAGGTTAGCTAGACTCCATAGTCGTTTTCATTACTTTCGATAAAGTAGACTTTAACCTTATTGGTTATGCTCAAATAGGCAGTGTCTAAATGCTAGATAGTACCTTATAGTCTGAGAATAGCTCTGTTCACAGGATTGGTTAACTTTGATTGAGCTTATAGTAAGGCTTCCGTAAGAGGTTTAATAACCAATATATTATTAGCTATCTAAATCTATACTATTAGGAATTACTATAAGTCCAAAGCCTTCATAGTCATTATCTTTTTGAATAACTGTTTTATCAGCTAAATTTTTACCAAAAGCTTTTTTAAACTTACGTTTAATAGTTGATAGTAAGTTTGAAAAGTAGTCATAATCTACATTATGAACCGCCCCGACTTTATCGGAGGCTGATTTA